>NZ_JAFCWW010000025.1:0-82411 GCF_049897765.1 Pseudomonas sp. TWP3-2 | reverse complement strand
TGTGTTCGCACCTCCTGTACCGCCGGAAGTTAAGGTGCGGGGTGGACGTATTCAAAAAACACCCCCAAAAAAGGCACCTAAAAAGCCTGTTCCAGCAACCAAGAAGCCGCGCGCGACCAAGGCCGCGGCCGCCGCTCCGGCAGCTCCCGCACCAGCCAAGGCACCTCGCAAAACAGGTGGAAGTACCGGCGTTAAGAAATCCGTAAACCTGAAGGCGAAAGAGCTGGAAGCCTTGCAGGCCGGGTGTCTCCACGATCTGGATGCGAGGCAGGCAAAGTTTGTCGACCTTTGGCTGGTCACGCAAAACGGCACTCAGTCGTATCTCGACGCGGGCTACGAGTGCAAATCCGACGCGGTAGCAGCCGCTGCCGCCAGTCGGCTGTTAAAGAAGGTTAAGGATCACCCATATACCCAGGCGAAGCGCGCGGCGCTGTTTGCTAACACTGAGGCCGTCACCGGAAAGGTCATTGAGCGCATCTACGGCGCGGCCATGGCCGACCCACGCGAGCTGGTGGAATACGTCTACAAGTGCTGCCGGTGCTGCCACGGAAAGAACTTTCGCTACCAGATGACACCGCGTGAGCTGGAGGCGCGTCAGGAGCGGCATAAACAGCTGGTTGCAGAAGCGAAGCACGAGAAGCGCAAGCCGCCGGTATTCGATGAGCTGGGCGGGTTGGGCTTTGATGCCAACCGCGACCCGCACCCGGAATGCCCGGAGTGCAATGGCAACGGCATCGGCCAGCATGTGCTCAAGGACACCCGTCACCTGTCACCGGGTGCGCTGGTGTTGTACGGCGGCGTGAAGGAAACCAAAGACGGCTTGGAAATGAAGGTCTACGACAACCGTCCGTACCTTGAGCTGTTGGGCCGCCTATACAACATGAATATCGAACCGGCGGCGCCGCCTGTAGCGCTCGTCGATAAAGCGGTGCTCGATGAGCGATTGGAGCGGGGCAGGCTCGCCACTCAGGCGCAACGCGAAGCCATGGCCAAGCGCTTGGCCGATATCGCAGGCCTCGGCGACGGCGGTGATGAATGACGCTTTCTGCTGATCGCCAGCCAACCCCCCAAAACATCCGCATGGCCCGCAAGAACGTGAACCTGAGCGAAACCGCTGCGGGCGAACTGATCTACGTGAGCCGTGAGTCGTGGCGCCTGTACGAGAAGGGCGACACCAAAATCAAGCTCGGGCTGTGGGAGCTGTTCCTGTTCAAAACCGGACAGCTTTGGCTCAAGCCTGTTGTTGAAAAACGTCCACCGGCCATCCGCCGCGGACGAACCGAAAATCTGAGGCCGTTCAAGGCCGCCCCCGCTAGGAGCTGAATGATGGCGAACACCGCAGTTAAACCGAAGGGACAAGCGCACGACACCGATCTGCTGATGGCCAGCAACGTGTCGTCGTTCAAACAGTGGCTGATCACTCAGGGTATCGCGGTGACGGAGCCTGATCGCAGCAATGCCGCGCGCGGTGTTCATTACTGGGTTGAGGTACCTGGCTCCAAGCCGGTATCAGTGCAGGAGTGCTTCGGCCGCAAGCAGCGCTACGCACAGACCCACTTCCGCCTGCGCCAGCTGTTGAGCAGCTATCTGGCTTCCCCAGTGGCCACGGCCATCAAGGACATCGTTCGTCCTCAGACGCCCGGTCAGCTGCAAATGGTCGTCAGCGGCAAAATTCAATCCAAGGCGACGGCAGCTAATGCCGAAGTCCCGGCGGTTCTCCAGGCGGTGGCGCGGGATCCAGGTCAGTACCTGCTATCTGAGGCCGATATTGCCCAGGCGCTGGCCATCGCAAGCCCGATCCCAGTGGACGCCCAAGTACAGAACGTGTTCGGCGTACGAGTAGCGGGCGACCACCGCAAAGGAATGACCGTAGCAGCGCACATGAAGGTCTGCGACACCCCCGGTGGGCGCCGGTTGGTGGAAGTGGTCGAGTATCCAATCCACGCCGAGCGCGGTGACCTCAAGGCTCAGGCCGAAGCGTTGTTCAAGCGCGCGCACGCACTTCCCAATGCCACCATTCTGGTCGACGTGCTGGGGGATGGTCTTGTGTTCTTTAAGCACCTTCAGGCGTTCGCAAGTCCAACCGTCGCGCGCTACGGGCTGACAATGGGTCAGACGCTGCCCAAGGGCGGTAACGGGATGCGCTTCGTCAACCGTCGCGCCCAATGCACAGTTCTGGCTACTTATGCGATCCAGCGGGGGACTCTGAAGCTGGTGCTGCCATCCGACTCTGGGTTAAGCGATCCGCTGACGCTGCTGGGTTCCCGGCTGCCTTATTCGTTCGACGAGCTGGGGCGCTACAAGATCGCCAAGCCGTCCGATATCGGCACTGATCATCTGCCGACTGCGGATCTGTTTGAAGCCATTTCACTGGCGTTTCACAGCGTCGAGCTGCCGGTATCGGTGGAAAAGCCGGTCGAGGCCTGCGCCAGCCCAAGCACTGCACCAAAAGCACCAGCCAAGGTGATGGATCAGTACCTGACTGACCTGCGCGATGACTTCGCGATCAGCTGCCCGCTGGTGAAGGATGTCGAGGAAAGCATGGCCGCTTTTGCTAATCGCCGATGGGTGTACGCGCAGGCGATGATCGATGCACGCCCCGCATAGTCCGGGGATAGACCGGGACAGGACTGATGGACTGCCGTTTTTGCGAAAGCAATCGCGTCATCTGGCGGAGGCCTCGAAACGCCCCCGCCTACACCTACTGCCGTGATTGCGAACGCCGGAACTGTGAGGCCCAGGCACACAAGCTTCCGCACGGCGAATACGAATGTGACCGCGCACAGCTGCGGCTCAAGATTTAGAGGTTGCACATGCAAGCAGCAATCGCGGTACCAGCGGCGCCCGCCGCAATCACGCTGACTGATCGCCAGCAGTACCGGCTGGATACCGCGAACATGATTTTCAAGTCGCTGGCGGCCAGCGGGCTACGCATCTTCGGCAGAAAGGATCGCGTGGCGCGCATGGAGCCAAAGCGCCTTGGCGGCTTCTATCTGGTGCTGCCGACGGCCGACGCCCGCCCAGTGGATCTAGGGACGGCGGTGCGCGGCAAAGGCCGATTGTTACCTGGCTTCAGTGGTAGTTACGCCGAGCAGCGGCTGGTGCGATGCCTTGCCACCTTCGTGATGGAGGGGCGCAGCGTACCCGCGGCCATGCTGGCGCAGGCTTTGATGGCCGAGGGGAATCAGTATTTCGACCGGGTGGAAAGCAATTTCAATCAGGTAATCGCTGAGTTCCGATTCTCGCGCGCCTTTACCAAGCCGACCGAGATCAACCGCAAGACCGGGGAAATGAAGTGAAGGTGAGCCAGACCTTGACCAATCTGGTGACCGACGAAGAGTTGATCGTTGTTCGTGTGCAGGGCGACGAATTGTGGCTGCGCAATGAAGCTGGCGAGATCGAGCACGCCCTACGCGAGCACCTACCCGCCGAACGCTGGCGCTTGAACAACATAAATCGCCAGCGCGTTGCGGTGGTCTTCGAATTTCCGGCGCTATTCCAATTCAAGCCAAAAGCGAGATCCGCACCATGACCCTCTTTTTCAGTCGCGAACATTTTGAGCGCTCGTGTCGGCATGCAGGTATCACGGACTTCGCATTCAACGCGGAGACGGGCGAGTACGGGAACGCCCACACACAGAAGACGTTTCTGGTGTGGGAGTCGCTGGTGCAGTCCCGCCAGGCGGGACAACAGCCGAAAGCGTGGCTGCTGGTGCGCCGCGGGCGTGATCAGGGTATCTCCGTGACTCGGCCATATGCGCGCATGACCACGACTGAGTGGGCGCAGAGGGCTGCCAATGGTTGGGAGCAACCGCTGGCGCTGTGGTCGGCCATGCCAGTGACCGGCCCGAGCGAGAACGCCATTCTGAGCGAGCGCCAGCGCCAGCTGCTGGTGAAGGGTTATCACCCGGAGCGCGACCTACGCTATCGCGATGACGAGCTGCTGCGTGCGGCGGCGGGCTATTTGCTTCAGGTGCTGGTGCCGGACTTCGCTCCAACCGTCTGGCCATGGCCTCACGCGCCCATGAAACAAGAATCACGCCTACGCGCTATCGAGAAGGCTGGCGCGCTGCTGATCGCCGAGCATGAGCGCGAGTCGGCACAGCTGGCCAGCGAGGCCGCAGCATGAGCCAGCGCCTGATTCAAGATGATGAACGCTGGCCCGCTTTCGTCCGGCGCTACGCCAATGACCTGGCCGCGTTCGCGCGCGAGGTGTGCGGCATGGAGGTTGACGAGCAGCTGGCGCGGGCCTTCGAAAACGTGCAGATGCCTGACTGCCGTGTGTCGATGGCTTCAGACCTCAATTCGATGCAGCCGGGGGTGATCAGCCCGCTGGCGCCTATCGCGTTCTGGCGCCTGCTGTGCCGTCCCGAGTCGTTGACTATGGTGGCCGCCCCCTTCGGCGACATGCTGCGCTGCTGCGAGCGGTACAGCGGACTGGTGAAGAGTTTTGTTGGCGCGAACTCGTGGGCGCTGGAATACCTGCGCCTGTCGAGCAGCACCATGATGTTGAAGCAACAGGGGCAGTTCTCAGGCGCTGGCGTTCGCTTTATGGCGGCGAGCGAGCATTACCCTGAGCGCATGGCCGGTTTCTGTGGGCGCGATGTCATGTGGTTGATGGAGGACGCCAGCGCCATGGCCGCGGTTAGCTTTCAGGTTGTACGGGAGGGGCTGAACCTCTGCGGTGACGGCGGCATGGTGCTGCACTCGGGCCGGGGACTGCGCAAAGGCTTTTTCCGAGAGACCCAAACCACGCTGAGCTGCCGGGCGTCTGGCAGCAACTGGAAAGCGTTCGTTCTGAACGCCACGCAAGACCGCAAACCGTCTCTGAAAGTGCGCCAAGCGTAGCCGTAGAGTGACAGGGGCCGGGGAACTGGCCCCTTTGTGTGTAAGGATCATATGGCCAAGCCGAAGCCCCAGCGTCTGCGCTTAGAGACAGACCCGAGGTGGCCCGACTTCATGGAGCGCTACGCCTTCAACCTGTATGCGTTTGCGGTTGAAGTGTGCTCGATGGAGGTAACACCGCAGCAAGAAGAGCTATTTGATGAATCCTCAGTCTACGGCTGTCGGGTGTCGGTATCGTCTGGCCACGGTACTGGTAAAACGCGCAGCTTCGGCGTCATCTGCCTGTGGCACCTGCTGTGCTATCTCAACTCCAACACCTACGTAACCGCACCGAAACTCAAGACGGTGCGAGAGGGCGTGTGGAAAGAAATCACCACGATGCTGGCCGAGATCCGCAAAGGCCCGCATGCGTGGATTGCTGACTATGTGGTGATCCAGGCTGAGAAGGTCTATGTGACCGGTCACAGCGCCACATGGTACGTCACCACTCGTACAGCCCCGCGCGGCTCGCCTGAGAACCTGGCCGGTACCCACGGCGACTATCTGCTGTGGTTGGCGGATGAGGCCTCCGGCATCCCGGACGAAAACTTTGGCGTGATCGGGGGCGCCCTGACCGATGAGCGCAACCGCTTCATCATGGCCAGCCAGCCCACGCGCTCTACCGGCTTCTTTTGGGAAACGCACCATAGCCAGTCGATCTACCGGGGCGGTGGCTGGGTGCCGCTGGTGTTCAGCTCCGAAGAAAGCCCGATTGTCAGCCTCAAGTTCATCAAGGAAAAGCGGCTCCAGTACGGCGGCACGATGGAACCCGAATACCAGATCAAGGTATTGGGTAAGTTCCCGACCAACCTCAGCAAATATCTGCTGAGTTCGGTGCTGATCGAGCGGGCGATAGAGCAGGCGAGTCCGATCCTCCCAGGCGAAGAGTGGGGCCACGTCATTGTGGTCGACGTCGCGGCTGGCGTAGGGCGAGACAAGACGGTGGCCACCCACTTGCGCGTTGCAGGCAGGGGCGACCGGATGGCGAACGAGCGTCGGCGCCGGGTTGAGGTGGTCGATATCCCGATCTACAGCGCATCTGAGGACTGGACACCGCTGGCGGTCAAGCTGCGCGACTACGCCATGCGCTTCCCGAACGTAACCATCGTGATCGACGTGACGGCCATGGGTAAGCAGTTCCAGCGCCGACTGGAAGAGCTGCAAGAAGGCAACATGATCATTCAGGGCGTTCTGTGGGGCGCGCGACCGCATTCCAACGAGAACCGCAAACGCTTCATCAACCAGCGGGCGCAATGCACCGTGCACGCCACCGAGGCGATCAAAGACGGCGTGGTCAAGCTGTCGACCAAATACAAGCGCGACCTCATCGACCAAGGCTCCCGGCTGCCTTATTCGTTCGACGAGCTGGGGCGCTACAAGATCGCCAGCAAAGAGAGCATGGCGGCCGACGGCCTGTCATCCCCGGACTTGTTCGACACCCTCTGCATGGCATTCCTTGAGGACGTGAACTACGTGGCGTGCAGCGAAGAGACAGAGGTGGCGCAGTCTTCGCGCGCCGAAGCGACGTTGAGCAAGGCCGCCGACTTGCTGGCGGATGTCGCATAAACATACATTTTATTGTTTGTTGATGTATATTTAGCCGAAAGCGAGAAACAAACCCCGTGTTTCTGGCCTTAATTGCGCAAAATAGCGCCGATCATTGTCCGGGGATAGTTTGAGGTTTTGCTATGGAACTGCGCCGCTACAGGAAGAACTGGCATCGACGCCCCGAGAAAGTGGATTCATCCATGTTCGTGGCCTTTTGGGCTGATCAGAAGTTTGTGTCGGCGCTGGATGCTGAAGGTGTCGAGTGGCTGCTAGCCGGGAAGGACACTCTCAAATCAATCGAAGCGGGTGACCCAAGCCTTACCCGGATCCATCGCGGCACACTGGCGCGGGTTGAAGCGTTCGAACGGCTGGGGGCGCGCAATCTCCGTCGTACTGGCCTAAGAGCCTACACCCGAGATAATTACTGCCGGATCGCCGGGCGCGAGTTCGCTATCTCCCGCAAGTGCAAGAGCGCCGTGTATGAGCGTTTCGTTGCCCACGCGGCCCTCCAACCGCTCCCGGCGGAGGTGGCAGCATGAGCACCAAGCGCAGTCGCCACGATGAGAACCTTGAATATCGGGCGCGGCTTGGGCTGCTGAGCAAGGCAGCCTACGGTAGCGACCCGGTTACCTCTCGAGACTTTGGTTACAGAAAGACGCGAACGGCTGGCGCTACCCTCAAGCCGGGCGATGTTCCCGCGCTGTTAGCGGCAGCACTGGCCAGCGGCCCGATAAAGCAGGGTGAAGCGTTTGAACACTTTCTGGCAGTGGTGTGCGACGACTACCGGTTTCACGCCTTCCATTTCATTGTTGCCCCGGCCCGGGTCGCTGGCGGTCGGCGCCGCGCGGTCATGTTGAGCGAGCGCACGGTTAACGGCAGTGTCGACTTCGGTAAGGACGCGGCCTACGCCCAGCAGCTGGTCGACTACGCCGCGGCACTGGGGTCGCCACGGGTGATAGTTCACGCGCTATCGTTTTGCTGCACCCTAATCCGGCATCTGGTGCGTCTGCCATCCAATGGCATGAACTGGAGCAGCGCCAACCTTCAGTTGCCTGCGGATGACGAACAGCTGCGCAGCAAGTACCACGACAGCTACGCGCTGACGTTTGATCGCTACAAGCAGGCGGCAATCAGTAAGGCGATAAAATACCCGCCGATGGAAGCGCTGGATAAGCAGATTGCACGGGTGGCGCCGCATGCTGGCGAGCAGGGGCATATAACCCTGACCAAGCCGGGCGACCGCATGGAGCGCGAACTTGAAGCGTTGTGCCTGCTATGCCTCGACGAAGAGCGCGAACGGTTGTCTGGCGCCTCTGACGCTGAGCTGATGGCGGGTTGACCGTGGACAGCACAATTGACCCCGCCCTGAGCGGGGTTTGTTTTGTCCGGAGCATGCAAAGTGCCCCGGTGGCGCAAGCGTTGGCGCGGGGATAATCGGCCATCAATTATGGAGCCTCGTGTAATGACTGAATTGAAATGCAATTGCAGGCCACGGCTTGTTGCGGTGGACATGATGGTTGTTATCGAGGGCTTCGAAGACATCAGCCTGCTCTGCTTCAAGGCACCAATCCCAATGCCGGGGAGCAATAGCGGACGGCTCGCCATGTACGAAACAGAAGCCGGGCACGCGTGGAAATTCCTTGAGGCCGTCCACGGAAAGAAACTGTCGGCGAAGATCGTTTCAGGGGCGACGCGCGTTGTTCTGTACACCCTCAGCGGGGTCGTTGTCAGTGAGCCAGGCGCGTCATATAACTGGGAGGATACTTCCGCATTGATGACTGTTACCGCGCGATTGAGCTGGGATAGTGCTGAGCGTGTTGAGGTTGCGAAGGGCGCTCTGAATCGAGCCGAAACGGTAGCGTCCCCGGCAATCAAACTCCCATGATCCCGGAAGCCCGGTTTTATCTGGAGGTGCGCAAGTTCGCACTGACCGAGCCGTCGTATTCCTCCCGTCGCCAAGTAGTGCGTAGCCTGCCGAGCGAGCGCTTTCACCTTCACATGATGGCGCTGCGCGTGTATGGCGATCCCAACGAAACGCTGGCGATCATGGCCGCGGCCGGGCTGTCCACGGTCGATTCCGAGCTGATCGAAAAAGACGTGGTGCTGCCCACCAAAGAACACCTGATGTACCTCAAGCAGCGTTCCGGCATCGTCACACCTACAAGGTCGGTTCGCTGATGGCTGCCAAGAAGCCAGGGAAGCCGCGCGATCCGCTGGTGGTTGCAGCGAGCAAGCTCACCGCCGAGGCGCGGCGCAAGTTCGAAGCTGACCGGGCAAAGCGGATCGGCGATCAGAGCGCGATTCTGTCCGCCGACGACATGGCAGGATTGTACGACCCGAAGCGCGGCCTATTCACGACGTTGGGCGGCGAATTCAGACCGCTGACGCATGACGACCTGATAGCGTTCCGGGCGGCCGTGCATGACATCCAGCGCCGCCATGGCCAGCGCAAGGGGAACGTGCCTGTCTCCGGCGCCGGGGGCGGCATCCTGGCCAAGCAGGTTATCAATCTGTCATCGCCGGATGACCGTGGGCGCGCAACCCGCGAAATCACAATGGTTATCCCCGTCAGCAATCGCGGTGGCGTGGTGCATATCCAGACCAACGCCAGCGCGAAGTCGAACGTGGCGCGTCACCACGTCATGGTGCAGTTCCTTGACTATGACAAGGTGCTGGCGGACGGCAACAACACGCTTGAGGCTGCCAAGCGCATGCTGGCGGGCAAACTGAAGTTCGACTGTGACTGTGGTCGGCACACGTTCTGGTACCGCTACATCGCCAGCATTGGCAGCTTCAACTATGGGCGCCCCGAGGACGGTTTTCCGCGCGTCCGTAACCCCAAGCTGACGGGGATTGCCTGCAAGCACGTCATCCGCGTCATGGCCACGATCAACGCCGGGTCGACGTTCAATCTGTTTGCCAAGCGCATGATCGAAACCGGTCGGCGCACCCTCAGCAACAAGCAAACACCCGTCACCGTCGCCGAGCAGCAAGCGTTCATTGAACAAGCGTTGAAGGACGCCAAAAAGGCCAAGCGCGGCAATGTGATCAGAACGTCTGACGAGCGTGCTGCCCAGCGCAAAGCCCAGCCGTCGTACCAGCGCCAGCAAGAGGCGCGCAAGGTGAAGGCTGCCAATGATCGGCTACGCACCAGCAAGGCCGCCCAGGTGAACCGGAAGGCGTCCAGCGTCCAGCATCAGGCGCTGTCGGCGGCGATGAAAGCTCAGGGCTACAGCGCGAAACAGATCGCCGCGGCGCTCGGCGCAGTAGACAAGGCATAGGGATAAGACATGCTCAACAACATCGCTATTCAAATGAACCGGGCAAACCGCCAGCGCACCCTGCGCGAACCCAACGCGATCCCGTGCGTGCTCTTCGACAAGAAGGTCACCCGCACCAGCGACGACGAGACGAACGACGGCTATCCCACCATTGGCCCGCTGGGCGTTATGAGTGATGAGGACGAAGCGGCTTACGAGTGGGTTGAGGTGGGCGATGCGCGGATTCACTTTTCGCAGGGCTACGCCGCGCCGCTAGGTAACACCTCCGACGATGGTAGCCGGTTGGACTACGCGGAAGGCGTGCTGGAAGCATCCATTGAGATGCTGGCCGATCCCGGTACCGAAGGTTACGTGCAGCCGGGCAAGCGCATGCTGGTGGCCGTGCTGATGGGAGAGGGGGTGATCGTCAACTTTGAGATTGTCGACGTCACCGGCACCGTGAATATCCCCCCGTACACCCGCAAGTACCTGCTGAATCCTCGGCCAGACGAACCGGCGAGCGAAGATCTAGAAGGGTAGCGCCAGGCGCAGAGTGCAGCTGTTCGAAGTCCGGCCCCGGCGTGAAAGCATCGGGGCTTTTTTGTGCCCGGCAGGCGCGCAAACCAGCGCCGGGGAGGGCGTTTTAGCGCCTGTACGCTGGGGGTTAACTCAAGCCTCTGTGTGTACGTGAATGGCTAATTCAACTGAACCCCAAAAAGGACTGGTGTCGCGCCTCATTGGCGGCGCCCGCGATCTGATCATGGGCGGCCAACTCTCCGACATGAGTGCCAGCCAGGCCAATCAGCAGGCTGCGCACCGACTGGCTCAGGTGGACACCTTCGAATCTGATTACGTCGGCATCGAAATGCTGCTGGGCAACTCCGGCAAGCCGGTGCGCAACCGTTCTCAGATCTACATGAAGTACCACTTCATGATGCAGGAGGGGCTTATTTCCACGGCCCTGCGCAACAACATCCAGATGGCGCTGGGCGGTCACGAAACCACGGGGGAAACGGTTTTCCTTGAGGCCAAACCCAAGATCAGCCGCGCCGACAAAAAAATGGTCGATGAGCTGGCGCCGATCATCAAGATGCTCAATGACAGTTGCCACTCCATGGGCTTCAACGCGGCCGGGTTTGGTGACGCCTACGCGAAGCTGTACACCGTCAAGGGCGTAGGGATTGTAGCGTTCGACCACGAAGCGCTGTTCACGCCGCTAGTGCAGCCCTACGAAGAGCTGGGCCGTACTGTCGGCTACGTGGTGAGCCTGGGCGAGAAGCTACAGAGCCGAATCAGTCACATGGACATGGTGCGCTGGAAGATGCCGCGCATGCTCATGCTGCCGCAGATGAAGGCCATCGAGAACGCGCAGAAGATCAATCTGGAAGCCACCGACCTACGCAACATCGTGCCGCTTCCGGGGCTGGTGGGCGGCTCGCTGCTGGAGGCCGCGGAGCAGGATTTCGACAACCTGTACTCGGCCTTGCGCGGTCTGGTGGGGCAGCGTATCGCCAGCTCTATCGAAGAAGTGCTGCTGACGATGAACCTGGCCGACACCACGAAGGAACAGCGCGCCAAGATCATCGAAAACACCAAGAAGATGCTCGTGGAAATGAAGGCGCGGGCGCACAAGCAGGTTGAGGACGGTGTTTATTCCACGTCCCGCAACTTCAACATCATGCCGGTGTGGAACGACAAGCAGCTGACCCAAGTGAGCAGCATCGCTTCCGGCGCCAGCGGCCAGAACTTGGGCGTCGAAGACGTCATGTTTCACGCCAAAAAGCTGGCGGGCACGCTCGGCACTGACATCTCTCAGATGGGCTTCGCCGATCAGCTGTCGGGCGGCCTGGGCGACGGTGGTTCAAACCGCACCAGCGCCATGGGGGCAGAACGCGCCCGCATGCTGCGCACCAGCTACACCAAGACCTGCAACGACACTATCGACCGCCACATGATGGCCAAGTACGGCAAGTGCTGGCCTGACACCGAGCGGCCTTACACGATCCACTTCTACGGTGGTATCGCGGCGCTGGAGGCTGAAAAGCAGGCCAACTCAGAACGCGCCATGAACAAGTCCGCAATTCTGGTGCAGATCCTCGCGCAGCTGCGTGACTTGGGTCTGCCTAAAGAGGTGGTCGCTTACATGCTGGCCAAGGTCGCAGAGCTGGATGCTGAAGGCGCGGAAATGTTTGCCAAAGGCCTGGCCAACGCCAAGCCACCCGTACAGCCAGGCTTCGGCGGCGGTGAGCCGGATATAGATCTGCCCGATGACGCGAACGCCACCACAGACGACGAGGATGCAAGAAATGAATAAGCGCACGGGCGTGATCCGCTACAACCTGAACAACATCAAGCGCAATTTCACCGGCCAGCCGCGCAAGTTGGACATTGATGCCGCCATGCGCCTCTTCAACGGCGCCGCCGTGCAGGAAGCGATCCAGAAGGGCGACATCGTGGGCTACGTCGGGCACCAGTTCCGGGAGAAGTACGGCTTGGACGTTCCGGAAACTGTGCTGGTGGACGGTGTACAGGTAGTGCTTGAACCCTCGGTGCGAACGATCTACCTCAAGTGCCACCCCAACGGCGACGTCGAGCACGAGCAGGAGTTTCTTGCCACTGCGCCCGGTCGCGTTGGCCAGCGCTTGTGGGAAAGCAAGGCGTTTGGCTTCAGCTCGGCCATTTTCGCGCCTGAAGAGAACGGCCTGCGCGTACCGAAGGGCTATTTCGGCATGGATCTGGTGCGGGCACCCAACTACGACGACAACCGCGGCTATGCGGTGATGCTGGATAGCGTGGCGCCGGGCGGGTTTACGTCGGCGGACACCTTCGCAACGGAAAGCGCGGCCCTGCTGGACGCGGTGGACAGCATGATCAAGGTGTCGGACTCCTTTGCCGAGGGCTTGAGCACCGACTATCTGAAGGCGTGCCGGGACAACGATGAGCTGTTGGAGCACAACGCGCAGCTGCTGGAGCGCCTGAGACAAGCAAAGATTGAAGCGCCGATGCTTGATAGCGCGCCGCTGGTGATGGAGCGCGGTATCAACATGGAAATCGGGCAATCAATGCTCGACAGCGCCAAGCGCTTCATGAACAACACCAACCTGCCGGACTACCAGCCTGAGCCTGAAAAAGAGGAAGAAAAAGGCGCCATTGCAGTCGTGGCCAGCAGTGTGAAGAAAGCCATGGCTATGGTCGATTCCGTGATCAGGGGTCAGTAAGCCATGGCACTTGATCATGATGAAACGACGGGCTTTCTGCGGGGCGAGAGCATTGCCGCCGAGATTGAGAAGCTGGCGCAAGAGCTGAAGTTGCTGCGCGACATCGCCGACAGCACCAGCGAGATTGCGCGCCGCCTCAGCCAAAGCCAAGGGCAGCCCCCGGCAACGCCTACACCGCCAGGATCGCCAACGCCTACACCCGGTGGCCGAGGCCCAAGCAACGATCCGGTCAACGATCCCGCGCCACCTCGCCCGGCGGGTAACTCCGACGCTGACAGCACCACGCAGCGCAATCGTAGAGGCCCACCGGATGATCGGGTGAACATTCCCCGACGTGCTGGCGCTCGTGACGCCAATGGACGGTTTATTCGTGATGGCGCCAATCAGCCAGACGAGCAAGGCGGTTCCAGCGATGGCGCCGGGATGGATGGGAGCGCCGCGCGGGCTATTGGTGGGTCAATTGTTGATGCTGCCAGGGACATGGGGAGCAAGCTGACCGCTGATGTCGACAACGTAGACCCGGCCATTCAGGCGGCGAAAGAGATCGGCGGGATTCTTTCGCCTGCACTGGCGGTATTCAAGCCGTTCGGCCGCCTGTTTGGAAGGGACAAGCAGACCAAAGAGCACAGGGAGAACATCGGGTGGTTGCGCCGAATCTGGCGCACGCAAGCGGATGCGAACCGTAAGGGCGGCCGCAGTGGAATGGGCGCAATGCTCGGGATGCTGATGGCGTTGATTGGCACCGCACTGGCGCCACTCAAGATGCTGGGTAAGCTCTTGGGGTTGGGGCGCTTGCTCGGCGCCGCCAGCAGACTGTTGCCTGGGCGTTCGCGTGGTGGTCGCAACTCCAGGGGAGGTGGATCGGGTAGTTCTCGACGTGGCGCGCGGGGCGGCGCTGGCGGGAATGGTGGCAGAGGTGGCGCTGCTGGGAACAACGCGGGGGGCGGTGCCGGTGACTCAGGTGGGCGCGGTAACAGACGCAACGCCGACGGATCGCGTACACGGGGAGCAGATGCGGCTGGCGGCGGGGGGCGTGGCGGACGTCCACCTAGACCGCCAACCCCAAGAGGCGGCGGACTGGGCGGGCTTGCCAAAGGGTTAGGAAAAGGGCTGCTGAAGAAGATCCCTATCATCGGCGCCCTGTTCGGTGGCGCCATGATCGCCTCGGACGTCATGGCCGATGATGACCCCAATCTGTCGAAGGATGAGAACAAGAAAAACAAGTGGGGCAACGTCGGTAGCGGTGTCGGCGGCATTGTGGGCGGCGTGCTGGGGATGCTGGGCGGGCCAGCTGGCGCTATCGCTGGCGCCATGGTCGGTGATGCATTGGGCGGCATGGTTGGCGAGTGGCTGTCCACCGTGGATCTGGAAGCAATCCCCGGCAAGATCGGCGATGCATTCATCAGCCTGAAGGATGGCGCGCTTGATGCTGCCACCGCTGCATTCTCGTTTGTGTCCGACGGTTTCAAAGGCTTCCTTGACGTCCAGGCCAAAGCATTCGAAGCCGTAGGTCAGTGGATTAAAGGCGCCTGGAAGGATGCCACCGACGCGGTGTTGGGCGTTAAAGACACCGTGATGGACAAGGTGCAGGACGGCAAGGATTACGTGGCCGACAAGGCGACCAGCGTTGCAGACGCCGGTTCGAACGTGCTCTACAAGGCCACGGGCGGGAAATTCGGATCCAGCAGCTCCAATGCGGCCAAGGATCAGCTGATTCAGGCGATGGATGCGGGCGGCATCACAGACCCAAAATCCAAAGCCATGTTGATGGCCAACGTTGACCACGAATCGGGCGGCTTCAAGAAGAGTGAAGAGAACCTGAACTACAGCGCCAAGCGCTTGCAGGAGGTGTTCCCCAAATACTACAAGGACGCCGACTCAGCCCGTGCTGACGCGGGCAACCCTGAAGCCATCGCCAACAAGGTGTACGGCGGGCGCATGGGGAACAAGGATCCAGGCGACGGCTACAAGTTTCGTGGGCGTGGCGCGTTGCAGCTGACCGGGCGTGCCCAGTATGAGGAAATGGGCAAGAAGCTGGGCGTTGACCTTGTGAACAACCCTGAGCTGGCGGCAGACCCGAAGTATTCGGCGCAGATCGCCGTGCAGCACTGGAAAAGCTCCGGCGCCGACAAGGCAGCTCAGGCCGGGGACATGGACAAGGCGCGCAAGCTTACCAACGGCGGTACCAACGGCCTGGCCGACGTAAAGAAAAAGTACGAAGAAACCTATCTGGCGCAGGCCAAGGCGGGCGATCTAACGCCTACCCGGCGCGCGGACGAAATGAAGGTGGCGGCGCCAGCAGCAGTGGGAACGGCGGTGGCCAGCACCATGGCAACGGTGGCGTCACCCAAGACGCTGGCCGGAGCGCAGGCGGCCACGCCAATCGGCATCATGGCGCCCACACAGCCGCGGCCGGTGACGGTGGCAAACAGTTCGGTACCGGCAACGCTGGCCGCCCCCAAAGTGGCGAGCTATGCGCCAGCGGCGGCCGACGCCAGCCAGGTGAAGATCCCTAGCATGGCAGAGGTCAAGGCGCCACCGCCGGGCGCTGGTGGCGGCAAAGATGGAGCGACAACGGTCAATCTTGAGGCGCCGCTATCGCAGAACGTTGGCGACCGCAGCATTGCGCATGCCTCCGCGGGCGGGATTGGAATGATGGGGCCGTATTGACCTGCAAACCGCTGCCCAAGGGTGGCGGTTTTCTTTGCCAAGATGACCGCAAAGCATTCCGAGCGCGTCCGTCATGGCCGAAACGTTAAACACAGACCTGATTTTTCGCATGATTGCGCACTGGTGGGCGACCAAGCCGAACACCTACCTTGGCAGCACCTACGGCAACCCAGTCGAAGAGATGCTGCAAAAGCCCCTCAATTCGCCACTGGCCGATTGGTTCCTCGCCAAGCTGCTCAAGGATATCCCCGTGCTTGGCGCGTTCCCCGCAGGGACGATCAACCTGTACGCCTCGTCTGAAGGCGTCGACATCAAAACCGTTCATATCGAGGTCGCTGGCCGCATGTTGAGCCTGTCCGACTTGTCAGAGGTATCCCGTGGCAATTACTAAAGACCAGTTCATTCAGGACGCGGCAGACGAGATCACCAACTACCCGACGCTGGCCAAGCGCTTCCAGATCGGCGATCCGCTGATCACCCAAGGCCTGGCATCTATGGCCGCCATGCTGGCGCAGTTGAGCGCACAGGTGGAAATCACCACCGGTGAGGTGTATCTGAAGGCGCGCGATGTGACCGTATTGGCGGATGCGTCGGTGAAGGGGGTGCTGCCATTCGGCCGCCCGTGTATCGCCGGGATCAGCGTCAAGAATGACGGCACCAAGGTGCTGAAGATCTTGACCGGGCGCGTGTTGCGCGATCAGAACGGGCGGATGTGGCGGGTGACAACCGGTGCTCAGGTGGCTGTGGGCGAGTCCGCCAGCATCGTGGCCCGCCAGGTGGAGCTGCGAACCGTGACACACACCGTCGCGCAGAATCAGCCGTTCTACACCATCGACCTGGCAGAACCTCAAATTGGCCATATTGCTGAAGTGTCGGTGACCGGCTGGGACTACGCCCCCGAGTTCTGCAACGTGCTGGACGGCGATCAGATCTATCACATTCACACCGATGAAAATCAGGTCATCGGGCTAGTGTTCGGCGTTAGCGGGCTTTCAGGGATGCAGCCTGCCGTCGGCACGAAAATCAATATCTCGATCTACGACACTGAGGGCGATATCAGTCCGACCGTCGGCATGGCGTTCTACTTCGAATACACCGATGCCACCGAGAAAGCGACCATGTTGCTGTCTGAGGTGACGCAAGTCGGCGAAGCGCCTATGGACATCCCGACAATGCGCGAGAGCTGTTCCTTTCCGGGGATCTACAGCGAAAACGCGGTCTACCTGTCGAACTTTGATTTTCTGGTGCGCAAGAAGCTGGGCGCGATCACGTTCCTCAGCGTGTGGAATGAGCGCAAAGAAGAGCAGGTGCGAGAGCCGGGTATCGACAATATCAACCGGTTGTATGTGTCAGTGGTCAAGGAAGGGGTAACACAGGCCGCGCTGCAAACTGAGATCACATTCATCATCACCACCGCCGATAACAGCTACCGCATCACGTTCGTCGCGGCGATAGAAAAACACGTTCCCCTCAAGCTCACCCTCTACGTGCCGTCGACTTATGACTCTGCGGCGATCAAACAGGCCGTGCGTGCGCTGATCCTGGACAACTACGGTCGCACGTCGGAGTGGGCCAAGCGCGGCGAAGCCAAGATGCTGAAGAAGGACATCTATGACCTGTTGCGCCAGAACGTCCCGGCGCTCACTCAGCGCGTGGCTGACATCTCGGTCGACCTGATTGGTGATGACACGGCAGATCTGCCCGAGCACTTCCGCTATGTCACGGAAGAGAGCCTGGAAGTGCTCACGGAGACAGCGAACTAATGGAACTCAAGCCCTTATTGCGCAGTGCCGAATTTGACGCCATTGAGTCCGAATTCAAGGCGTTATTCGTCAGTCTCTACCGCAAGAATCTTGCGGGCCAGGTGATTGACGCCAACACGCTCGGGATGCCGCACCTTGGGCCAGACGCCTTTATCAGTCGTGGGTTGAACAACGACGGGCTGGCGCTGCTCAACGACACCACGAGCGACAAAACCCGCATGCTGTTCAAGGCGTGGCGCTACCTCAACCCTCAGCGCGGCACACACTTCCTGCGGTTCTACCTGCGGGCCTTGTTCGGCGACGTCTTCACCATTGACCAGATGTGGTGCAAGAAGGACGGCGCGTATCCGGTCGACCTCATGACGGAGAACGAAATAGGGCTGGCGGGTGAAGAGCTGACCGATTACTTCCTTACCAGTCGCTTGCGCGTGGATATCGAGACAGAGATTGTTCCGGAGCGGATCCTTGCGGCTGCCCGTACAGCGGTGGCTGCCCGGTTCGTGCTGGATCTACGTGCCGCGCGCCGGGCGGCGCTGACAATCCCGATTGCCTGCATCGCCTACGGATTCAACGTTGGGCGTATCACCGGTACCGCGCTTTATCACCAGCGTCGGATCGAGGCGTATACGCAAATCGGCCCAGGCATCAAGGTCGGCGGTTCGAACTTGTTGTTCAGCTCCAGCGACCGTTTAGACATGCAAACCTTCACCAAGTAGGGCCGTTTTTCGGCCTTACGCTTTGCCATAAATAACCGCCGGGGGCTTTATGGCAGATCCTTTAATTCTCAATCCCACGCTGACGCTCGCCGGTCAGGCTGCGGCGTTCAACGCCAACAACACCGGGATTGAACTCATCGTCGACAGCGTTTCGTTTGGCCTGGCTCACTACGACCCTAACGGCTCCGAAGTGGCGCTGGTCAATCCAATCGGTAACCGGGTGCCGTTCGCAGGCGGTAGTCGCCCAACGCCTTACCAGCTGCGCATCAGCGCCGCATGGAAGGAAGACGTGGGCGACGTGCCCATTGGCGAGATCGCTTTCTGGTCTGGTGACACGCTGGTGTTCGTTTGGTCGAGAGCAGACGGCCAGATCGCGTCCTACAAGACCAATGGCGTGGCCTACGTCATGTTCGCGGATCTGGCATTCGCCCAGGTACCGGCGAACAGCATCACTATCGTCATCGATCCCGACCAAAGTGCTGCGCTCGCCGCGCTGTCGGCGCATGAAGGTGCCGCGAATGCTCACCCGCAGTATCTACTGCGCGCGGACGTTGCAAAGGATGCCGGGCCACTGATGGGCCTTGTGCATTCCGCTGGCAGCGCTGCGAATGCGTTGGTGCTAAAGCTGGATGCCCCTGAGTCGAAACTGGCAGCCCTGGCCAAGTTCCAGCGCTTCCAGTTTGTGGCGGCCAGCACCAACACCGGGCCGGTAACGGTCAACATCGCGGGAATTGGCGTCAAAGCTGTGAAGCGTGGCGGCGATAACGGGCTGATCGAGCTGGACGCGGGCGATATCAAGGCAGGATCCCTGTACGACCTCAACTACGACGGCGCCAGCTTCCAGTTGGGCGGTGGCGTGGGTAGCGGCAAGGCGTTTGAGCGCTTTTCATTCACGGCATCGGTGGCACAGACCATCTTCAATGCCCCACACGTCCCCGGCAGCATCATCGTGCTGCACAACGGGCGCGAAATCACCGATTACGCCTCAGCAGCGGACGGCTCCAAAGTCACCAAAACCATCCCTTGCAACTTGGGTGACAACTTCGAAATCCTGGCCTTCAAATCATTCAGGGTTGCTGACGGCTACACCAAGGCCGAGGTTCAAGCCTTGATGAAAACCGCGTCGGGCTTGCCTGTAGGCTCGATGCTGCCGGTACCAACCGGGATTGTTCCTATCGGCTACATGGAGCTGGATGGCAGTGTGCAGAGCATCGCCACCTATCCGGATCTGGCCGCATACCTCGGGACGGCCTTCAACAAGGGCAATGAGGGCGCCGGTAACTTCCGCTTGCCTGATTCGCGCGGCGAGTTTCTACGCGGTTGGGATCATGGGCGTGGTGTGGATGCAGGCCGCGCGATTGGTAGCTGGGCCGCTGACTCTACCAAGGCTCACTTTCACAAATTACCAACGAGTTCAGGCGGGGGCCAGATTTACGACCCTATGGGAGACGTTCCGGTAACGGTGCTGAAAGATGGGGCCGCTGACTGGGCTACGCGTGCCACTTTTGGGGGTGACAACGACACTTTGTCTATTGGGGTGGTGAGAACCTACAACCAAAGCGCCGAATCGGAAACCCGCCCGCGCAGCTTGGCGGTGATGTGGTGCATCAAAGCGTGGAACGCCCCGGTCAATCAGGGGCAGATCGACGTTGCCGCGCTGGCTGCTGAGCTGGAGAAAATGAAATCGGCGGTACCGGTGGGCGCCCTGATGCCATTCCCGGATGGCGTGGTGCCGCCGGGCTATTTGGAAGCGGACGGCAGCCTGTTTCTGGACGCGCTTTATCCTGACCTGGCCGCGTACCTCAACAAGAAATACAACATTGCCGGTGACCCGGCTAACTCCACCCGCTTGCCTGAAACGCGCGGCGAGTTCCTGCGTGGCTGGGATCATGGGCGCGGGGTTGATGCGGGCCGAGTTATCGGCAGCTATCAGACCGGTACCAAGATTCAAGGGGATGACGGCGTAGGGCCGACCGTCCAAGGTATCGGCAACGTCAATCAAATCGACGCTGACCCGGCGCCGGGTTTTAGCGCCGACATCAATTATACGGCCAGCGGTATCACAGCCGGATCATTTGGCTTGCCTTACTGGCGGACAGTCCGCCCGCGCAACCTTGCGGTGATGTGGTGCATCAAAGCCTGGAACACACCGGTTAACCAGGGAACGATTGATATCGCTGTCTTGGCTCCGCTGGCGACCCAAGCGACCGAAATCAAGGACGGGACGGCGAAGGTCGCAACTCAAAATGAAGTTGATGCGGGCGCCGATGACACTAAGTTTGTAACCGCCAAAAAGCTCTTTGGTGGCTTCGGAATGTCCATTGGTACTAGTGGGTTTATTCGACTTCCCAGCTGGCTTGGAGGCTTCACTTTTCAGTGGGGAATTACCGTTGTGAGTTCAAACGGTGATTGCGTAATTACTCTACCGACGAATTACAACACCAGGCACGTTCAGATTCTCGGAATCTCAGGGGCTATCACTGGTATGGCCGTCGCTTACACGGCGGTCAGCTTATCCGGTGCAGTAATCCCGTGCTATGTCCCATCTTCCGGTGCCAAGGCGGGTGGTGGATACAACGTAGTTTGGCTCTCCATCGGGAAATAACTTATGCAAATTTTCATGTCTCCTACAGCTGCCGGTTTTTTCCATCGGCCAGGCAATACCAACATCCCGGAAGATGCTGTAGAGATCAGCGCTGACACATATGCAAGTCTCCTCAGTGGCTTGTCGGCTGGGTTACTGATCGGCTGGGATGATCAGAGTGTTCCGAAGCTCGTTGATCCACCTGTACCCGTTCAGGATATTTCGGCTCATGAGCGAGCGTGGCGCGACGGCGAGCTGTCCTCTGTGATGTGGCTGCGCGAGCGGCACCGCGATCAGCTAGAGATTGCCGTGGCAACAACTTTGACGGCAGAGCAATTCAACGAGTTGCTGGTTTACATGCAGACACTGCGTGATTGGCCTCAGTCCCCCCAATTCCCTGCTTCACAAGAGCGCCCAATCGCTCCGCAATGGCTCGCAGGCGCACAGGAAGATCACCAATGAGCAGAGCAAGCGTACTTGCCCAGAATGACCAAGAGGTGCAGGACTACGTACTGCAATTCAAGACGCGTCCGAATGGGCCAACGGCCCCGATTTCGCACGCAGATGATTCTTTGGCAACCACAGAATTTGTGATGCGGGCGGTGGGGAGTTTTGCAGGGCAAACAACCTTCAGTACGCCCACTGTCGTGCTAACTCCGGCAATGGCTGGTCGCAGAATCGTTGTCAATGGCCCTGCAACAGTGACGTTGCCGTTGTTGAGCGCGGGCACCAGCGGCGCGAAGTTCTATATCCAAAACGTGGGGTCGGGCGACGTCGTGGTCAATCGGCAAGGCTCCGATCTCATCGTAGCTCTTGCGAATAACCTGTCGAGCATCACTATCCCGCCTTTGTCGAATGGTGTTCTCACAATCGGCGATACGAACTATGTATTGGAAGAGGGGATGTCTGCGCTGAAATACTCCGCTGAGTTTGCCACAACACTGGCAGTCATCGGCAAGGAACGTATGCCAAGCGGAAGGCTTCGCCAGTGGGGCACATTGACCACTAGCGGCTCGGGGGATCTGGCAGTGCTGTTCCCAGAGGTCTTCGCCACCCGGCTTCTATCGCTGGTGGCCGTGGCTTACATCGGTGGCGGCCCCACCCGAGACACGAACGTGATGGTTCGCACTGATGGTTTGGGGCGGACAGGTTTTAGCGTGGGCGCATTTCTGACTGGTGCACGAACGGCAGAGGCGGTTTATTGGGTTGCGGAAGGGTATTAAGGGGTATCTATGATCTATTACAGCCAGTCGCCTGCGGGCTTCTACAACACCGAAAGTCATGGCGAGCGAAGAATCCTCGTGATTGATCCGAATTGGTCGCGCCCACTCAAAGACGGCGATCCCGACGAAGAGGCAGAGCCGCAATGGATTGAGGTCGACAACCCGGCGTGCTTGATCCCTGCCAACGCGGTAGCTATCTCCGACGAGCTTTACGAGTCGCTGCTGTTGGCGCCGTCACGTAGCAAAGTCATCGTCCCCGGCCCGGATGGGTTGCCAATGGAAGCGGATCTGCCTCCGATGTCCGACGAGGAAGCCGCCGCAACCGAACGTAGCTGGCGGGATGCGCAGCTTGCCGAGTCGGACGGTGTTGTTTCTCGCCACCGTGACGAAGTGGAGGCTGGTGGCGCCACAACGCTGACCGCCGAGCAATACACCGAGCTGCAAGCGTACCGCCAAAAACTGCGCAAATGGCCGCAGGGTGAAGAGTTCCCACTGGTGGATCATCGCCCGGTGGCGCCGACGTGGTTGGTCGATGGGGAGGTGCTGCTTTGATGCGGCACGCCCACACGCTGACACCCGGCAATCCAGTAGCGAAAGAGGTTTCAAATGGCTGAATTAAACGGCAGCTTTATCCAGCAAAAGGAGGCCTTTGGCTGGTACCTGCTTGACTGGTTTAACAAGCTGTACACCGATACTTCGGCGCTTCAAGAGTTCCGCGCCAGGCGCCCGGCTCAGGCCATGCAGTGGGCGCCGTCGCGCATGCTCGACAAGGTTGAGTCAATGCTGGCGCAGTACCGCAAGAACGAGAACGGCGAGAAAGGCGCAACCACCAAGCTGCCGGTGATTCTGCTCGCGACTGATGATGATTTTTTGGGTACCGGCGCCGACTGGGGCGGCCACCATACTGGGTTTGAGCGCGTGCAAATCTTTGAAGGTGGCTCGTGGTACGACTACCGACAGGACATGCACGACCGGCGTATTCAGGTGGTGGTGATTGCCAGTGATGGCGATACGGCCAAATCACTGGCGGCGCAGCTCAGCGCGTTCATGCAGCAGCCGCACCGCCGCTACATGGACGCCAAATACAAGTTCGGGCAATACGAAGTTCCGGCGCCGATGCAGCTAGAAACGAAGCGCATCGACTGGATGAAGATCGAAACCGAGCAGAAGAACCTGAAGATCCTTGCGGCCGACGTAGCGCTCAAATGCGTCGTGCCGATCTTCCGCGCCCCGGCCGAGGGCGAGCCGAACGACGGCAGTACCAACGTGCCGCCGGGCTATCCAGTTGTCCAAGGCGTGCTTTACCAGCAGCACATGGGGCACGACTTCAAGCATTTGGTGGATGGCGATGAACGTCTACTTGAGTGAAAACGGCGACCAGCTCCCCACCGACGTCGTAATTCGATGGGTGAGCCGGTCGGACTTGACGCCAATCCCGCGCAGCCTGGAGTTCACCGTAAAGCTGATTGATGGCGTGGAAGCCAAGCTGAAGCGGGGCGCCACTATCTGGTCAGGCCGAGAGAACCTGGCTTACAAGATCGTCAAAACACAGAAGGCGCCGCCGCTCGGTGAAGTGCAGGGCAAAGAGCAGCAGCAGGCGATGAGTGTTATCGCGTTGCTGGCCAGCTGCGCGCCACTGGCCGAACCGGTGGCGCAGGCAGTCGTAATGCGGGATGCATCGTTCTCGGCCGTCCTGCGCAGCTGTGGCGCTTACCTGCGCATCGGTAGCGACTTCTCTGTGCCGCGGTTCAGTTGCTTTCGTGGCACACAACCCAGTTACGGCGTAGCCAGGGTGCTACAGGAAGAGGGCGCCGCGCTGGTGCTGGTCGGCGGCAAGTTGCAGGTGATGCGCCTGACCGATATCGCCAAACAGGCGCCGGTTGACGACATTGGCCAAGTGGACTCAAGCGCGAAGGTTGATAGCGAGTTTCTGGAGCTTCAGCAAGTCCCGAGCTTCTACACCGTCGACGACTCTGGCGCGATCATCACCGGGCAGATGGGTGAATCGCGCGTAATCAACTTCATGCCACGGGGCGAGCCGCGCCAACTGCGCAACGCCTCGTGTGTGCTGGTACGCACCAAAACCGTCGACTCTCAGCAGTGCCAGCAGATTCAGGCGGGTAGCGTGCTGGCGGTGGGCGGGGAGAATCTTGTGGTCATCACCGCCGCACACGCTGGCATGCAGAAAACCGGGGCGATGGAGAGCACCAGCCGCCTATGGCTGGGGAGGTTGGTCAATGCTACCTAACTACGCGGCCGCATTCGTGCGGGCGGTCGATGGGAACCGGGAGCGGCGCGAGATCCGCGTCGAGATCCCACCATTCACTGACGGCGCCCAAGAGTTCCCGATTGCGGAAATGTGCTACCCGATGGGCTGCGACTCGACCAACACTGAGATCCGCATTGTCGTCGGCATGCCGATATGGGTGTCATTCCGTAATGGTGATGAGCGCTACCCAATCATCGTGGGGCATCGGCCGGTGAACACGGGCAACGAGCAATCAACTCGGCGCTGGAACCACGATAACTTCGAATTCAACGCCGACAAGGTGTTCACCATCAACGCGGGCGAGAAAATCGCGCTGGTTGTGGGCGGTACCACACTGGTGCTGACGGCTGATTCAATAGCGGCCATTGCCGCGGCGCTGACCATCAACGGGCCGGTTACGCAGACCGGCGGAGACATCACCAGCGACGGCATCAGCGTCCAAAAGCACCCGCACAAGGACAGCTTGAACGGCCTGACAAGCAAGCCTTTGCCGAGTTAAGGAGCGGACTACCGTTCGTCGGGAGAGGGCGCAGATAGGGGGCTTTACGCCCCCTGATTGTCCGGGGACAAAACCGCATAGATATGTGCTTTTGTACAGGCTGTACAAATAGCCACTATGGCGTAATGATGATTCTCGCGGTTATTCTGCGCGCCAGATACGACAAGACCCGCTATAAGCGGGTCTTGAAGGGCTATGCGGAGGTGCAAACTCCCTTAGCCTTGAGTCGAGGGGAATTCCAGCTGTGGCGGCGGGGATGCTCGACTCTGTAGGCCCAATTCTGGCGCGAACACGCGCCCTTGTCTACAGATCCGCCCCCTCACTCATCGAGCAGTCGCGCTTTTTTGTGCGCCCGAGTGGTTTTCGTGCGCCCAAAATGGACGTAAGCGTATGCGATAGACGGGGTTGGATATCAAGCGTTTGTTACCCGTCTTTGCGACTGTACGGCCCAATGGGGATTCATTGCACAGGGCCGACCGTGCGACGCGCTTCACGCCTTCCCAGGCTCGCAACCTGGGGGCATTACCATGTGGGCAAGGGGAATAGACCGGCACCACGTTAAAAACGCCGCGGGAACCGTCCAGCAGGACAAGGTTCGGTAATGCAGCAGGTCTATGAAGTGTCTACTCAGCGGGCAATGGGGGCAGGAATCTAGCCGATTCTTCCAAAAGTGAGTAGCAAGGCGAACCACTCGAAACCTTTATGGGGCCGGGAGGGCTTGCCTGTTCTGAAGCGCAGCGAAAGAACAGGCAAGCGGGAGGTGTTGCGGCGCAAAGCGCCACATTACGCCCCGGCTTTTGGGCTTCAAAATGGTGAGTATTTCCACACTCCCGAGAACCCGCCCCATGCCTAAAACCAACTCCCTGGACTTCTCTTCGCCTGCCGGTGCTGAAAAGGCAATCAAACAGATTACTCAGCAGCTGGGGCGTGCGGGACAAACCGTTGTTTCGTCTGAATTCAGTAACAAGGCCCGGCGCAGTTCCGACACCACTTACCGCGAAGCCTTCCTGACTCTGGTCAGTGGGCAGATGATCACGCTGCGGGTGAACAGTACCGGCGATATCTATCAGGTCGTGCTCAACAAGTCGGTGATGCCGCTCAAGGAACACACCGACATTGAAAAGGCTGTGGGCGAGATCGCTTCCATGGCTGAAAAGAATCAGCATGCATTCCAGAAAGCCCAGGCTCGCAAAGCTGTTGCGTTGCCTCGGGGCATGTCCACACCCAAGCACAAGCAGGTCGATGCGCTGACGCAACAAGTTGCCGAGCTGGACACCCAAATCACCGAACGCAAGGCCACGATTGCAGCGCTGGTGTCGAAGTTGGGCGGCGCCATGACTGATTCGGTACCGGAGCTGACCGGTTTGGACGATGCTGCCCGCGACGTGCTGACCAAGCTGGCGAAAGCCGAAGGCCAGGTGCTGGAGGATGGCGACGTGCCGAGCAAGTCAGGGCGTGACACGTTGATCGATCTCGGTCTGATCGACCGGTACACCGAGAAGGGCGCCAATGTACTCAACGACAAGGGCCGTGCGTGCGCGGCACTGTTGGACTCGGCGCCGCCGGTTTCCCAGTCTTCCACCAGTGATGGATTGCCCGTTCTGACACTGGCGAGCACCTACGTAGCTGCGCGCGAGATCGTGGCCGCCAGCGGGATCATGCTCGACGACGCAGCCACCGCCGGAGCTGTAGCCCATCTGCAAGCTGGCCTTGAAGTCGTCGAGAACAACGGCCCGATCAACCTGGCAGAAGGCAACGTAGAGCAGGCGTTGCACGAAATGCGTATGGCCGAATCCTTCCGGACGGCCATCGCAATGCTCGACAGCGCCAAAGAACGCCAGATGGATGACAAGGCACTGGATCAGTTGGTGGCCATCGCGAAGGTCAGCGCCGCTTCTGAAGATGAAATCGCCGATCAGGACGCACTTGCCACTTTGCTGGCGCTGGCGATGGTCGACGTGGCTGAGGGGATCTACTTCCTGACCGAGAAAGGCCGCCAGCACCTCAATGAAAACGGTATGGACGCCTACGGTGAGCCGTTCGCGGAATAGCCCCGCCGAGCGTGAAGGGTTTCAGCCATAAAACCGCTCGAAAACGTTATAAAATTATTGTTTAATGATACTCGTCTTGTACGGGGATTATTTTATGTCGGATCAAATGCGTCAAATGGAACATGACACCGCACAGGGCCGAGCAGCGTCGACTCGGCTTGAACTGATGCTGATAGGTATGCGGGTAGCGAAGGCGAGCACTGAAGACATCCGTTGCGCTATGGGGGTGATGTCCTTCTTGGAAGCCCTCGAATTCGGGATCCTTCCCGATTGCCTTACGAGCGATCCAGAAGCCGCCGAGCTGGCGCCTGAGCCATTCAACGTCGAAGATCAAGCCGTCTGCCAGAAGGTGTTACGCAAGCTGCTGGAGATCAACGAAGGCGCGAGCCTCGGCCGCGTGGTGATCAACGTCCGGGCGCTATTCAGCCCACATAACCAGCTGCTGGATTTTGATAGTGATGTGTTGAAGCTCCATCCGCGACTTGCGCAGGGAGTACAGGCAAGCGCTGGAGGCTGGCGCGCCTTGTCCGGGCCGGGGCAGGTTCAGCCGGGTGACCACCTCAGCTTCACCGTGGGCGGCAAGCCCTTGTGCGTGAAGGCGCGCGAGGTGCTGTTTGCCGGTACCGACCGTGAGGAAGTCGTCTACAACCGTCGGCGCAATCACTATTTCATCACCGCTATGGCGCTGGCCGGTAACAGCTCTCACAAGGACGTGCTGGTGCGCGCAGCTGGGGGTGTCCAATGATGCTGGCCGGTCAGCAATTCGACGAACGCTCACTGCTGGAAAGGGCGCTGCGCAACATCCGCCCGAGCAAAGACCAGCCGGTGCGCGTGCGGTGGGCGCTGGTGCGCGATGCCTTTGGGCTTGGCTCAATGGCCGCCTACGCCATGTGCAGAGAGTTCCAACTTGACCCTGAAGAGAAGGTAAACCCATGAGCGACCACAGCGAACTGATGCGGCTGGCCAGCGCAGCAACGCAAGGCGATTGGCAGGTTATCGAAACAGAATTGCCTTGTCGTTTAGGGGGTACGCACATAGAACGCCGCATCTTCACCGTGAAAGACCATCCGCAGCTAAAAGCACCTTGGCCGGTAGTGAATGGTTCTGTCGCGCTGGGTACAGATACTGTGCCGGTTCATCACATGGTGAGCATAAGCGCCGAGGATGCTGCATTCATCGCTGCTGCAAGCCCTGCCGCTGTCGTGGCCCTGATCGCCGAGATCAAACGGCTTTCGGAAGAGGTCGAAATTGACGACAAGATCATAGCCGAGCGTGATCGCCTACTGAATGTCATTCCAGAGTGCGCCCCCCACGGCCAGTGCGTGCCTTACGCCATCCAGTGGGTGAAAGACATTCAGGCCGAAGTAAAAGAGCTGACAGAAGAGCGCGACAGCCTCAAAGCCGAAAACGTAATACTTCGAAAGGAAGCTAAATCGTGAGTCCGCCGCCCCTCATCAGCTCGCAGCGCTACCTCAACCCGAAGAAGGTGCAGCGCAAGGCCGGAACGTTCAAAACGTTCATTGTCAGCACGTTGACCGTTGAGTTGCGTGGCGCCATGTACCGGGTGTTGCTCGACGGGCATCACAACTTGGCAGCTGCCAAGGTCGCGGGCGTTGAGCCGGAGTGGCGCGGGCCTTCGCTCAAGATGCAGCGGTTACTCAAGCACAAATCAAAGGCAGACGTGGCGCTGTTCCTCATCAACAACCTGACCGACAGCGACTGGTATTTCATCGACTCCGGCCAGGTGGTACCTGAGCTTCTTGCAGTAGCGTGACTCACCCGCAAAGCACACGGCGCCCTTCGGCGCCGTTTGTGTTTCTGGCCTTCAAATAACGATCAGAACAATAGCGAATAGCTGTTAATATTTGCCTATGGTGTCCGGGGATACTTTTTTATCCACGTTTTTCGCGTTTTTGGCCGGTTTAAGGGGGAAATATGCAGGGGAAGCGGGTTTTGAGCCGTGCGAACTACGAAAACGATTCGGCGTTTGAGAGCGATGTCGATCAGGTGGCGAAAGTCCTGGGGACAGACGGGAAACGCGAGCTGATGTTTTCTCTGCTGCGCGAGTGTCGCGGCTGTGGCCAAGACCCGTCATTTGCCAGCACGGAATACGACGTGAAGCACGTTCGCGGTGTGTTTCAGCGGACAATGATTTGCAAGGTCTGCAACCGTGAAGTGCCAATCGCAAGCGATGAGTGCCAATCCATCGGCCGCATCGTGACCCTGTGGAACACTACCCCGCTGACCATTGAGGGGCGAGTTTCATGATTACCTCAATCGAAAAAGAAGCCGACCTCTGCGCCATATTCATCCGCGAGTTCAACTCCGTGCCCGGTTGGAAGTGTTATCCAGAAGCTGCTGGCTTTGACGTCCTCGTGGTGCATGAGGATGGTCGCCAGATCGGCGTCGAAGCCAAAATGGCACTTAACGCCAAGGTTGCTGACCAGATTCTGCCAAATCGTGGGGATGATCTTTATGGACGCCCCGGCCCGGATTACCGCTTAGTCATTGTCAGCAAAATCACTGACGCGAGCGCTGGCATAGTGAAAATGCTTGAGTGCCTTGGTGTAAGAGTTCTGTTACCTCGAACAGCCAGCTGGACAGCTAACGGTGACCAATTCACCTTTGACCTCTCCAACAAACTGTTGGAAGTCAGTACCAGAAAGCCGTTTTATGACTGGTACATGTTCGACTGGAACCCTTCTGATCGCTGTCCAGTACCGATACTTGCAACCAACCTACCGGCCGGTGTCCCATCGCCGATTCGTCTCACGCCTTGGAAAGAGTCCGCCTTGAAAGTGATTGCACAACTGCGCAGTCAAGGGTTCATAACCGCCAAGCAAATTGCTGGCCACGGGGTGGGCGTAACCGCGTGGACGCAGGCGCCGGGGAATAAACCGGCCTGGCTTGCGAAAGGCGCAGTGCGGGGCACATGGGTTGAAACACCAAACCTGCCCGCATTCGATAAACAACATCCCGAGGTATATGCGTTGGCCGTCGAAGCCCTTGTGAGCGCAGTACCTCAGTTGGGTATGGCCCTTCCGGGCACAGAGCAGGCGACTCCAAATCGTCAGCAATTGGAGCTGGTATGAAGCCGAACGCCGTTTTGATCATCTGCGGGAATTCAATGCCGTGCAGGGTGGCGCCCATCGAATGGCAAAACGTGGTAGCCACCGAACCGGTAGAGAAATTTCAAGGTGGCCCTTTCTACGAAGAAACGCGAGAAGACGATTCATGGATGCGAAGCACTGCGGACTGTCGCGCCGAGCGTGTTCGCGAGAATGCAGAGCAAAGTGATCCGCATCACCCACAACGTCGCAGCAAGGGCGAGAAAGCCCGTAATCGAGGCCGCCGAAAATGAAGACATTAAGCATTCGTCAGCCGTGGGCGTGGCTGATCGTCCGGCCTGACCTCAAAACGCCAGAAGAGCGCGCAGCAGCGGCGCACCAGCTCAAGGACATCGAGAACCGCACCTGGCTGACGAAGTTTCGCGGGCGTTTTCTGGTGCATGCGTCCAAGGGGATGACCAAGAACGAATACACCTTTGCCGCTGAATTCGCCCGTTCCATTGGGGTGACCGTTCCACCGGCCGCAGACCTGCAACGTGGCGGAATCATCGGATCGGTTGAAGCGGTCGACAGCGTTGAGCAGCACCAATCGCCGTGGTACATGCCCGGCAACAAGGCAATCGTGCTCCGTGACCCGCGCCCACTCCCGTTTCTGAGCATCAACGGCCGACTGGGGTTCTTCGAATGCCCTTACGCCTTACCCACCAACCACCCGGAAACCTGAACCGATGAAAGCCCCTATCTACTGCCGCACCAGCGGCCAACGTGTTGGTGGTTGCAGCTGCTACCGATGCCGCCCCACCGATCAAAAGTCGAAGCCGGTTGTGGATGCCGGGCTAGCGAAGTCTGCCCGGTAGCCACAACTGGCCGCTGCCGCAGGCGACTTGAACGGCATCCTACGGCAGAAGGGGCACTGGAGATCATGAGAAGGCACAAGTTACAGCCCCCCGTAAATCAAGGGTTCCAGCGGTGGGGGTAGTTCACCCTAGTGACCTACCCCTAGTTCACAGCTAATGACCTGGGGTAGCTCACAGCTGGTGAGCTATGGGTAGGTCATCAGCTGTGAGCTACCCATAGATCATATGTGTTTCGATATCGTGCAAGCTTGAGAGATATCGAACACGAATGATCTAACCTAGCTCACTGGGATGAGCGATCTTGAAGGCGCGTAGCGTGAGCTACCCTTAGTTCATCCGTGATCGATATCTGACAAGCTTGCTGCGTAGCGGACAATTTTGTAAGGTAGCGACCAAGTTATCGAGGTTACAACGGAATGGCCGAAGAGATCCGCAAGCTCAATCAACCAGCCCCGCGTGGGACATGGGTGCAAACTGAACGCGCAGCGCACGAAGCCTGGGCGCAGTTGATTGATGATGCCCCGCGCGCGGCACAGCTGCTGCATCGCCTTGTGGCGAATATGGACGAAACCGGCGGGCTTGTCGCCAGTCATGCAACGCTGGCCAAGCTCAACAACGTGTCAGTGGCCACCACGAAACGCGCCCTGAAGGTGCTCACAGAGAACAACTGGGTTCAGGCGATCCGGATTGGCGGTGACCGGGGCGGGTGTCTTGCTTACATCGTCAACAGCCGTGTGGCTTGGGCATCGAGCAGAGAAAACCTCAAGCTGGCGTCATTCAGCGCTCGCGTTATTGTTTCGTCCGAGGATCAACAAGACCTCGGCAGCGCCCCGTTGCGGCAAGCCCCGTCGCTTGGGCCGGGGGATATGCAGCTCCCGGCCGGGCCGGGAATGGAGCCGCCCGCGCAAGGATTGCTTGATGGTTTCGAGCCAGATCTACCATCGATCCCGCGCGGATCTGATCGCGGGTAGTCGTATGCTACTCAGATCGTAATCAGGTCAAACCATTCATCCATCGCGTCATCTGCCTTGTTGATAGCCAGCTGGCGCTGCTGGAAATGCACCATAGCCAGCACAGCCACTTCCCCATTCTCTAAATCCGCGTGAAGGCGATATTTCTGCCCTTTCTCGTCTACCCCGTCGGTTTCAAGCCGGGGCTTGTGCCGATTCGCTGCATCCCCCAGCACCATCGTGTTGTTGCCTTCTGATGTCCGGTAATCGCGGATTGCCTGCGCCCAATGATCCTCGGTGAACAGGCAGTCATAGGCTTCCGTTCGCGTGTTGGTCACAAAGGCAAAGCCATCATCCCCCACCTCCCGAAACTTCACTGATTTGGCGATGGCCAGAATTCCCGTGGCTGGGTCAATAAGGCCCACCAACGTCACGCTTTCCCCGGTGTATCCGCTGACCGATGCCATGATTTTCATATCGAGCCTCAAAATAAACAATAAAACGCTAATGTTTTGCTTGCGAGATAAACAATAAAATTATAACGTTTCTCTGCCGAAGGTTACGGCCTAAACGAAAGGGAATAAGTTATGCGCAAGATTATCGAGAGTGTGCCTCATCAGTTCTGGATGGGTTTGCTGGTGGCCGCAGCCATTGGTGCTTACAGCTGGGTCGGCGAGTCGGACTACCAGCAGCAAGTCGAGAGCGCCCAGCTCTATTGTGAGATGTCTGATCGCGGTGCGTGGCCGGTGCGACCCGAGCTGAAGTGTCCGAAACCTGATATCCAGCAGGGGCTACACCTCGTTGCCTTGTGACGTGATTCAAGCCATTTAGCCCCGATTGTCGGGGCTTTTTGCGTTTTTGGCTCTCAAAAAAGTATCCCCGTACCATTTTCGGGTGATTTTGACGCCATTTCGTTTTGCCAGCAAAGTGACTTATCATAATGTCACCATATCCACAGTGCAGGACTCGACATGGCAGCAGCTGGAAAAGATCAGGCGCCGAAGGCCGGTAAGCGAATGGGCAGACCTGTTTCGAATGCTCAGCCGAAAGAGCGCATGACGTTCTATATCGCGTCGGATCTGGCGTTTAAGGTGCGCGCATTGGCGTTTGAGCAGAAAAAGCGCCCTTCCGCAGTATTCAACGACTTGGTGCGGGCGGCACCGGAGCCGAAGCTGCAAGCAGATTTGAGCCGTGAATCGCTTCAGGCTGCGTCCACGTATTCGCGCGCCGATCAGGTCAATGTCGACAAAGAGCGCGTTACGCTCTGGATGGAGCCAGCGCTGGCCCACAAAGTGCGGGCGCTGGCGTTCGCCGAACATGTGCCGCACTCCAAGATCGCCACGGATCTGCTGCAAAAGGCGCCCACGCCTGACCCCAAGATGACCTTGGACTGATTGCAGGTCGTGCAATGAGAGGCGTCGAAAGGCGCCTTTTTTGTGTCTGGAGAACATGAAAACCGGCGCCGGGATGCGGGTTTTTGGCGGGGTATCGTGAGGCTTTCCAGCGGAGCCACGGTAAATGACTGATCCCTATGCAAAGTTGACCGCTGCCGCGCATAGCGGTGCGTTCGGCCTTGGCGTCAAACGCGCACCAACGCCTGCGCAAGTGCGGGCGGGCAACTACCCGAAAGGCAGCCTGCGTCTGCATGGCCTCGCCGTCACCATTGAAACCCCTATGTTCACCCCGCGTACCGGCAAGGCTGACGGTGAGCCGTGGGCAATCGTGTGCATGGCGAACTACGGCTACCTCAACGGGTACAACGGCGCCGACGGCGATGCCTTTGACGTGTACGTGGGGCCAGTCCCCGAAAGCACACTCGTCGTGGTTGTGAATCAGGTGAAGAAGGATCGCACCTTTGATGAGCACAAGGCCGTGCTGGGCTTCCACGACGTCGACGGCGCGCTCAACGCCTACCGCAACAGCTATGAGCGCGGTTGGCAGGGAATGGGCAGCTACGTGGTGTGCTCCGTGAAACAGTTCAAGGCCTGGCTGAAGTCAGGCGATCTAACCCGGCCCCTTGAGGCCGTCGATTTGATTCCTGATGAGGTGAAACCTATGACCGGCGCCGTTGTGGCCTGGGGCGAGAACAATCTGCCCGTAGGCATGACCTTGGGCGAGGTGATGTATGGCCTGCGCCGAGGCGACCCCGACAAACTGCTGCTCGACAGCGCGAACATGGCCGACATCACTGAGTTTTTGAGTGACGGCAACATGCTCGACGCCATGGTGATCGAGTACGCCCAGTTCGACCGCAAGGCCAACCAGCTGCTGCGTGTGATGCGTGCCGCGGCCGCGACGGTCAAGGTCGACGCCGTTGAAGTCAGCAAGCCATTCAAGAACCGCGGCACCACTCAGGTGGCCATGCTGTTCACGATGAGTGACGGCCAAAGCGTTACGGTGTTCTTTCACAACCCGGACAGCACGCCGAACCGGCTCACGGCTCTTGACGAGCTGATCAGCTGGAAGTGGGTGCTGAACAAAAAGGACATCACGCTGGTAGTCGCTCCGGAGCGCGGCCAAGACATCAATCCGCGCCAGGTTGCCCGCCGCATCATGGCGCTGGTGGAGAAGAACAGCGCGAAGTTCCTGAAGGCGAGCGGTGCCAGCGCCGAGAGCGCCGCGAAGATTGAAGACCTGAAAGCGCAGGTGCAGACCAAAGCGGCCGAGCTGCAAGGGCTGGATGAGCAAGTGGCCGAGCTACAGGCCAAGGTCGAAAAACTCACGGTACCGGCCGCGAGCGACGACGCGCAGCCTGAAGGCATCGTGGCGAAGGCATCCGACTACGCCGAGCAATACCTGGCTCAAGCAGACGGCATTGCCGACAAAATCAAAGCGCTGGGTGGTACGCCGCTGACGCGCGAAGAGTTCATGGCGCAGGTAGCGAGCGGTGAGCAGAAAGGCTTCACCCTGGACGTCCTGACCGCGAAGCTCGCCGAGCACAACGCGGATCTGGGCGCGGTGAAGTCCGGCAAGAAGACAGGCCGTGCAGTTGTCGGTAAGGGCGGTACCAAGAAGAACGCCATCGAATGGCTGAGCACTGCAATTGCCGAAACCATGGCGGCCATCGACAGCGGCGGCATTCTGGCGACGATCAACGCCAGCAATTACTTGAGCCAAGTCGCCGAAATGCTGCGCACCCTGGAAGCGCAACAGAGCGCTGGCCAAGACAATCAGGATCATGGCAACGGCGCCGATGATGCCGAGGCGGAAAAGATCGCGCGGTTGCTGGAAATGCTGGCGGGTGCTCGTGCCAGGCTGGCCGACATGGCGCCAACTGATGCGTATTACGGCAATCTGGTCAAAGACATCGCCGACATGGCGAAACAGCTGTGGGATGCCGGGTATCGTGGCCCCGAAGCGACGGCAATGAGCGTGCAGGAAGTGCCGCCGCTGGTGCCAGATGCTCAGGCCGATATGCTCGGTGATGATCCTGCGTTGCGCGACAACCGTACCGATCTGGCGAAGCTGACCGCTGCGCTAACTGCTGGCGACCCTATGGGGGCGCTGGGTGTGCTGGATGCCGTCACCGACGTAGATGCGCTGCGTGAGCTGGTATTGAAAGCGGGCTTCAGCCTCGGCGCAAGTGGCACCAAAGACGAGATTCTTTCCGGTGTCGGGCGTGACCTCGTGCGTGCAGCCAAAGCGAAGGTGGACGGCTTCGGGTTGCGCGAGCTGGATAAGCAAGCCGCGGCCGCCACTCAGGAGCCTGTCAGCACCCTGCCAGCGCCTGACGCCGCCGCGCGTGAACAACGAATCGCCGAGTTGAACGAAAACATCGCCAAGCTTCAGGAAAGCGGCGCCGACGCCTCCGATTACATCGCAGAACTCAAGCAGCTGACAGAAACGCCGCCAGTGGCCGCCAGTGAGCCGCAGAAGCCTACCCCTGATGTTGATGAGGACAATGGGGAGATCGCGCCAGACGGCCGCGAGAACACGGTGAAAACTGCCAAGGGGACGAAGGTTGTCACCGGCTTCAAGGTGATCGAGGCGAAAAAGCTGGTGATCAGCCACGAATCCGACGGCACCGCCAACCCGGACTACCCGAGCGAGCTGCAACCGCGCGACCGTGCGCGTGCGACGTCTCAGGCCTGGGTGCAGAAGACAGCTCGCAATCTTGATCCGGACAGCCTGGGGCGCACCAATCGCGCCGACAGCGGCGCGCCTATCGTCGGTACCGACCGTGTGGTCGAGTCCGGCAATGGCCGCGCCATGGCGATCCGTGAGGCGTACCGCATTGGTAAGGCCGACGAGTACCGCTTGTGGCTGCTGGAACACGCCGATTACTTCAAGGTGAGCGCCGCCAAGATTCAGAGCATGAAAGCCCCTGTGCTGGTGCGTGTGCGCGTCAGTGCCGTGGATCGAGCGGAGTTCGCCGTAGAGGCCAACCAAGACGACAAGCTGGCCATGACGGCGACTGAGAAGGCCCGCAGCGATGCCAAGCGCCTGGATGCCGCCATGATGGCGAAGCTGGCAGACGGTGACCTCACCAGCGCCGCGAACCGCGATTTCGTGAATGCGTTCCTGCAAAGCCTGGGTGATGCCGAGGCGGCGCAGTACATGACCACCGACGGTCGCCCTACCGCCAGCCTGATCAGCCGCGTACAAGCAGCGCTCTTTGCTGGCGCCTACTCCGATGACCGTCTGCTGGAGCTGACCGCCGATTCCAGCAAGCCGGAGATTGCCAACATCGTCAGCGCGCTGAACATGGCGGCGCCGGACTTCATGCGGGCCAAGGAACTGGACGTGGCTGGCGCTGAAGACGCTGGCGAGAAGGTCACCGACTCCCTGGAGCTGTCGCTTGATCAGGAAGCGGTGAACGCGATCATCAGCGCCACCAACGTGCTGCGCAAAGCCAAGGAAAGCGGTTTGGGTCTGGACGAGTTCCTGCGCCAAGGCGACATGTTTGGCGACCTCGATCCGTCCGTTGCCGCAATGGCTACGTTCATCAGCAAGAACAACCGCAGTGCCAAGCGCCTGGGTGCCGCATTCAAAGCCATGGCGCAGTTCGTCGAGTCGGAAGCGCGCCGCAAGCAGACTGCCGGTCTGTTCGGTGATGAACCGGCCAGCTTTGGCGATATCGTCAAGGCCGCCAATGCGCAGCTGGAAAAGGAATTTGGTGAAGGCGTGTTCGCCATCGAGCAGAATGACCTCTTCAGCCAGCCAGCGGCCGCACAGCCTTCTGAGCAGGCCAACCCCGACGAGAAGGACACCGCCTTGCAAGCAGCCAAAGCCTATCTGGACAGCATCATTGAAGGATCCGCTGACTTGAGCGATCCAGACAGTGTGATGAAAGAGCTGGAGCGCATCTACGCGGCGTTCGGTGAAGGTGAACTGAGCGGCCTGTTTGGTGATGCCGCGGATGCATACACGCAGCACGCACTCAAAGCCACGGCGGAGGCCTTCTAGCCATGAACCAGAAGCTAATGAAACGCCTGCTGCTGGGGGCTTTGCTGGCGGCGGCTCTGCAATGCCAGGTCGCAATGGCGGCGTGTGATCCGATGGCGCCGCACCACGGCGAACAGGCGGCAAAGCGCTGTTTACCGGCATAGTGGTATAACGTTCTAGCAAGTGATATCAAAAGATATCTTTTGGTAGAAGATGATACGAACAAATAGAAGCCCGCCGCGTGCGGGCTTTTTTGTGCATGCGCTTTCAACAGTTTATCGGCGTAATTATGATTTTATGACGTTGTGATAAAAAGTAATTGACGGGCTAGAATCTAGCCCATAAAGTAGGCCCATCGAAATCACTGAAGAGCAAACCCGCATGGTTACCCCGGCAGATACCACCACTACCATCCCGAGTGCTCCTGAGCTGGAAAACGTCGGCACCGAGCGCCAGAACCAAATCCTGAATGTCATGTTGGCGGCAATTGGTACAGAGCCAACCTGCTGGACGAAGATCAGCAAAGCGGTCGGCGACCAAGTGAAGATTCGTAAAAACGGCTGGATGACAGTGCGCAACCTTCTCCAGTGGCTCATCGATAATAAATTTGTGGCCCGTGTTCCTTTCGACCCCAAGACCCTTGTGTCTGACACCTTCATTCGCCTGCCTCGCTGACCTTCCCGCCCACACAGCCCCTTCATTGGGGCTTTGTCGGTATCAGCACCAGCCCGAGACAACCCAATGAACACAGTTCTGCATTTGAAAATCGGCGAAAACCGAGCCGTACCACGCCTTTGGATGGAGGGCGTAACACTGGCCCGCGCCGGTCTTGAGATTGGCGCTCTTTATGCGCTGAACGAGCGAAGCGAAGAATCGAAAGGCCTTGAGCTGTGCCGCGTTGACGAAGCCTACGAAGGGCAGACTTTCCTTGTCAGTGAGCGCAACCGGGGCGGTAAGACCGTTCCGTTGATGGAGATTCGCAGCCACCGGCTTGCTGAGGCGTTCGAAGGCATCGAGAAAGTGCGCGTTGCGCTGTTTGAAGGTCGGATCGTCATCACGGCCAACCGCGCCGACGAAAACATTGTGCAGCGTACCCGTCGGTTACTCACGAAAGCGCGTGATGGTGTCGCGCTGGGCGTATGCAGTCTCTTCCATGGCGGAGGCGTGCTTGATAAAGCCCTGCATCACGGTATGCAGCGCTCAGGCGTTAAATCGTTCGTGCAGGTAGGTGTAGAAATGGACGAGCGCTATCTGGACGCCTCACGCCGCAACAGTCCGGAGCTGTGGCCATCGGAGTCGATTGCATTGCTAGGCGATATCCGCGACGTTGATTGGCGTCTGTTGCCTCAATGCGATTTGCTGGCGGGCGGCGTGCCGTGCACTGGGGCGTCCCTCTCTGGACGTTCCAAAAACAAGCTTAAAGCCGCTGAAGAGCATAAGGACGCCGGGGCATTGTTCTTTGACTACCTCGACGCTGTAAAGGAACTGAACCCGGCTGTTGTGGTGCTTGAGAACGTTCCTCAATACCGAAATACCGCGTCCATGATGGTGATTCGCTCCGTGCTGTCGTCACTGGGCTATCACGTCACTGAGGCTGTGTTGAATGGCAACGACTTCGGCACGCTCGAAGCCCGTGAGCGGCTGATCGTGGTGGGAGTCTGTCGTGGCTTGGGCGTGCAATTCGATTTTGAGCAAGTCCGGCCACTGCGCGAGAAGGAAGCCACGCTGCGTTCGATTCTTGAGCCAATCCCGCTCGACTCCAAGCGGTGGCGCTCTATCAAAAACCTGAAGGCTAAGGCAATCAAGGACAAGGCGGCCGGTAAGGGTTTCGCCCCTCAGTTCCTGACCGGTGATGAGACGCTTTGCGGAACCATTGGAAAGGGATACATGAAGCGTCGAGGAACAGAGCCATTCCTCCTGCATCCGGATGACCCTGATATGGCAAGGCTCTTAACGAAGATCGAACACTGTCGAGTCAAAACTATTCCGGAGTGCGTCATTGCAGGTGAGTCGGAAACTGTAGCCCATGAAATCAACGGCCAGTCCGTGTGTTTCGCGAAAGTGGAATCTGTTGGCGTCGGCATCGGCCAGATGATCCAATCTGCGGTTGATTCATTTATGACCGTTTCCCAGCGCCCCCTCCCCCTTGCATAAACAGCTTTATCGACGACAGCCCGCCGAGCGCGGGCTTTTTGGGTAACAACATCAGGAGATTCACCATGCCAGCACGCAAACAGATGTCATTGAAACAAATGGAAATCCATGCGAAAGCCTTGTGCTTCGACTGGAACGAAAAGTACCCAGCGGGCACAACCGTTGACTACGAGTCAACGCTGGGCAGCGGCATAATCCTCCGCGCTGAAACAAAGGGCGAAGCGTTCGTCTCAAGCTGCGAGGCGGTCGTATTCATCAGTGGCGTATCCGGGTACGTGTCCGTTGAGCATTGCAATGCGGTCAATTCGGAAGCTGTCGGCGCCGGTTCGGCAGAATGATCTGAGGAACCAATGGCCAAGCCAAAACTCATAGCGCCCGATGCTTCGCTGCACAACACGGACGCGGCTTACGTTGCCCAGGTGATCAAGCGTACCGGCATGAGTCAGCGTGCTTGTGCTGCTCGTGTCGGCGTGTCGCACGCCACGCTCAAGAACTGGATAGCAGGCACGCACGAATGGTCATACCCGGCGCAATACGCGCTTGAGTGCCTAGCAGCGTTCGCTGATGTGGAATGACCAGCAGCACCCTCAAAGCCCGCCCTGTGCGGGCTTTTTCGTGGGATAACAAAAGATATCAATTGGTACTAACTGATACCCGGCAAGGCAGAACAAGAATATATCTTTGGATATCTCAAGATAGCTGCATGCAGCCGGTACGAAGAGATACGGCGTGGTACGGAAAGATAACCAATAATATTTATGGATATCTTAAGATATCCATTGATACCAGTTTGGTAGAGATATACAGTCGTACCTTGCAGTATCAAGAGATATCTTTCTCTATCTTCTTCTACTTTAAGGTGTCGAATAATGCCTACAACAGTTGCAGTTAGCCCCAAGGGCGGCGCAGGTAAAACCACGACCATGCTTAATCTGGCGCTGCAACTGGCCAAGAAGGGCGCCCAGGTCGCGCTGCTCGATGCTGACCCAAACAACCCGCTGAAGGACTTCGCGTCCGGTGGTCATTGCCCGGATAATCTGCTGATCATTCCAGACGTCAATGAAGACAATATTGGCGACAAGATCCGCGAAGCCGCGGAGAAAGTGCCGTTCGTTCTGGTGGATCTGGAAGGCACCGCGGCGAAGATCGTCGTCAATGCGCTGCAACAGGCTGACTATGTGCTGATCCCAATGCGTGGCTCGCATCTGGATGCAAAAGAGGCGGGTAAAGCGATCAAGCTGGTGACGGATCAGGAAAAGGCAGTTCGCCGCCATGTCCCGAGCTACAACCTGCCGTATTCCATTCTGTTCACCTGTACGCCAGCTGCCTACGAGACGCGTAACACGGCAGGTCTGCGTGATGATCTTCAAAAGATGGACATCCCAATGTTCGAAACGGAAATGAAGGATCGGGATGCCTTCAAGTCGATGTTCAAATTCCAGCGCCCGCTTGAGCTGCTGGATCCGGCATTGGTACCCGGCATCCCCAACGCAATCGTCAACGCCGAAGCCGTCACTGCTGAGCTGCTGGCGAAGCTCAAGTCTATTCAGGAGCCTGCATCATGAGTGGAGATCAACCAAAAGAGCCGCAGGAGGCTGCCAACGCCTTCTCGATCCTGGGGGATTTCAAAGCAAAACCCCCAGCTTCGGCATCAGTGGTTACCAAAGAGATAGAAAAAGATATCTCAAAAGTAGCTAAAGAAAACGGCTTCCATTCTCGTGATGCAAAACCGGATCAGGCCGCGAAAACAAAGCGTTTCAACGCGGCCGAGCCTAAAAAGCAGCTGAACATCAAGATCCCTGTTCCGATGCACGACCGGTATTACCGGATGGCTGAAGAACGGGGAATTAGCGTCTTGCATCAGCTGCTGGGCGATGCGCTGGACGCGCTGGAAGAGAAAGAAGCCAAGGCCGCCGAAAACAAGGAGTAAGCCGTGGATTTGTTCGAAGACGACAAGCGCCTGTTCCTCAAGCCTGTGCTGGCGTTCGCTGATTGCCTGATGGGCGCGTTCGTTGCCGGGCCGTGCGGCTGTATTCGCTGCACCGATGACGACGGAAGCCAGAAGGGCTACACGCACCTGCATACTGTTGAAATTGGGGGCGGCGTGTTCAATCGCCGTTTCGCCACTTCAACCTATTCCGACGTGCGTGGGGCGCTGGCCAAGGCTTGGGAGTCTTTCTACAAAGCCGTGCTTCCTGACGCTGGACGCGCCGACATGGGTGCTATTGCTGCATTTGTGCAGGGTTCGGCTGCCCGACGCATTGAGCTGGTGTTGTACGCTGCGGGCGTTATCAAAGACGTCGACGGCGTACCGCATTTCATGGCCGGGGAAGTGTGACGGCCCACAACGGAAAGGAACGTGACCATGGCTGTGCAAGGGTTTGGGCCGATTCAGGTCGGTGACATCACGCTTACCCCATCCGCCCACCTTTTGGCTTTGGCCAAAGATGAGCAGGCGGAGTTCAAGGTGGACGCGGAAGGCTATCCAGAAATCTGGCTTGGCGGGCGTCTTTGGGAGGTTTCGCCGAACGGCGTGCTTCCACCGAACACCATTCACGATCCGGGCGCGCCGGGGCCGGTAGTGAGGGTGATGGCCATAGAAGATCGCGCATTCATCGTGGCCTGGCTGAGCAGGCCGGAAGTCACTGAGTAACTGAGCAAATACCCTCCGGGGCGCCCACTGCTGGCGCCCCAAAATACGGGCCTGCAAATGATCAGGCCTGTACACCATGCATATTTCCCCCATCGAGAAAGCCCGCCTGAGTTCGCGGCTGCTGGCGCTGCGCCAGATGCTGATCAGCGGCGCGCTCAAGGCGCTTGAGAAGGTGCGCGTCAGCGCTGAAGCCTTGGGCATCCGCCGCAAACTGACCGGCCAGACGGCGACGGCGCCGCAAGTTGATTCAGTGACTGCCGCTGAGCAAGCCTCAGACGACGGTTTAAGCGACGATCCCAACAGCGCCAACTACCGCTATGCCGACGTCGGTTACATCCCCGGCAGCCGCAAAGAAGAGGCCGCAGGCACGATTCGCAAAGCCCGTGCCGAGGGCCGCATGCTGCGCGGCTCCGATATCGACTTCGACGCCATTGAAGAAACGCCCCGTGAAGCGCGGGCGCTGGTGGTCAAGTCCAACCTGTTCGGCGTGGTCGACTGGGAAGCAATCAAGCAGGGCGGCGCCGAGCCAGCCGCTGCATTCCTGATGGATCGCGTTTACGCCTCTATCGCGAAGGAACCAACCGAAGACAGTCCCACCGCCCGCCGCGCCTACGTGCTGGGGCTGGAGACGCTGCGCACGCGCCTGGAGCTGTGCCAGACCCCGAAAGAGGTTGTGGCCACGCTGGACGAGATCCGCGACGAATTGCTGGGCAGCCAGCTGGACGCCGACGAAGCCGAGCGTTACGAAGACGTGACCGGCCGCGCCCGCGGCATGACAGAGCAGATCCGCGGGCTTGAGGCGCAACAGAACGCGCTGCAAAACGCCATGTATGAGGCCAGTGGCCAGAACAACAAGGCGCAACGCGACCTCGAAGGCCGGGTGAGCCGTGGCTGGGGTGTCGGGCCAGAACATGAGCAAGCGGTGCGTGACGCCAAGAAGGCATATCGCGATGCCATGAAGGTCTGGACTGACGTTCTGGAGAAGAACAGGCCCGCCATCGAGCAGCTGACCGCTGCGCGCGCGGCGCTGTATCAGGAGCGAGCTGAAATCACGGGCGTGGCCAAGGCCCGCAACCTGAACTCGCCGATCAATCGCGCGTGGATGTCCATGGGCGACAAGTTCGTCAAGGCGCTGATGTTCCGTGGCCGGTCTGGCTCTGAAGCATTCGCCCGGCATGTGTCCAATGCCTTATCCGGCGATCCGAAGGAATGGGAGTGGGCGGACAAGAAGGGCGGCGATGTCATCGAAGGCGCACCCAAGGCGCCGACGAAGAAGCGCCAGACCTTCGCGCTCAAAGTCGTGGACAAGTTCGACCGCAAGGGCGGGCGCCCGGTCGTCGTCAACTCTACGCGCTCGTTGCAGCAGCTGTGCGGCTTCCGGGCGGTGCAGTCCGGCAACTGGGTGCTGGATGACCGAGACAGCTCCAAATGGCATGTGGAGCAGTCAGCGGGCGCCATGATGGATATGGCGGACGTGCTTGGCATCAGCGAAGAGAACCTGGGCTTTGGCGGTCGCCTTGGGCTGGCATTCGGCGCCCGCGGCAAGGGCGGGAAGGGCGCCGCCACCGCGCAATACGAACCGGTACTGCGCGCGATCAACATCACCAAAATGAACGGCGGCGGTGGCTTGGGCCACGAGCACTTTCACGCGATGGACAACATCCTGCCGGGATTGCTGCGCGGTGAGGCTGGCGCCGCTGATGAATTCGGCGTGGACAAGCCGGAGCTGGTGCCCGAGGGGCCAATCCGGAACGCTTTCGTCGCACTGAAAAAAGCGCTGACCGAGGGCGACCACCGTTTGCCCGAGACGATCAAGTTCACCCCGCGCACCTTCGGCAATGCCCGCCTGAACTTGGACAATCCGAGCCAGGACATTGCCCGCCGCATCAAAGCAGCAGGAAACGCAGAAGCGGCCGTGCTGGCGGTCGACACCTATTTTGGCCAGCGCAATGACGCGCGTTCTCTGAAGTTTAGAAAGAACTGGCGCACCGTTGCCGCGGCGTATTTCTCGCCCGAGGGCACGACTGAAGTGCGGTTGAACACCGGCAAAGGCGTCTCCCGCTACATGGCCGAAGCCGCACTGCTGGATAACTCCAAAGAGGGCAAATACTGGTCATCCACCCCGGAAATGGCGGCGCGGGCGTTCCAAGCCTACTTGGAAGACAAGCTGGCAACGATGGATCGCCAGAACGACTACCTGAGCTGCCTGGCTGACAACAAACACCACTACTTCCCCGAGCAGGGTCTGCCCTTCAAGCCGTATCCGGAGGGAGAAGAGCGCGCGCGTATCGGCGCCGCTTTCGACGAGCTGTTCAAGACGCTGCGTGACGGCAAGACCTTTGAAAAGGCGCTGGCCAACACCGCACTGCTGGATTCGATTTTTGGGGGCTTTGATGAGTAATTTGGGACAACCGGGCGTTCTGTCGCCGATTGAGCGGGCGCGCCTCAGCTCCGAGCTGCTGACGATCCGCGCCGCGCTGGCAGATAACGCGCTGTCGCCTATCGAGAAGATTCGCGCCAGTACCCGCGGGCTGGCTATTCGTGCCCTACTGGGACAAGCACAGAAGCCGGATGCAGATGCAGGCCAAGCCGCATTTGAGCAGGCGCGCCAGTTCTATCAGGAGAATCTGAAGGGGCAATTGATCCAGTCGGTAGTTGGGCCGGTGAGCGTCAACAGCACGGGCTGGAAGAAATCCAAGCAGGGCATGAAGTCCGACGTGCTGAAGGCGCGCTTGATAGAGTTCGTGCGTGAGATTCTGGAGACGGGTACCGCTGGCCAGCGCCAGGAGCCGCACAAGGCCCGCAACGATTCGTTCGTCGCGTTCTATTTCATTCAGAAACAGGTGAAGGTCGACGACCTGCTGGTGACCGCAGGTGTGACGGTGGCCGAAGACGGCAAGGGGAATTTGTTCTACAGCATTTCCCACGCGGATCGCGGGAGCTGGAAGGCATACAAAAACGGCGCCACGGATTATGCAGGGGTAGGGCCCCGCTCCGATGACGCCGCCAACGGAATGCTTGACAGCCTGCCGCTAGTGCAGGAGTCCAGCTCCGTCGAGGACACTGTAGCAGACGATGATATCAATATCACCATACTGGCAGTTGTGGCGGTCGATCCGAACGCGCCAGCGGCCAATGCGAGATATTTCACCAAGGACGACGCCCGTGAAGCTGCTCAGCGGGCGCTGGCAGCTACCTCCACCGCAACGCTGATTACAGGCATCGTGCCGCAGAAGTCTGGCGGCGTGCTTGTGATGGGCGACGTGGCGGCGCTGGACGCCTACGCGCATGCCTATCTTGATCAGGCGAAGTACACCAAGACGTCGACGGGGTTGCTGCTGAGCAAAAGCCAGGCGCGGCTGGCGCAGTACCTGCCGAGTTCGCAAGACGTCTTGCCGTCGGGCGCGGTCATTTACACCTATGCCGATGGCGGGGTATCGGTGGCCGTGGCGCCTGAGCTGTCGGGAATCGCACGCAACCTGCCCGACCTGAAAAGCCAGATGGCGCAGCGTTGGGGGCCGGAGAAGTACCGCGCGGTGTTTGGCGAGGATGCAGCGCAGCAAGACGTGCAGGCCTACAACGAGGAGCAGGCAGCCATAGCGCAGCGCAAACAGGGCACCGCCGATGCTGCCGCGCAGACCTTGGCTGCGCAGCAGCTGGCGCTGGAGCAAGAGAAAGCCGCGAAGGATGCAGAGGCAAAGGAAACGGCCCGCATCGTTGCAGAGAATCAAGCGCGGGATCTGGCCGAGTTTGAACGCACTATCGGCGCCGGGGTGTCAGACAACCCGATCTATCAGGCCTATCTCGACACGTTGGAAGAGCTGCCAACCCAAAGCAGCAACGCCGGGTTCCTCGGCTGGGCAGGGATCCGTGCGGGTGAGTTTGAACGGCTGAAGGGCGGGCGGGTATCGGACAACAAAGATGAATACCTGGCTTACGTGCGCAAGTGGGCAGACGAGCACTTGGCAGATCGGGTGAAGAAACCGGCGGCCGTTGCCGAAGTCCCGACGGAACAGGAAAAATCCCCCGAAGCCCAATATCAAATCGTTGAGTACACGACCAAACGCGACAAGGTGCTGCGCGGGATCATCCGCACTGACCTGACCCTGGCCGAAGCCAAGGCCATCGACCCCTACACCTGGCGCATGAATGGGGGCTACTTCATCCGCGAAAAGCATCTGGCGGGCGATACCAGCGCCATACAGGCCGCTCCGGCGCCGGTTGTGCTTTCCCCGGAGCAGGAGGTGGAAAAGCAGGAACGTGACGCCCGCGCGGCGCTGGAGCGTCAGCAGGAAGTCATTTCCAGCCAGGTGGGAAAACTGCGCGCAGCCGGTGACAAGGCTATTTCCTCCGGCAAGGAAGGCATGAACGCCGACCGCAAAACCAACACCCACCGCCGGGCCGGGATGGCGGCGAGTGCCTACGCCCGGTCAGCAGCTGATGAAGCCGACGGCAAAGCCCTGAACAGCATCGCCGACGCAATCGAGGTCGGCGCCGCCGGGCCGCTGGCCAACCTCAGCAGTCGTTCGCAGCTGCAAGAATTGAACAGCGCGCTTACTCGAGCAAAATACGAATCTGAACGCGGGTTGAGCTACAGCAATCAGCTGGCGCGCCGTGGTCAGCCGGTCGGGCCTGAGTTGTTGCAGCACGTCAGCATGCCGCCGCGACTGGTGTGGTCGAGCCGGTACCAGAGTGCAGCGATGACGCTGGCCAAGAAGGCGGCGCCGGGCAACTCCAAGCTGATCGCAGCCTTGAGCAAGCTGGGTAGCCGCACAGAGCGCTGGGCGCTGGTGAATGACGGCGATATCGCCATCACTCGCAAGGCCTACAAGGTGCTGGGGACGATCAAGGAACAGTGGGATCTGAAAGACCCGATGGAAATGCTGGCGCGTATCGACCGCCTGAATCGCATGGGCATCACCAACGATGCGCAGTTGCAGGACGCTTGCCGGGCGCTGCTGCCGCACCTGGCGGAAAAGCAGGAAGAAAGCGCCGTGGTCAAAGCCGAGCGCGCCATTATCGGCCAGAAGGTGGGGATCGACTTTTTCCCAACCCCTGCCGCTGTGGCGCACCGGATGGCTCGGATGGCGCGAATCAGCAAGGGCACGCGGGTACTGGAGCCGAGCGCGGGCAATGGCAACCTCGCCGACGTCGCTGCCGCTGCCGGTGGCGAAGTGGACGTGATCGAGATCAGCAGCCAGCTGCGCGACATCCTCACGGCCAAGGGCTACAACGCCATCGCGCACGACTTCATGACCTTCACGCCGGAAGAGTCCTATCAGGCCATTTTGATGAACCCGCCGTTCTCCAAGCGTCAGGACGCCGAACACATCATGCGCGCCTACGGGATGCTGGCCAGTGGCGGGACGCTGGTGGCGATTGCGGGGGAGGGTGTGTTTTTCGGTCAGGATCAGAAGGCGGAGCAGTTCCGCGCCTGGCTCGATACGCACAACGCCGACGTCGAAAAGCTGGAAGGCGGGACTTTCCAAGACAACGCGCTTTTGGCGCAAACCTCTGCAAATGCCCGGCTGATCGTGCTGCACAAGTAAGCGATCCAGCGGCGCGCAAACCATGCAAACCCCCATCCGGATGGGGGTTTTTTACGTCTCAAAATCGTTGCTGACACAGATCGGGCGCAGCCCAAAAAACTGGCAACGAGGTAAGACATGAGCAAGAGCAATATTTACGCGCCCGACACCACTCTGGCGGCGGATGAGCAGAAAATCGGCGAGCTGGTGCGTCTGAGCCGTGGTAATGGCAACATGCTCGACAGCACGTCCGACACCGCGGTAAACGCCATCGGCGAAGCCATCAAAAACCCTGACGACATGCTTCCGGCCCGTATGGCGCCACTGATGGCGGCGGTTGACGAAAAGCACCGCCCACAGATCCTGGCTTCCCTGCTCGACGGTATCCGTCGCTTCCAGTACGAACACGGCTTCATGCCTTCGGCGGACATGATTGACTCAGCGCTGTCGCAAGGTCTGTCGGTTGCTGATGGCAGCGCAGGCGTTTTGCCCGGCGGCGCTACGCTGGATAGCGTCAGCAACTCGTTGCAAGGCACTCCGCTCTCTCACCAGCCGAACCGTATTTCGGTCGCGATTTGCGGCGGCCTGGCCGAGTCCATGCCGTTTGGCGCTTACCTGCCGTCCGACCTTTCGTCGAACGAATCGAAACTGGCCATCGTCAACAGCGTTGCCGGTTCGAACTTCGGCGCCCACAAGGACGGCGATATTCTCGACGGCGTGAACAGCGGCCAGCATTACATCAGCGCTGAGCGCTCCGTGGTTGCAGAGTTGGCGGTTGACCGTGCGACTGCGACGTTTGCATTCAAGACCGATTTGGCCGGTACCGGCGCGGGTGTTCCGCTCATCCCGACGCGCACCTACGTCAAGGTCAACGGCCTGAAGGTGGCCATCGAAATCAACCCGAACGCTACTACCGCGGCTCGTCAGATTGCTGGCCAGGTCAACGTCCGCAAGGCCGACGGTACCGTAACTACCCACGGCATTTCCGGCAGCGTCACGTATGGCGCTGGTACCGGTTCGCTGGGTTTTGCCCCGGCCCTGCCTGCGGACGTCGTGGTCAAAGTTGTAGGCTTCATCGACTACGAAGCCAAACCGGAACTGACGCCTACGATCAAGACCAAGGCCGAAAGCTTCAGCCTGTTTTGCACCGAACAGCGCGTGCTGATGCAGGTTACTCCGGGCGCTCGCAGCCAGGCGCAAAACGAACTGGGCGCGGACTTCCTGACCGTCTCGGTGAACTCGGCGCGCCGCCAGTGGGCGAACGAGCGTTACTACCTGGCTCTGGAGAAGATCCGCGAAGTAGCAGCCATCACCGGCAAGATGTTCGACTTCGACGCGGCCAACCAGCTGCTGCAAAAGTCGCGTGCCCAACGCTGGCGCGACTTTGCCGCATTCTTGGGTGAGGTTGACCAAGAGGTCGCCAACAACACCATGGAATACGGCATTTCGATGCTGTTCGTGGGTAAAAAGGGCGCTTCGAACTTCCGCACCATGGGTGCCGACGACTTCACCCCGTCGGGTGTCCAGGCGCGTCCAGGCATCTACCGCGTAGGTCGCTACAAAAACCAGTACGACGTCTACTACACCCCGCGTCATGTCAACGAAACCGCCACCAGTCTGGAAATGTTGGCCATCGGCCGCGCGGCGCAGGTTGCGCGTAACCCTGTCGTGTTCTCCGACGCCTTGGCGCCGACGTTGATCCCGTTGGGCATCCTGAGCGACCTGAAGTCGGGCGCCGCGCTGTATGGCCGCAGCTTGACCGAGATCAACCCGCACGACCTGTCCGCAATGGGCTGTGCGCTGATCACTGTCGAGAACGTCGACACGCTGGTGGACTGATAAGGGGGCGATATGGCTAAGGCAAGTAAACCCGCCAGCGAATCCAAGTCCCGAGCGCCTCGGACAACTCGCCAGGTAGATGCTGCTCCGGCCAGTGATGCCCTCGACAACAAAGAGGCGGGCGCTACGGCGCCCGTTTCTTTGTCCCTCGACAAGGCAGCAACTGGTGACACCACTGATGCAACGAATTCATCCCAGCCACCAGCTGCTGATGGCCAGCCAGGTGATGGGGCTGGCCCAGCCGAGCCACCGGCCGCGGCACTTGTCGTGGGGGAACGGGTTTTCTTCCCCGGTATGGGGCGATTCCCGCCCGACTGGAAGCCCAAGCCGCCACCGCCGCCGGAATCTGAATCGGAGGGCGATGAAGACGAGCAAACCGGCGCCGAGGAAGGGGCTGATGAGGCCGTACAGTCTTCCTCGTGGGGTTTGCCGGACATTGCCGAATTTCCTGCCGAACTGACCCTAGTGAACAACACCCGGAACATCCTCGTGGTGCGCCCGTTGAACACCAGGCTTTTGCAGTTCGGCGAGAAGATAGTGCAGTGCCCGACTGCCAAGCAGTACGACGCGATCAAACGCGAATTCGCTGGCCGCGCGCGGCGAGAGCGCTGGGATTCAGACAAGGGCTTACAGGTGAAACATGGCGAAGATTGAAATCAAGCAGGGGGCGGGGGATGACCCGAGCAAGTTGGCAGAAGCCATCTGTGCCGGACAGTCGTACCCCTTCATGGCGACCATCACTCACAAAGCGGTCAAGCCGCTGCTGGTGCCGTCGACGGGACTCAATGAAGTCATTGCGCCGGGCGCCGAGGGTGTGCAGTTCAAGGTTAAGAGCTTTGAGCAGGCTTGGGTTGTCGTGACCGACAGTGCCGCACTGGCAGCCCGCTACAACAGCGACAAAAAAGACTTCGTAGTAATTGAAGTCCCTGACGTTGTGCAAGAACAGCCCGTGAAAGAGGATTCGGAAGTTTCGGATCCCGCCGACGGCAAGAAACCAGCTACTCGCAAAGGTGCCGATTCGGGTGCTGGCGCGGTGACTGAATAAGGGGGCTGCAAATGACTGTCAACATGTCCCGCGCCATCAACAAGCGCTCCGGCGTACAGCAGAACTACATCGCGGATAAATCCGAGATCGGTTCGGTTGCGTCGGATTACAACGGCGGCTTTATCGGTCGCTTCGCCCGTGGCCGCATCGACAAGGTGTTTGCCGTTTCCCTGTCGCGGATTGACCGCAAGCTGGGTGCAGCGGTGAGCCTGAACATTTCGCCGTTGGGCGAGGCGATGATTCAGGTTTATGAAGCATTGCGTTACGGCACCCAGCAGGCCGTCGTTTCTCGCCTGATCGCCAGCGATGCGGTGAACAAGCTGCTGATTGCGACGGCTACTGTTCCGGCGCAAGCCGGTGGTGAAGCTCCGGCCGTCTGGAGCACTGGCCTCGAAAGCGCTGAGCTTCCGGTAGGCGCTCTGATCGCGTTTAAGCACCACGAATGCTTCAACGATGGTCTGACCTGCGAAATCAACGCGCAAGCGGCTGAGGATGATCAGGGCGTCGCTGTGCCGTCGAAGATCATCACTGTGCAGTTCATCGACAAGGTGAGCGGTAAGACCATCATCGGCCCATTCACCGGCTCGCTGGATTTGAACGCGACCGATGAGTACGGCAACAGCAGCTACATCGCAGACGTGATCGACAAGGGCACCGATGATTTGGACGTGATCGAGGTCGCAGCGAATGCTTCGGTACCGGTGACGTGCGGCTTTTACGGCAAGGCGAACAATCAGGACAAGTTCGTTTCGGCGCATCTGGAGTATTTCACCGAGGGCCGCAAGGTTTACACCGCGACAGAAATGGCCGCGGCTGCTGATCGCCTGCGCCGCTCCAAGCCGAATTTTACCTACCTGAATGCGGGCGGTACCGAAAACGTTGCGCTGCTGTCGCTGATGGCCGACTTGGGCAAAGAGCTGAATAAGCAGTTTCCGTTCGACGTGCCTGGGCGCCTGTCTCCGGAAGCTGCTGTCGCGTTCGTGCAGTCCATCGGCGCCAGCGTGAAAACCCTGTATGGCCAAGCCTATTGGGCGCCACTCAAGCGTGACAACCCGATTGCCGGTGGTAAAGCGTTTTTCGGTACTTCGGGCCAACAGATCGGCCTGCGCTGCGCGCGTAACGCCCAGGTGAACGCCAAGGGCATCGCTCCGCGTAACCGCGTGATTGCAGGCAGTGATTACGGTCTGAGCGGCACCAACATCACGCAGACGTATGACGTGAACGAGGTGGACGATCTGGAGCTGCTGGCTGAAAACCAGATCAACCCGTGCATCTTCAAGGACTACCCAACCAGCGGCGGCAAATACGCTTGGCTTGACTCGCTGACCGGTGCGCAAACCACTGGCGCGAGCAAGCTGATTGCCGTGGCGGAAATGGCGACCTTCCTTGATGACAAGGTGGCGGCCTACGGTCAGGAAACACTGCAAAAGCCAATGAACGATTCCGTCACCATGATGACCCGGTTCATGGCTAAAAACCTGCTCCCGGCATGCGAGTCGGCTGGCTGGTTTAACGGCACCGCCGAGCTGGATGGTTCTGCCTGGCGCACCCGGACTCAACCTGATGAGTCGGCGCCTTACGACATCATGTCGGTGCAGTACGACGTCTGCTACCAAGGGACGAACCGTATCACCAAAGCGCAACAATCCATCATCCGTCAATCGTAAGGGGCTGGTATGAACTTGCTCAGTGAAATCCTCAAAAACTCGACTACCGTGGCGGACGCCGTGCATAAGGCAGCGGCCGGTGGCAGCGATGCTGCCGCCGCGGCCGCTGCGTTGCTCGACAACGCGAAAAACCAGAACAACGCCGACGACGTGCCCGGCATCGTTTACACCGAAGAAATGCGCTTGGACGCTACGCGCGTGGTCTACGAGTGGGCGCAGACCGACGAGCTGGAAGAAGGTGAAGGCTACGGCGATCGCCTGCTGGCGCTGGTCGTTGGTACCGCCGCCCACAGCGACACCGATTTGACCGAAGACGAAGTGGAATATGCTGGCATGGTTGCCGAAGTCGTTGGCGACTATCTGGAAGAGAAGGGCATTCCAGAAGATGACATTGACGCACTGCTCGGCGATGCAACCTTCGACAACGACGTAGCCGAGCGTGTGCATGAAGCACTGCTGGACAAGCTCCCAAATGGCGAAGACGCCATGATGGACGATGCCGGTCGATTCGTTGATGGCGACGATGACGACAAGATGCTGGACGCCACCTACCGCAAAAAAATCGTGGTGCGCGGCGGCAAGAAAATCCGCATCAATAAGCGCATTGCGGGCACCGTCCGCTTGAACGCCAAACAGAAGGCGGCTGTACGCAAGATGCAGCGCAAAGCCTTCAGCGGTGCGGCGAAGATCAAACGTGCCCGCTCCATGCGTGTGCGCAAGAAGATGGGTCTGTAAGCCGTGGATCTCAGCATCGACAAGGGCGCAGCGTACCTGTCCAGTTCCCTCAAGGGTGTGACCGGCACCCTGGCAGGGAGCACGTCGAACAAACTGCTGGGGTCAGCTGCAAGTGCGGTGGGGCGAGCAGGGGAGGGGCTTATCACTGGCGTGGCCAATCAGGCGGAAAATAAGCTTGCTGGCTTCGTGGGTGGCAAAGAAAACCTGAACCTGCTCAAAAGCGGCGCTGAATCGGTCACCGGTACCGTTTCGGCGCTCTGGAATGGCGAAACCACCTTTTCCGAGGTTGGCGAAAAAATCAGCGGTTCCGTGGATGCGCTTCTTGACGGTGATAAGGCCGGAATAGCGTTTGGCGGTGCCGTTGATTCGCTGATGGGGATGAAGGCGGCCAGTAACGACTTGGGCAGCGACTGGGGCAACCTGTCGCCGCTGCTGTTGGCGCGGCTGTTCGTGTGCGACTCCAAGGGCGTCCCCGACATCAAGGAATACGAGGGCGTTTATGGCGCCATGGAAGAAGGCTCGTTTGAAGCGCCGATGAATTGGCAAAGCCCCTTCGAAAACATGGGGGCGGAAACCAAGGCGCCCGCGCTTACCGCGATGATTCAAAGCGGCTCGTTGGTGCCGGTGATCAACGCATTGCAGGCCGTGAACCCGGATCCGAACGGGAAGATCGGCGGCATGCTCGACACGGGAGCCGACAAGCTCAAGGCCGCGGTGAAAGAGCTGGAAGGCCGTACAGGCATGACCAAGCTGAATTCGCGCCAGGTATTCAGCGGAGCGCCGCCGGTACGCATGAACTTCAGCATGGAATTTCGCGCGACCACGGATGCCGCGAAAGAAGTGATGGCGCCGTTACAGCGCCTGCTGGAGTGGGTTTTCCCGCAAGAGCTGGCCGAAGAGGGAATTTTGTCCGAGGTGCTGCAAACTGCGCGCGACGTCGACAGCTTCATCAAGGCGTTGTTTCCATCGTTCGCGCCGAAGCTGCTCGGCCTGACCTACGCTGCGCAGACCTACGCGCCGATGGTTGTGGAGTCGATCAGCTACCCGCTGCACGGGCCGAAGGACTCTCGGGGCAACTTCATCGCGCTGACGGTGCAGGTCAATATGGCCACGCTGACGGCGCTGGATCGCGCCGACATCAAGCGGTTTTTCACCCGGTAAAGCCTAGCCAAACCATGCAAACCCCGCCGCTGTGCGGGGTTTTTTATGCCCGATGATTGCCCTGAATACACAAACTCAGGGGTGTCCCGATGACGGTCAATATCCATCAGGTGCTATCCAGCACCTACCAGAACACTTTAGACCTGGGGCGCAAGGCCTCGACCGCTGACGCGGTGCTGGTCATCCATTCCCCAGGGATGGAAAAGCTACAACTGCTGTGCAAGCAGTTCCCGTGGCCTGTAGCGACAGTCAAAGATGCCATGGAGTTTTTCGGCCCCAACGGGCAGGCGATGGCGCAACCACAGAACAACAAATCCAAGTTCGAAGGCCCGGTAGCTCTCTACGAAGTGCAAGCCGGTACCGTCGGCCAGGAACTGATCAAGATGATCGAAAACGGTGCCGTGTTCGACGCGACAGCCTACGCGGGGCGCCCTGAAGATCATGCCTACAGCCTTGACATCAAGGGTGCCTTTTTTGTGATGGACACCCCCGACCGAGACTGGGAAAACGATACGGCGTTGTTGTTGGCGGGAACAATGCATTTCCACTGGTTCGGCAACAAGTAAGGGGCTGGCATGAAGATCAGCGTGCTGGTCAAGCAGCACATGGCTGTGCTGCCAATTGGCTGCGTGCTCACCGACGAACAGGTAGAGCGCAGCCTGCGGGATGCCGCGCGGCAATATTGTGGCTGCGCCGATCTGGCAAGTGGCGAAGAGGTCGACGACCAGGCGCTGATCGGCAGCAATGTGGCTCAGGACGTGGAGATAAACACCAGCGAGATGTCGTTAATTCGACCGCTGTGGCTGCTGTATCTGGAGCGGGAAAACAGCATGGCGCTGGAGGCATCCCGCTCGCAGGGCGCGGAGCTGTTCGGGCGGTCTGTGGCAGAGGTACAGATGGCGATTCAGGATTATGAAATGCGGCTACCTCAGCTGGCATTCAGTGAAGACTGGACGTTCGTCTGATGGCCAGCATCTTCGAACGCCTCGGTGATCAAGCGCTGGGAAAAGTGGCTGGTGCCCTCAGCGCGTCGGCGCCGGTTATCAAATTCACCAAGATTGCCGGGAATCTGCTTAACGGCAACCTCTCGGCGGCCGCCAACGGGTTGATGGATAACTTCCTTGGGCCGACCAGCTCATACGGCAGCGGCAACGTGGCGCTGGCGGGAACGTCCTGGGCGACTTTGTACGCAATGTATGAGGAATCCATGGGCGTTCTGCGCGAACGCTCCAACCTGTGGCATGTGCTGGTGGAGCCAATAGGCAAAGTCGGCGCGCCGCGGGTGAACTTGCTGGCGACTGAGTTCAGCTACAACGGCGTGCAGCTGGGGTATGAAGCGAAAAAGATCGGCTCTGGGTTCGTCCAAGTGCCAACTGGGGCGGAACCGATGGAGCTGTCACTGACCTGCTACGACGTCGACGGCGAGATCAAGACGTGGTTCGAAGAGCTGAAGCGCCAGCACGCCCACCCGGATGGCACCTACGGCTTGCCGGGCGACTACGCCAACACCTTCACCATTACCCACGGCGCTATTGAAGAAGGCCGCGGCTATGCAAACTCGTGGGTTCTTGTCCCGGTGAGCTGCCAAGTGGCGCAGAACCGTGGCGTCGAAGAGTTTTCGGCGTTGAACCTGACTTTCACGCAGTACGAAACGTTTGGGGCTTTATGAAGGCAATCCAACCTGTGCATTCGTTGCGCCTGTCGGTGCAACCCCGCGAACTGACTATCGGCCAAGTGCAGGAGCTGTGCACCATCCCTTATCAATTCGCCCAGCGCACCATTACTGCATTCCTCAATGCGGTCTGTGAGCAGATCCCACGCCCGCCGGGCAAGCTGTCTGTGACTGATCCACTGCTGTGGTCGGTCAACGAGCGCATGAACGTTGTCATTTTCTATCTGGCGGCGATGATCGAGGGCGGCCCGGACTTTAAACTGGGGAGCGGGCATCTACACGACTACCTGCTGGGTGACACCGATTATGTGGAACGCGTCGAGTTCGACCATGGCGGCGAGCGCCACTTATGTACGCCGCTACATGGGTACCAGGCCGAAGCCATCGAAACGTTGGTGGAGACGGGCACACTGCCAAAAACCTATTTCAGCTGGCAGCTGGGCGTAATGTCGGCCTGCATCCGCGGCGTCGATGAGCCGCCACTGGAGTACGTCGACCCCGTGTCCTACGGCAAGGCGCTGAAGGCGCGAATTGACGTGTTGCGCAGCGCGCGGGAAACCGAGTTTGTGACGCTGTTCGATGCGTATTCACTGGCGTCTCAACAGCTTCAGCACTTTGTACATGCCGTATTCAACGCGCAGGGTGTGCTGGCCGCTCAAGTCACGGAACCGGGGACGGTTGTCGATGGCAAGGAGGTACCCGCGCTGGGGCCAGCCCGATTTCACCCCCGTTCCGGAATCAGCCGAGGGGCGTGTGAATTGCTGGAAGCAGATGACGAACACGAAAGCTGACTTAGCTCTGTACTTCAATCAAGACCTGATAACGGCGAGTCGACTTCCGCAAAGTCAGGTCATCGCGCTGTTTGAGTCGCCGAGCTACCAGAACTGGAAGAAAAGCCAGGAAAACCAGAACAAGGGTCTGTCTGCCGTCATCGGCGGGATCAACAACGTCATCAAGGGGTTGAACATGCTCGGCAATGTGCTCGGTCGACGGCGCCGATAGCGCAAACCCCCTCCCGGAAAACCCGCGTGGCCATCGGAAAATGATGGCCATGTGCTTATGGGTAATGGGATCAGGATATGACGTCGCAGGTATCGCAAAGCCCAGTGATGAAGGCGGTAATGAACGGCTTGCAGGTGCTGTTCATTACGTTCATTTGCTGGCTGGGGAACAACATCAGTTCTTCGGTTAAGGGTTCTGTTACGGACTTCAGCAACAAGCTGGATGGGGTTGTGAAATCCATCGGCGAGATTGCCGCCAAACAGACAATGACCGACCGCGACGTAGCTGCGTTGACGCTGCGTGTGGGCAAGCTGGAAGACAAAAACGAGACGCTGGTACAGCAGGCTGCTCGCCTCGGTTTCAAGGTTGAACAACTGGAGCGGGAGCAGGGCAATGGCCGATAAAGAACTGGTGACATTGGCGCAACTGCAAGCGGTCTGCACCACGCAAAAGGGGCGTGACGCTTGCGGTCAATACCTGGCTCCGCTCAACGTGGCCATGCGTTCGCGTCAGATCAACACCTTCCATCGAATCACTGCATTTTTGGCGCAGATTGCCCACGAATCGGGCGAGTTCTTACGCGTGACTGAAGGCCTGAATTACAGCGCCGACGGCTTGGCCAACACTTGGCCCAGCCGTTACGCCGTGCCGGACGGGAAGGGCGGCTATGTGAAGGTGATGATCGACGGTAAGCCCCGCAACAAGCCGAACGCCTTGGGGCTGAAGCTGGCGCGCAACCCGGAAGCCATTGCCAACAACGTCTACGCCAATCGCTTCGACAACGGGCCGGAGGAAAGCGGCGACGGCTGGCGCTATCGCGGCGCCGGACTCAAGCAACTTACGTTCAAAGCCAACCATCAGGAATTCGGCAAGGCGATGGGCCTGGAGCTGTCACTGGTACCGGACTATCTGCGCCTGCCAGAAGGTGCGGCGCAATCGGCGGCATGGTTCTGGTACAGCCGCGGCCTCAACGCGCTGGCTGATGTTGGCAGCTTCAAACTGATCACCGAGAAAATCAACGGTGGGTTAATCGGCTATCCCTCGCGCGTGGAGTATCTGGCGCGCGCACAGAAGGCGATGCAGACATGAACGATCTACTGCGCTGGCTGGGTCGATTCGTCGAAGAGGGCACCACCGGCAGACCGTCGGTGAAGCGCTTCGGCTTCGCCCTGTGCGTGACCGTGCTGTCGGCAATCATGTGTGTGTTCGGCGGCGTGATGGGCGGCGTGGTGTGGATGGCGCAGGGCAGCCCGCAGGCCACTGAGCTGGTGCGGATCATCGCCGGTTCGTTGGAGGTCATTTCCGGAATGGTGCTCGGCGCCGTCACCACCGGTTACGTCGCCGGGAAGGCTGTCGAGCGGCCGCGCAAGGAACAGGCGGCCCGTGATGAGCCGGACAAGGCATAACTGAGCGCTGAGGCGCGGGAGGTAGGTGTGAACGTATATGGATGGTTTGGCGGTGCTCTCGTGTTGGTGCTGGCGCTGTGGACAGCTGACCACTACCGGCAGAGCGAGAACGCCGCGCAGCAGCAGGTCGACCGGCTGGCGGGTGAAGTCGAGACGTTGACGGCGCACAACACGACACTGGCCCAGGCGCTGACTGATCGCACGCTGGTGCAGGAGCAGCTGGCGCAAGTCAGCCAGGCAACGCGCCAGATGAACAGCACGCTGGCCATGCAGTCGACCCAAATAAACCGCAACTTTGATGAGCTAAAGCGCAATGACCAAGCGATTGCTGATTACTTCAGTCTGTCTGTCCCTACTGCTCTCGGGATGCGCTACGCCCGCCCCGAAACAACCGACCCCGTTGCTTATCGAGCCGCCGCCGCAGGTCTGCGCCAGCCTGGTGCCGTGCCGTCTGCCGGGGCGCCCACCACTCAAGCTCAATGAAGATCCATATCGCGCTATTGATGAGACGGAAAACGCGCTAACCGAGTGCGCCTCTCAAGTGCTCGACTGCATCAAGCAACAGGCCGTTGCACGGGGGATGCAGGGGCGCGGGCCACTTCCGGTTGCGGATCAAGCCAAGTGACAAAAAACGTCATTTTCTGACAAAAGTTGTCCGGGGATACTTTTTTTGATGGCTAAATGCCTGCAAAACGCATGAAAAGGCGAGTTTTGCCGATTTTTAGTGAGGGGATGGCTGGCGTTGCAGGGAAAGCCCGACGGGGGAGGGATCCCGCCGGGATTGGTTCGTGGTGTGCAGTTACATGTGACCCAGCGTCTGCTGGGGTACTGGCTGCTTTGCCATGATCGGGTGATGCGGCGTCACTCGTTCCATGACGAACTTCGACCACTTGGCCATCAGCGGGCGGCGTTTCTCCAGCTGGTTGCCACGCACGTAGGCGCGGGAAGTCGTGTTGCCCACGACGTGCGCCAGTGAGATTTCGCACAGCTCGAACGAGAAAGCGGTTTTCTCATCCGCCCAGGTGCGGAACGTCGCGCGGAAACCGTGAGGCGTGCAGTGCTTCTCGCCCATCTTGCGCAGCAGGCGGCGCAATGCGTTGTCCGGCAGCATCGTCGTCGAACGCGGGCCGTGAAACACGTACTCGCTTCGGCCACGGGAGCCTGTATCGCGCAGTATGTTGACCGCCTCTTCAGTGAGCGGTATCTGGTGCTCGACCTTGTTTTTCATCCGCGCGGCCGGGATCGTCCACACGCGATTGATCATGTCGATTTCTTCCCACTTCGCGCCCAGCGCTTCGCTGGTACGGCACGCGGTCAGAATCAGAAACTGCAAGCAGCGCGCCGTTCTGGAGTCTTCGCCATCCAGCATGTACATGAAGTACGGGATGCGAGAAAACTCCATGCTGTCGAGCTGGGTGACGTTGTTCTGATTGTTCGGCATCAGGTTTTGCAAGTGACCTTTCCAGCGCGCCGGGTTTTCGCCTTGGCGATGCCCATGGGCTTTGGCGTGGTCAAATACCCGCTCCAGGCGGTTGCGCACACGACGCGCCGTTTCTGGCTTTTCCGTCCAGATCGGGTCGAGCACTTTCATGATGTCGGGTGTTTCTACAGATCCGACCGGCATGGTGCCGATTTTTGGAAACACGTATTCAGTGAGCGAGTTGAGCCACTGCTGCCCGTGTTTGTCCGACCACCCTGCTCGATGCCGCTCAATGTAAGCCAGCGCCTCATCTTCAACAGTTACCGCAGCACTAGACGCTTCCTTGCGTTGCTCAAGAGGATCGATCCCTTTGATGACCTGAGCGCGTAGCTCTGTCGCTTTCTTCCTGGCCTCAGTCAGATTGATCTCAGGGAACGCCCCTAAGCCCATATCGTGACGTTCGCCATCAGTTGGGGAGGTGTAGCGAAAGAGCCAAGACTTAGTGCCTGTGGGTCTGACTTTGAGGGCTAGTCCGCCTTTATCTTGGTAGACGCCGGGGATAATTATCGTCGCGATAACTTTCTGATTGAGCGGCATAGTTTTCGACCTTTTTGCAGGGTGTAACGGTATGGGTTCGCATTGCTTGCAGCTTCCATTCTCGGACTGAGTGACAGGGGTTGTGGGAGCTTTCCCAGTCCGTACTTCATTGGGGGTTAGAGGCGCAGATTTTACCGAAAGCTACGGGGATGGTGTATCCCCGGTTGAAATGCCTTGCAGGCCTTGTGGCATAAGGCTTTCCCGAATATCAGAAATTGCCGATCCCACACTGCGCCCCACACTCGCTAAGGTAGCAAGTGAAAAGCTAAGTTCCAATAGCGCAGCAATTAGACGACGGACGGTAGTTGTCATTTAGCATTATCGTCAAGATTGCTGATTTCAGCGTAACAAATTGAATTGTCAGGGGAAGATGTGACACTTACTACCTGTCTGGCGCCTGAACCGGCGCAGAAATAAAAATTCGCTGATGCCAAGCTGCTCACACGCTGGTCGACCAAACAGAACAGCGCGGTGGTCAAAATGAGCGAACTGACGGCGCAGGTTGTGCGCATCCACTTCATTATCGCCGGGTTGGCGTGCTGGTAGGAGCGGGCGAGCCAGACGACGTGGAGCAGTAGCGCCGCGATAACAGGTATAGCCATGTGTCACCCCTTGAAAGTGAATTCGATCAGCCAGCACCACGGGTTGGGGTGCTCGCTCAAGTCGGCGGCCGCCTGGTGCCAATACGAATTGAAGTCTTCTCGGCTGGAATAGCCGCACAACTTCCAGTGCTCAGCGGTGATATCCAGCAGGCGGGTTATGCCCATTTGTCGCACTATCCCCGTACCAAATTTTTGCGGCTTTTCTGGTACGAATTCACGAATCAATTCGAAAGCGTAGCCCATGCCAATCGGCGGTGGGATCAATCCCGAACGGAAGGCTACGCGGGCTGCTGGCATCAACTCTTCCTCTGAAAAAGACTCGAGTCCAAATCGCGCAAGCGCGCCCGCGCAAACAGACGGCTGTGGGCGCAAGGGCAGAACCATCAAGCGTGCTTTGCCGCTCTGTATGTTGGTGCCCACTTGGGGGGAAACCAGAACCTGCGGTAACCGCAGGTCGATGCCTTCAATCTCGTAATGTCTCATCGCGATGTCAGTGTGAAAGCTACCTTTCGGATCGGCTGCTTGTGTTGTTCGAAGAGTCGGGCTTTGAGGCTGTCGATCAACTGCCTTGCCCGGTTGCGTGCGCCCTGATAGTTCATGCGCGGTAAGCCATTGGGTTCCCACGTTGCAGTCAGGCTGTTACCCGCCGCATCCGCTACTGTAAAACTGCCTGTCCATTTCACTGGCTTGCTCGGTTTATCGCCGCTGCTGGTGTCTCGGCGGCCATCAAAAGTCACGATCATTTTTCGCTAATCCTTGGCGTGGTGGCGGACGTTGGCCCGCCGGGCAGTGCTGTTACAAGATGGTTCTGGCGCCTTGCTCGTTTAGCGCGCTTACGATGCCGTTGGCCTGCATCCGCTCCATGATTCGGGCGGCGCGGTTGTAGTTGATCTTGAATTTGCGCTGTACCGCGCTGGTGGACGTGAGGCCTGATTCGCGGACGAAGGCGATTGCTTCAACCAGCAGTTCGTCGTCGGTTCCGATGGTCATCGTCACCCCCTCCGGGGTGCTAATGGTCATCGACACGCCCGCAGCGGTGTCCACGGCGTAAATACCTTCAGGGGACTCTTCGCCGCCCAGCGCTTCCAGCAATGCCGGGATGAACTCAGCGAAGGTCAACATCATCAGGGCGAAGCTCGCGTCGAGCTGGCCAAGGGCATCTTCGCCCCCGTCTTTCTCGGCCTGATCCTTCAGTAAGTCTTCAAACTTCAGGCGTTTAATCACCATTTTGTCGTCGAGCACGAACGACAGTTTGTCCTGCCACGCCATCGACAGCTGTGTGACGACCTTGCCGGTGCTGACATGCAGCTGAACCTCTTCACCGGTCATGTCTTGGCGCTTGCATCGCACAATGCCGCCGTCCTCGTGGGTGTCGCGCAGTTCGCACTCGTCCAACACGAAGAAGTCATCGGCCGCTTTCTGCATTTTCACCCAGTCGGTCAGCGTGGCTGTTGGCGACATCTTCACGGTCAGCGGGCGCACCGGCAGCGTGCCCAGCACTTCGCGCAGAGTTGACAGCAGATCCTCGGCACGCTTGGGGCTGGAACTGTCGACGATGATCAGCCCCAGTGTCGGCGCGATAGCGGCAAAGGTGCTGGAGCGGCGAACGAACGCGCGCGGCAGAAACGCCTGAATGATTTCGTCCTTGATCTGGTCGCGCTCTTTTTTGTAGACCTTGCGCATTTGCTCGGCCTCGATCTCTTCCACCTTCTCTTTGACCGCATCACGCACCACGCTGCCCGGAAGAATGCGTTCTTCCTTGCGGGTGCTCACCAGCAGGAAGTCGCCACTGACATGCACCAGTGGAGCGTCTTCGCCTTTGCCGAATGGGGCGGTAAATCCGTAGGTGGTTACTTCCTGGCTGGCGCAGGCGCGGGCCGGTTTTGAAGCCAATGCGGCTTCCAGCGCTTCGGCTGTGAATTCGAATGCTTGGGTGATCCGGTAGAGCAGGAGATTCTTGAAAAACATGCCTGTTTCCTTACTGATGATGGCTGCATGGCCTGAGCCGCGCACGAACTTGAACTGGGAATGGCCCCTCTCAATCGGAGCCGTTCTTATCTTGTCCTGTCCCTATTGATCCCCGGACAGGTCTGTTTGCGGCTCGCTTTTCCAGACCGGGGAGAGTAAACAGGTTTTCTAAAGTTTAATAGCGTTTTTATGGGGTTGCGCGTAAATTACCCACGGTTTACTTATGGAATCTTGAGCATGAACCTAGAAGTGTTTGAAGGCGCCAGCACCGCGAAGGAAGCGGTTGACGCCGGGAAGCGGGCACGACAGCAGCGATTTAGCCTGTATGCAGACCTGCACAGTCCGAGAGGCATTCGCGCGCTGTTTAAGCATCTGCCTGATGCGGAATGCCATGCCCTCGCGAACCAGATCACTCAGGCGATGCAAGACCGGGGCGGGTTTCCTGAGTTCCTGGCGCGGAAGGTCGAAGAGGCCGCAGGGCTGCCCTTTGGCTATCTGGATCAGCCTTATCCCTACCCTGAACTGCGGGCTTCGCTGAATCGCGCCAAGCGCCTAAAACGCATGGCTGATGCGCGCGGAGAGGCCGCGGTGGGTGCAGTGGGTAAGCGTAATTTTGAACAGCTTGAGCAGGCGTGTTTCGGGTATCGAGGCGTGTCGGAAGCCTTCTATGTGAAGGCCTTTGCGAAGCTGCGAAAGCTGCCAAAAGTTGAGCTGTTCTATGCGCAAAAGCTGCGAGAGCTGGACGAAATCAGAAGGGGTTGAGCGGTGAGCTGTTCAAAAGAACAGTATTTACAATGTCCGGGGATAAGGGATTAATTGGCTGGCAATACGCCTGTATGTTATACAGCGCGCAGCTTATCTGGGATCCACCGAATTAGAGGCAAAAAAAAAGAACCGTCCCGCCTGCAAGCGAAGGTTCTTTTTTTAGACGCATACGATGTTTAGACCATTTGCACCACTAAGCCTTCCATGCTTTAGGCCTGCTTTTTATCAAAGCTATCAGCCGTGGGAACTGCCGCATCGCCCAATAACATCAGGAGATGTCGAACACCGTGCCCCGACTTTACCATAATTGCTTCCATAGCAAAGCCTCGCCGTGCTTGGCAATCATTCATTTTGCCATTTTTGAGAGGCGTTCCCGCCTTTTAACCGCAGCAAGTCCGACTTTTGCCCTTGTCACCTGCCAATCCGGGGGGTGCTTGTGAGCATCATTCGCGCTGCCCGCAAAAACCAGTTCTACGTCCTGCCAACGCCAACAATCGAAGACGACCGCTTGAGCTGGGAGGCTCGCGGAATGCTCGTGTACCTGTTGAGCAAGCAAGACAACTGGACAGTGCAAATCAAAGACCTGATCAACCGCACCAAGAACGCCATCGGCAAGTCTGCTGGGCGCGACAAGGTGTATTCGGTTCTCAAGGAATTGCAAATGGCGGGTTACATCGTCCGCCGGTTTGAACGCGGTGACGGTGTATTCCTTGGGGTCAGCTACGAAGTGTCTGAAGTGCCAGACCTCGACGCTGGTGCGAGCTTCACCGCGAGTCAGAAAAAGGGCAAGGATCAGCCGTTTCCGTCAAATCCGGAAACGGTGGCGCCGGGTACGGATTCACCGCTTACGGCTCAGCCGGATACGGCAAAGCCCGACGCTTTAGTTAATAATAAACAAGCAGTTAGCATTGAAAAAGCAGTTAAAAAACTCACAGCTGACCCTGTGGGAGCGAATGACGACAATTCGCTCAGTGCTGCTGATCGCAAGACACTGGGACAAGCCCCGGCCAACTACCCGCAGAATCCCGACAGTAAAACGTTCGCCGCCTGGCTCGCGTATGCCGTGGCGTTCCATGCCAAGTACCGCCAGTGGCCGATCTACAACCGCACCGTGGGCGGCCAGATGGCCAAGGTGGTCGAGCGCATCGGGCAAGACATCGCCCCGCTGACCACCCGTTACTACGTCGAAGCGGTGAAAACGCCCGCCATTGCCGACAACTGCCACCCCATCAGCTCATTGCTTCGCCACTGCGAATCCTACGTGGTGAAAGCTCAGGCGCACGAGAAGCTGCGCGTGCGCCGCGCAGAGGCCGAAAAGGTCGTGGAAGTCGCAGCCAAGGCTGCGTCCATCACCGTCGCGCCAGAACCGAAGACTGGCGCAAAGCCCGAAATTACCAACGCTGCCAAACAGGCCAGAGCACTGCTCGGGCAGATTGTGGGCGGCACTATGAAAGAGCGACTGACCGCGTAGGGGTGGTGAGCAATGGCAATGGACGGAAGAAGCAAGACGAAGGGCGAAGAGAAATGGCACGACACCGTGGCGGACGTGTGCGGGTGCATCTGTTGCATCTTGGACGGCAGGCCGCGCAATTACGAAGAGCAGGCGTATGTGTCGATCCATCACTGCGACGGCCGCACCAAAAAGCACGCGCATTGGTACGTGCTGCCTCTGTGTGCGGGACATCACCAGCCCGGTACCGGCCCGCTCAAGTCGATGAAAGCGGTACACGGCAACAAAGCCGAGTTCATTGCTGAGTATGCGCGCGAGATCGTGCTGCTTGAGGCGTGTGTGCAGATGGTCGAAGTGGCGGGCCGGGTAGTGCCTGGCGAAGTCCGGATGCTGCTCAGCAAGTGGCACGCCAGCGAACAGTATCAAGACCACGAGAATCGGGGCGCTGCATAACCTCGCAAAAAGGTCGAGCAGAACAACATAAAAACGCTATTGAGTTATTGTGCTGTTGTGTCATTATGTCGTGGACGGTTAGCCATCCAAGGCCTTGACGATGAATTCACCAATGCTTATCAGCCGGGTCGCAGCGGGTGTCCTGCTCGACCGGCTCCGGTTCCTGTCCACCGCCCAGGCGATGCTTGAAACCTTTCAGGCGGCTGAAGAGCCGTTGTTTAGCGCTGATGCATGGGCGCTCGCTGCGGCCGAACTGGCGCAGCGGCTGGAAGCGGGTCTGGCGGTTGAAATGGATCGGGTCAACACGGTGATTCTTGTAGAGGCGCTGGAGGGCAGCAGGATCGGCGCAGCGCGGAAAGGGTGGCAGGAATTGGCCGCGCTTCTGGCGAGTCGATTTGAACCGTACATGGGGCGCCGGGTGATGTTGGATATCGCCCGCGCCGCCGACCGATAACCACGAGTGTGAAGTAGGGAGTAGCACTATGTGTGCAGCGAAAAGAAAAACGCTTGAGGAGGTGCTGACAGAACAAGTCGTCACTTTTTCAAACAGCGACCGACCGGGCGAGATCATCGGCGCCAGTATTGAGCGGTTGTTTAGTGAAGTCGTGAAAGACGTCTTCGCCCCGCACGGTTCGTTCAGCAGCAAGGTGCGCGACGAGATTGCCAAGGCACTGCCGTCAAACATTGCTCAGGTGATCGAACTGCCGCGCTACAACGATCTAATCATCACGGCGCTTAAAGACCGCTGGATGGACGCGGGCGTTACTGGCGACATGCTGCGGCGGGCAGAAAAGGCGATTGATGAAGTCCTTCACGATGACATGATTCCTGAGTTCGTCAGCCTCAACCATCTACTGGACGCCTTTGTCGAGGCGAATCAGGAAAAGGCGCTTGAGCATGGTTGGCACTTGCCGCATGTGACCATCAGCGAGTCAGACGGCATCCGCCAACGCTATATCCACATCCTCTTCGATGCAGAGCCAGAAGCCAGCCACCGCGCCCGGCATGGCCTGCTCGACCGCACGCGTTCCGAAGTCGAATACGCCAACCGCATCAGTGTACGCATCACGGGCCACACCGACCGCGGGCATGAATACGGCGAGGTATACAGCGCCTTGCTCGATGGCGAGCCAATCGGCCGTCATTTCGGCATGACGTCGAAGTGGAAGCGCCAGATCGCGGCCATGTATTTCGGCGCCGCGAAACTGATCATCGACAGCCGTGAAGGCGACCACACCTACGACTGACCCGCGCAGGCGCCCCGCTGAAGGTGCGCCAACCCACCTCAAGGATCTGACTATGCCACTGCGTCACGCCATCGTTTACCTGATCGACAAGAAGCCGGACGGCACCCCGGCAGTGCTGCACACCCCCGACACGGAGCTGGCCGTAACCACCGCCAGCGAAAACATGCTCGGCGACCTCAATGAGAGCTACAACGGCAAGCAGGGCAAGGCGTGGGGCTTGTTCCACCCTGAGTCTGGCGCGTACCCGTTCAGTGGCTGGCTCAAAGCGTACCTGTCCGGCGGTTGCGGGTTCGTGGAATTCACCCGGGACGCCGTAGAACATCTGCAAAAGCTGATGGAAGAGTCGAACCTGACTGTCGGCGGCCACGCGCTGTTCGCGCACTATCAGCAGGGGATGACGGAATATCTGGCCATCGCGCTGCTGCATCACAGCGAAGGCGTGTCGGTCACCGACGAGCTGGACGTAACCCCGTCGCGCCATCTGGACATGAGCCAGTTGCACCTGGCGGCCCGGATCAATATTTCGGAGTGGCAGAAGAACCCCGCGTCGAAACAGTACATTTCCTTCATCAAGGGCAAGGGCGGGCGCAAGGCAACGGACTACTTCCGTGACTTCATCGGTTGTCAGGAAGGCGTCGACGGGCCGGGCGAAACCCGCACCTTGCTCAAGGCGTTCACCGACTTTGTTGAGGCCGAGGATTTGCCGAAGGACAGCGTGCGCGAGAAGACGCTGACTTTGGTCGACTACGCCAGCAGCCAAGCAAAGATTGGCGGACTGGTGACCTTGGACGAGCTTTCCGAGGTGATCGACGAGCAGAACCCGACGGCATTCGCTGACTTCGCTCGTGCAGCTGCTTACGGCCTGTCGCCGGAGATCCCCGCAGACAAACGCACCCTCAACCAGTTTCGCCGCTTCACCGGCCGCGCTGAGGGCATGTCGATCAGCTTCGAATCTCATCTGCTGGGTTCCAAGATCGAGTTCGACGAAGCAAACGGCACGCTGACCCTGAAGGGTCTGCCGGTGGCGCTGCTGGATCAACTGAAGCGGGCCAAGGCCTGATCAAAGCGGCGCCGCCTTCCTGCATGGGCGCGGCGCCTACATGGAGTGATTTATGTGTGAAGTTCTGCTGAAAGCGTTGGGGCCGCGTCCGGAGCGCCCTGTCGATGGATTGTTTATCGCTGCACAGCTTGCCCAAGTCATCGCTGACGGGACGTTGCCGGTCGGCACCAAGCTGAATCAGCAGGAAATCGCAGACCACTACGGCACCAGCCGCATGCCGGTGCGTGAAGCGTTGCGCTGCGTCCAAGCCCAAGGGTTGATCAACGGCAAGCCGCACCACACGCCGCAGGTAGTGGCCATCGCTGCCAACGATGATTCGGAGCTGGCCAGCTCCAAGGCCCGAGAAACTGCGCTGCGGGTAGAGCTGGCCAAGGCTGTGCGCTTGCTGGAGAAATGCCACCCACGCCTTGACCGCCCGAACGATCATCTGGCCCCGGACGTTGCGGCGTTCCTTGCCGCCAATCAGGCGGGCAACGGGGGAGAGCAGTGATGTCCGGACAACAGAAGTTTCCGTGGAAGTCCCACGGTATCACCTTCACCGCTCGCGGCCATCTGGAACGCACGGTCGAAAGCCTGACTGAAGGCAAAACCCCTGAGCACCTGGCTGCCGCGCAAACGCTGCTACGGGAAGCGCTCCACCACCACCGCTTGAGCGCTGACCAGTACACCGAGATCAAAGGAAGATTGCACCTATGAGCCAGAAGCCAGAATTCAACCTGAACACGCCTGATGGCGGGCGCGGTTACATCGACCACCTGTTCAAGACCGTGCTTAAGCGTCACGACTTCCGCCAGTACATCAATGAGCGGCTGGCCGGTGACTTCGCGTGCGCGATGTCGCAGTACATTGAAGGCCTGCGCGTAGATTTGGCCCGGCAGGTCTACAAGAACACGACACAGGTAACGCACTACAACGATGAGTTGCAGGGGCGTCTGCACTTGGCCGATGAGCTGATTCGTGAAGCGTGGCGCCTGATGGATGGCCAAGACGGAAAAACGTCGGGCTGGCATCTGCTGGCGAGCCACTACCTCAACAACCCGGAAGCGCCGGGCGTGGATATCAAGGCCAGCGGCTTGATCGACACTGCCCGCGTGGATCTGTACGAGCGCCTGCACATGCAAGAATTCGCGTTGGTGCCGTACTTCGACGACAGCGTTGGCCAGTGGTTTATCCCACCAGCAGATGATGATCAGCACGAAGGCCAGACCTTCGGCACTTGGCGCCAGGCTATCGACTCGCTGGCGCAGGTTGGCGAACAGCCGGTGGCGCCGGTCGCCAGTGACACCGAAGCGGAACTGGCCGATCTAAGGCAGCGTTACAAACGGCTGCATGCCGACATGGAAACCATTGCCTCTCGCAAGGTTCCTGTGACACTGCCGATTGCCGAATTCGCCGCCGCGGCTATCGCGGACGCCTTGTCAAACACTGCATATAAGAGCGATAGCCAATGACCATTCAACTTGTTGCCGGGCTTTCGCGTGAAACCCTGACCACCGCGCTGAGGGCTATCACCCAAGGCCTTGAAACCTTGGCAAACGGCGCCGCCATCGACTGTTACAAATCCGCGGCGGGGGAGATCCGCGCTTACTCGGCTAATTTGCAGGCCGCGGAAAGCCAAGCAGGGCATAGCTTTGCCGTGGCATTGCCTGAGCGCCGCGAAGCTAGCTTTTACGCAGACGGCCATTACTCAGGCGCTGACCTTGCGGCGATCTGGAACGCCGCACTGATGGCCTCCGCGGCGGAGCTGGAGCGAGCCACGCGCTACATGGAAATCAATGCTACCTCCGCGCAGGGCAAGCACCTTGAGGGGCAGCGCTATCGGGACGAACGAGACGCCGCCGAGCTGCGCAATTCGGAGCTGACCGACTTATTGAGCAAGTCAGGCGAGCTTTTTGGGGCCGTAGAGGATGAACTCGGTGCCATCAGCGCATCGGCAGTTGGTGTTATGCGAATCAAGATCGCCGCTGCCCTAGAACCCAAACCCGAGGGAGAGATTCAATCCGAATACTTGCAGTCTTGCGCCGCCGCAGAACGGGCATTGGCTATAAAGTCGCTGCGCACCAATGCTGATGCAGGCGAGGTTGAGCGCTTGCGTGCCGAACTTGCCGAATTGCGTAAATGGGAACAGTTGATTCGCGAAAATTCTCCACTGGTGCAGCGGATGGAAGCTGCCGAGCAAGAGCGCGACATTCTGCGCGCCCAGCTTGCCGTACCTGCGGAGACTGGTCGACTGATCAACTCCCAAGACAACCGCGGCACTGATCAGCCGTTGTTCGCAGTAATGGAAAAACGCGGAATGGTCACGCTCGATACGCACGACCATGACCGGATTGAGTGGTATCACTCCGACAGCGGCACCACGGCAGATGAACGCACGATTCAGCGCCTGGAGAAAATTCAAGCCTCCGGACGAGAAGTCAAAGGCTGGGAGCGTTACGCGGTGAAGGATATCGACGTGTTTGTCACCGCCTGCTTTACAGAGCAAGGCTGCAAAGACTTCCTTGCGCGTGATGGCCACAACCACACCAAGCCGTACATTTACGCATTCGGTAGCTATCGAAACGGGGAATACCAGTCGTTGCGCAATTGGCTGAAGTCGCTCCCGGCGTCCGCTAACCCTAAGACCGATGGCGTGTTGAAGGATGGAGAGTGATGGAGCTGGTAAATACGGAGATCATGTCCGTCACCTGTGACAAGTGCGGTGCTACTCATCAAACCGCGGACATGCAGGATTTCAGGGATTCCAACACCTACCCGCCGACCGCGCATTTCATGTGTATGGACTGCAATCAACTGGCAACCATTCATGCGGCGCAGATGCCCAAGCGGCTATTTGCTCACCTCGTCAATAAGCTCGCCAAAGAACGATTCGGCGACGTCGATCAAAGATCCTTCAACAGCCTGGGCGTAATTTGAAATGACCAATCAACCGACGATTGACAGCGTGATGCGGCAGGCTCTTGAGCAAGCGCTACTCGCTATGAAGCGCATCTATCAGGCAGGCCATGACAACATCGTTGCTGCGGGCGGTTCCTGCGACTCACCGGATTACATGATGGCAGGTGATCCCACCGCACGGGAGCTGCGCGCTCTTCTCGATGGACAATCGGCAACTTGCGCAAAATCGCAAGTTCCACCATCGGTCGAGCAGCAGGCACTGGTGGCTCTACCTGATGGCTACTGCATCATGCCCAAAAGTCTGACTGCGGAGAATGGAGCGAAGGCGCTGCTGCTGGGGGAATTCAAAGTGACGGTAACCAATGAATGCCCCGAGTGTGCCGAGCTTGATGACCCGGACGAGTATTGCGAGATTTGCGACGGTGAAGGCCAGTACAGCCAGAGTCATACGATTTCTTGGGATCAGATCAAGTTCATTTACAGCAAGGCGGTAGCTGGCCTACGCCTCAGAACACACGCCGACCCGCTGACCTTCCAATTTCGCCATCGATCTACCAACGAGCTGCGCAGCGTCTGCGTGACAAGAGCCGAGGTTGCCGAAGACATGGCAGACACCTTGTTTGAAAAGCTGGTTTCCCAGTTTTGCGAGTGTGAGCCGGTTGGCGAAACGAATGAAGTTGAATGCCGCTGCGACGAGCACGGCGACGAATTTGAACTGGTTGCGGATGCCGACAGTGTTGGCCAGTCTGCGCCGTTAGCGGCAGGTCGCTTATGAGCAGCGCCATTCTCAGCCCATGCGGGCTGTACCGGTACCGCCTCGACCGTGATTGCGGCCTACCATTTGAAGGCAGCAAGATTATTGCCTACTTCGGCATCAACCCATCGACAGCAGACGCAACGCTAGACGATCAGACGGTGCGTAAGTGGCGCGGCTTCACTGTGCGAAACGGCGGCCACCGCTTCATCGTCGGCAACGTCTTTGCATACCGGGCCACCGACGTCGACGAGCTGGCGCGTGTTGAAGAGCCTTTCGGGCTTGAGTGGCGAGAACACCTAACGCAGATCATTGCCGAGGCCGATATTCTGGTGCCTTGCTGGGGGCGCCTGAGCAAGATTCCGCGTGAGCTGCGCCGTGCTCCCACGGAACTCATGAAACGTCTGGTTGAGTCCGGGAAGCCGGTCTTGCACTTCGGAGTGACCAAAAGCGGCGACCCCGCTCACCCGTTGTTACTGCCCTACGAAACACCACTCACGCCATGGAGCGCGGTATGACTGAACAAATGATTGAAGTACCACTGGTGCTGACCGAACAGCAGCGCAGGGACGTCTTGCGGTTCCACGAAACCACCGAGGATGACCAGGGTTACGACGTCTCTGCGGATCGGATGAAGTCGCTGGCGCGTGTCGGGCTAATCCGGTCTATTGGGTTCAAACGTTATGAATTCACGGATGCAGGGCTGGCGCTTGTCGAGGCTGTGCGTGTGGCTGCGAATGAAGATGATGACGTGCAGGAGCTTCGAAAAAAACTCGAGCACGGCACCGGACTTTGCCAACTGAACGTGTTGTGGAAAGACGGGCGTTCGGCGGCAGACGCGACAATCGACCAAGCTCAATACGCGCAGCTCCTGAAAGTCATCGCGCCCGGCGTTGCGGGGGTCAGCTCTGCATTCCATGCTGCTGTTTCTGGCGCGGTGCCGACAGGGTGGAAGCTCGTACCATCCCGACCGACCCAGGCAATGCTTGATGCTGTCTCCGTCGGCGCCCATGGGCGACACGTCGTTGAACAGCGTGCCGAACACATATGGGAGTCGATGCTTCAGGCCATCCCAGTGCTGAGCATGGTCGAGCTATCGCCAGGTACTGAGCCATTCGCTTGGATCGCCGACTATGCAGCTTGTGGGGGCGGCCGAAGCGTATTCACCAGCGAGCAGGCCGCTCGCAATACAGACGCAATGTGTGCCAAAACACCAGTGTTCACCCTTGGCACGGTTTCGGCAGCCATGGCGGCGATTAAAACGCTGGAAGCCAAGGGCTACACCTACACCGGCGCCGAGCAGTGGAAGCCGCCGCTTGGCGCTGCGCCGGACTTCAATCTGATTGACGAGCTGCGCACCGACCGGGAGCGGTTCAAGGATGAGCTTGTATCTGCGCGCGGGATGCTGAGTACCGTCGCCGGGTGCGCTACGCACGAATGTGAGGACTGCCAAGAACACGCGGCGCTGCACGTTGCTGCGATTGATGCACTTATTGCCACCACAGCCGTGGACGACGCCCATGGATAAATCTCAGCCATATATGGGAGGCTGGCGTCTGGTACCGCTTCGCCCGACCCCTGAAATGTTGATGTCCGTCGACGATGAGGCCGAAGACAAGTATGTGGCCCGTGGGCGTGCAAGTAGTGCTTGGACGTCGATGCTGGAGGCGTCACCACTGGCAAATCATCCAATTGAGCCTGATGCATGGCTTGATCCTCAGTCCGGAGAGAAATGCGTCACCATTGGCGCCACGCTGAAGCGCTACAACGAACTGGCAGGCGGTGCGCCAGCTGCGGCCGTGAGTGCATACAGTGAGCCACTGTTTCGCAACCCGACGATGGATGGCCGGTGGTACGCCGCTGACGATATCGACAGCCTTGTGTATCAGCTCGACGTGCTTTTAAACGGCGAGGACGGTGCGGCAGACAATGCGCGACTATGCGACATCGTGGCGCAGTTGAGGGCTGAGGTTGCCCGTCCCGCTCTGCGAGTGACCCAGGGCGAAGATGAGGCTGAAAAGCTGCTACGGGATATCGCGCAGCGCCCCGTTTCCGCACTAACAACGGAGCAGTGGGGGCGGCTATTCGCAATAATCAACCCAAATGCAGAACCTTCTCCCCAAAAGGACACCCCGCTATGAACATGGTCGAGGTGATGCTGGGGGATCTTGAAGACTGGGCGTTGGGCTGGGCAGTGGCGCAGGTTCTTGGCATCGAAGTGAAGCTGTCGCCACCACACAACGGCACCTACTGGCGCGTAGCCCTGGTATCCACCGGCCATTCCTTCCGGCCTTGGACGGACTGGAATCAGGGCGGCCCGCTGATGGACAAGTACGCAAAGGGCTACGGAATCGTTATGGGTAGCGAACCGCCGAGGTTTCGCGTTTTTGCCCACGATGACGGCCCGGTGGGATTCTGCCGAATTGCCGGTGGCGCGACGATCCTTCAAGCGTTCTGCCGGGCGCTGGTGAGACTGCACCGGGGCGACGTGGTGCTGGTGCCGGAGGTGCTGGTGCAGCCGGTGGAGGTTGCAGCCAATGCAGTCAGACCTGTTTGAAGAGCTGAAACCTGTCCCGCCCGAGGATCCCAAGGCGCGCTTGCACAACGACCTGATCAAGCTGGGCGATATGCTCGGTGATGGTCTGGGGCACGAGCCAGACGGGAAGTGGATAGGGCAGGAGTACCGACGTGTCGCTAAGGCGCTTGGGTATGGGCCTCCCCGTCGCAACAACGGCGCCGCAATCAACGCCAGGGTGTCCAGCTACTTGGAAACGGCCCGTTGCGAATGTGGTGGCCTGCTCAAACAGAAGCGCTCCGGCTCTATGCGGGTGTTCTGCACAGCCTGCTGCAAAAACTACCAGCTCAAGACCAGCAAAAAGCCAAAGCAGGCCGCTGGCGCCTGACCCCGCCCGCAGTGGCCCGTCGTGTAGAAGCGGCGGCGCCCCTTTCATAGTATCGTTTGCCGGAATTACGCCCACAAACTGATACCGAAAGGGACTTTCTTGATGTCTAAAAAGCTCATCGCGCTCGCGCTAACCACCGGCCTTGGCCTGCTCACCGGCATTCAAAGCGCATCCGCGGGCGTGAGTCTTTTCAAGGACTACACCTACGGCACGCCCATCGGCAAATACACCCGATCCGCGGGCTATTACGACTGTTCGAACAGCGAGCACACCGGCCGCTGCACCGACAACTTTGATTTTGTCGGGCAGAAATTCACCGTGGCCCTGTTCTTTCGTGAAGACAAGCTGGACGCCGTGGCGCTGATCGCCCCCTACCAGCAGGCGCTATACCAGAAGGTCACCGACGCCCTGTCGAAGTCCTTCAACATCATTTCCATGGAAAACACCCAATCGTTTATCGACATGGTGACGCTGCGCAACACCGCCAAGGGCCAAGACGACTACGTAAAGCAGTTCGCGGCGTTTGAGAAAGCTGCACTGGCAACCGGCGACATCACCTACACCTACCTTGAAGTGCCGGATACCGTCGGGTATGCCAACGTCGACGCCATCATGAAGGCCTCACAGGAAGACGTCCGGAGCGCAGCTATCAGGCTCTTCAGCGACAGCAAATCGTCGAACCTGATCGTCCGCTTTGAGGCGCCGAACGTGAGCTATGCCAATGCGGGAGCGCAGGCCGAAGAATCGTTCTGATTGGTCGACGAGCCTGTGCGCCCTGGCAGGCGCGCAGGCATTCAGCGAAAACACAAAAACGCTATTGAGATAATGCGTCGTTGTGTCATTATGTCGGCATTGCTACTCACAGGGAAAAGGTTCATGAGCGACTGCGTGCCGTACGCCATTCATATCGCTACCGGAGAGGAAATGGCGGTCGTAATGTCATTGGCTCAGCAGCGAGGCTGGGACAGTGAGAAGGGTATGAATGGTATTGCTGCGTGGTACATGCTTCGCGATATGGGCTTTCAAATTACGCCCATGAAGCGACCGGAAGACCGGGTGACCTTGAAGCGGTTTCTTCCAACGCTCGATGCAAGTAAGACGTACATCATCAGCGTCACGCATCATTGGTTCACTGTTCGCGATGGCATACGCTTTGATAAAGCTCGCACACATCCACGAACCGAAGTGGCAGCTTACATCGAAGTGCAGCGCCCAGCTGATCAGATGGATGCGTGCTATGAAGCGCTGGCAGAAGGTGCTTGTGCTTATCGACGCTCATTCGGCGCCGGGGATGTCCTGATCGAACATGTTCATGCTGAAGTAGAGAGCGCGCAGTGAGCGAGTGCACCGATTACACGATGACCACACAGCAGGCCGCCGATGTCACCGCGCTTGTAGGTGTGCCACTGGCCGGGCGGATCAGCCTGTTGACCGACTACTGCAACGAGCATGGATCGGAACGGTTGGTTGAGCTGTTCGCCCAGTTCATCGGGATGGCGAACGCAGTCGCTGACAACTGCCGGAACATGACCGATCTAGTGTTGATCGGTGAGTTGGGAATGCATCCCGATAGGTTCGACAGCTTGAACCTGCCGACCGTGCTGGGAGCGTGTCAGGGCGTGGTGCTTGCCGCCCAGTGCGATCCTGCTGGCGCGTGTGAGGGTTGTGCCTACCGGGTTGGCTCAATGGCGAATCAATCGCCGATGGCTACAAGTGACGCCGCCTACATGGCATTCGACCAGAGAGGGTTCATGTGTCATGCGGAGACTGATGACAGGGGAAACCCCACCAAGGTGTGCGTAGGGCACGCGAAGGCGTTCAAATGCGCCGGGGACGCATAGCCATGGCCAAGAAACTGACCGCCAAGCAGATGGAAGGCCGCTACGAGGCTTTGAACGAAGCCGCTGAGCACCTGCTGATGGATTGGACGAATGTGCCCAGCGAGCTTGCTGAGGGCCGGGTGATGTCTGAATGGCTGAAGAGGCAAGCCGAAAAGTGGCTGGCGCGTGCTAAAGAAGCTCGGAAAGCTTCAAGGTAGACGCTCTCGTTCAGCATACATCACCGCCTGGAGTTCATGCAGAGCAGTGAGATTGCCGCCGTTGGTGTCACGCCAAGCCTGATGGGTGATTTTGTAAAGCCGATCGATCTCGGCAAGAACGGTGCGGTACCGGGCAACCTCAAGCGCCAGCCGACGAACCTCGGGGCTTGGGTACTTGACCCACAGGGTACGCAATTCGTCTTGGGTCACCGGTATGAACGGCGGTAGTTTCGGGGGCATGGATGAATGCCTTTGGCTGTATGTATAACCAGTATGCTGGGATGGCTTCGGCACTGCAAACCGAGTGATGAGAGCCGCCCCCGGCCGAATGGAAAGCTATCTGAAACAAGCCTTTCAGAGAGCCTGATATTAGAATGACACCTACTTTTTTTGAGCAATCGTAAAAGCCGTGCCCACGGCAGGAGAAAGACCCCGATGGAACTGATGGACGTTGCAATGCCTAGCCTGGTTTTTTTCAGCACTTGGTGCGCGTTGCTGTTGCTCGCCCAACTCTGGCGCGAGGTGTGGAACTGGCTCGATGACCATGCGCGGCCGATTGCGCATAACCCTTTGATGGCTTGGGTGCTGCGGGTGTGTTTCCGTAATCGGGTGGAGGCGGGTGATGTGTGGCTGTACGTGCTGCTGGTGACGTTTTGGCCGCTTTACCTTGCGGGTGTTGTGATTTTCTTTTCTGCGCGCGGCGCTCGTGGGCTACGGCGCTGGTACAAGCATCGGAATGCCGCGACCGTTAGCGCGTGACGTCTTGCCATTGGCTGCAAACGAAGAGAGTGCACTTTATGGGCGTACAACCGATTACCGACGTCGACGAATACAGAGCAGTCCTCAATATCGTCGTGGCAGCTGAAACGGAGGGTAACTACCTACTGGCACGACCGCTTCGCGCATTGATTGATGCGTCCCCATTTGACGGGTGCTGGTGCAATGGCCACGCCCGTCGCCCACATGAGCCAGCGTGCGTAACCTGCGGCGGCGAAGGTTTTGTGCCGGCGACGAAGGCTACACGCCATGACTGACGACGGACTTGGAAAGGCGCGCGAGGATCTGGCTGAAGTCAGACGGCGCCTAGAAAACACGCAAGCGATGCTTGAGCTGGCCCCAATGAAGCCAGGCATTCGTGAGAGCGAAGCCAAGGCGAAAGCGCTGGCGTCTATCAAAGAAACGCTGCAAAGCGTCGAGGCGCTGGCGCAGACCTTGGGCGGCATTCCTGCGCCTGTGCGCCACTGAAAGGAGGCCATGTCATGGTTGTAAAAGCACGAAAAGGGAAGCCAGCCTCCTCGGCACCAGAAAGCCCGATTGAATGGACGCGCGCAGACCCGGCCGCCCTGAAGTTGTTCGATCCAGCGTCGAAAACCTGCACCATGAATTGCGGCCCACATGGACTCGATCCGCGCAGCCGTGAGGAGCGACTATTCCTGTGCGACGACTGCACGATTAACGAACCGAAAGCGATTCGCACGATGATCCATCTGGTGATGGCGGTGGTTGACTATGAAGGCCGCGACCCGGTGCGGGCCTTTACCACGCCAGAAGAGGCCGAGGTGTATCTGGCCGTCGTGCAGGCGCATCAGCGCACACGGCCCAGCGTACTAACCCTGGCTGATGATGAGGTTGACGATTGGGAAAGCCTTCTCCGTGAATGGGAGGATAAGCACCCGGCGCCAGGTCATGGATCTGCCAACCGCTTCGAAATTGAAACCATTCCCTTGGGCTTTGAGTAGAGAGGAACCTCCGCCATGACCGAACCCTACACCGCAAAAATCACCATCGACATCAAGGCCGTCAGCGTCGAGCACGCGAACGAACTGTGGCTGGCCGCCGTTCAACTGATCGAAACAACGACCTCCAAAGGCAGTAGCTATCTGCCCGGCAAAGGGGAGGTGAGCTTTACCGTGGTCGAGACGGGCAACCCAGACGCCGGATCGCTTCAGCGAGAAATGAACGAGCTGATGGCCAAGGCGCTGCGTGGCGAGCTGGACTGATCCTGACGTTGCCGTAACGTGTTGAAAACGCTTGTGACCTTGCTAAAAGGAACCCGATCTATGTCGACTGAACGAGGGCTTAGCCAATGAGTATGGAATACGTGCGCAAAAGCTACGGGGTACCGGCCAAGCGCGGCATGCGCGTGCTGTACACCGGCTGCGGGCGGCATGAGTACGGCACGATTCGAAGCGCGCGCAACGGGCGCCTGATGATCCGGCTCGATGCCAGCAAGCTGACGATGCCGTTCCATCCGACTTGGGAGCTGGCGTACCAGCCCGAGGAAGTCAAAGCAGCCTAGCGCCGCGTTACGAAACGAACACTAGGCTCAATGACAGGGAGAGACAGATGGCCAAGCAACTGCCGTTGGCTGAAAAGACCTATCACCCTGAGCGCGACCAGACGCATTACGTTGGCCGCAAGGGATACGTGACGCTGTGCGGCATCAAGCTGGGCGACATCGAGCAGGGGCTACCCACTGATGCGCTGGTGGACTGTCCGGCGTGTGTCGATCTCGTGCAGTACGTGCAGACCCACAAATTCGACGAGCCAGGACAGACCCGACATGGCAAAGATTGACAGTGTGGCGTTGCGCCAATTCCTCAACCCGGTGAATGACGCCAGTGCCGAACACCGTAAGGCCATGAAGCCGCTGGCGCGCCTGGACGAGCTGACAACCCGTCAACGCAACAAGGTGCTGCGCGAGTGCGCCCAAGCCGAGCAGGCCTACAACGCCGCTGTGGGTGAGTTGATTGGGGGAGTGAATAAGCTGGTGCTGGACGCCGAGGCCGAAGAAGCCGCGCAGGTATAGACCAACCGCCATTCAATGGAAGCCCGCCGCGTGCGGGCTTTTTTGTGGCTGATGATCGGCGAGTGGCAAACCAGATAAAAACACACAAACGCTATTGTGTTAGTATTCTGTTATGTCATTATGTCGTATATCAATTCACGCGCACGGAGGCTTCTATGACCGGCCAGGCACTACAGCGTCACGAGATCGTTTTTACTATGGCACCCGACAGCAAGGTGCGTGTTGAAGGGCTGTTGAAGCGTTGCGGCCACCAAAACCTCAACCTGTTGCTGGCGCGAGGGCTGGCGCTGGTTGAGTTCGTGCTGGATCAGATCGACATGGGGCGCGTGGTTGGCAGTGTAATCATGGGCGAGAGCGAGTTTCTGCCACTGAGTGAGCGGCCGGAGCTGCTGAAGCCGTCTCGACCTCGGCCAGCATCTGTTCGACCGGCCGACAATCCACCGTCCGCCGCCGCAGACGTCGCTGTCAGCGCCGATCACCCGAAACTGATAGCAAGGCAGCGGGTGCTGGTGGAAACGATCCGTGAAGAGCGCGAACCGCGGGCGCGCAGATTGTTCAAGCATGCAGCCTTCGCCGTAAACGATGATGCTGGCCCGGTACGGTCACTGGCGTTCCATCTGGAGCGTAGAGAATCCATGGGGCTGCCGCCGCCAATCTCCTACAACGGCCACGCCTTGCCCGGTGAGCTGCGCGAGCACCATCTGGAAGAGATACAGCAAATGATGGCCGCCGAGTCGATGGCCACGCACTTCATGATGTGTGAAGCCACTGAAGAGCTGTCCTACTTCGGGTATTTCCCAAACACTGGGTGGCACCGCTTGAATGCCGGTACCCGCGAGTGGACGCTCGACGGTGCCATTTTGGCCGGTGAGCGATCCCTGTACCCGATGGATCTGGCAGCGCTCTACCTGCGCCGTCAAGCCAGCAAGCCGCCCGAGCAGCAGCTGCAAGCCTGACCCCCGGCACCCCTCCCTGATTGATGGCGAACACCTGCAAACCCTGCGGGTGGCGCCGCCGTGCGCGCCATTACATTGGCTGGCGCTATTCAAGGGGGCGGTTCCATCCCCGTTTGATCGTCTGGAGGCTGTGAATTGAGCGTGTTTGAAGTGGCCGATGAGGCTCGCAGTGATTTTGAGTGTGACCACGAAGGCCCGTTTGAGCGCAAGAAAGGTGCGATGGGGCGCGACATGGATGAATACAAGGATCCGCAAGTGCAGCGCGAATACATGATTTGGCTGCGCGCCCGCGGCTCTGTGCGTTCCTGTCACTGCTGTGGCGGCGTGGTGGCGCGATGAAGGGCCGCATCTTTTCCGAAGAGGATCTGGCTCGTCTACCGGAGAGCATGACTCGCCGGGCGCTGGGCAAAAAGCCTGCTGTCGGCAAGGCCGTGCCTGAGCATTTGCGCATGGCTGGCGACGAACCCAAGAAGTCCGGAAGCAACGGCGGGATGAAGGCCATGCAGGCGCTGGGGCGTCTGGAAGCGGGTGAACTCAACAAGACAGAAGAGGCGTATCGGGCGCACCTCGAAATGCGCCGGATGGCTGGCGAGATTCTTTGGTACCAGTTTGAGCCGTTCCGGCTGGTGCTGGCCGCGAAGACGACCTATGCGCCGGACTTCTTGGTTCAGCTCGCCAGCGGCCATCTGGAAGTGCATGAGGTGAAGGGGCACTGGATGGAAGACGCCCGGATAAAGATCAAGGTGGCCGCCAAGATGTTCCCCGTTTTCAAGTTCATAGCCGTGATGAAAGAGGGCGGGAGCAAGGGCCGGGACGTGTCGTGGAAGGTGGAGGAATTCTGAATGCAGCTCGACGAAGCCACGCAACAAGCGCATGAGGGATATCTCAACCACGTACTGGCTTGCAGTTCGTGCTATCCACCAACAAAACGCTATTGTTTGTGTGGTTCAGAGCTGCATGACAGGTACCTGGCTCAGTACCTGATGAGTCTGGATCTGCACGCACGGCGCACGTACTTGGCGCGCCTTGAGGCAGTGAACCCGGCACGTTGTGAGGCGCTGAAGGTGCTACTGCTCGAAATCAACGAGCGTGAAAAGTCGACTTAAGTCGTAGGAAAGCGCTCTAAAACACAGCTATCTTCCGCGTTCTTGGTGATATCCAGACGAGCGGTCGAAGCGTTTGATTTGATTGGATCCACCCGGAATCATCGGGAAACAGGCGGTTAATTCCGAAATCGGCTTGGTGCGAATCCTAGAAAGTTGGCAAAACGTCCGTGGGTGTGTGGGAACTTTTTCGGCAAATCGGGGTTGCGATTGGTACGGGGATACAATCTAATGGCGCTCTGACAGCAGTAGTCGTAAAGGTGACGTCAAAGTGTCCGATATTGGTGCTAACGAAAACGCAGTAGCGCAGGTAGAAAGCGCGCCGATCAATCCGGCGCCTGAAAGCCTGGCGATGTTCGAATCTGATGAGTGCGGGGAGGGCATGAGTCCGGCCAGCCGCTCAAAGGAAGAAGAACAAGCTCTGCGCGATATTGTCGGCGCTCGGCTTGTGAGAGCGCGGCGGGCGGCAGGCCTCAAGGATCTAGACGTAGCGATTCGCCTCGGCCACTCCAATCTGACCATGATCAGCCTCTTTGAAAACGGGCACCGTTCGCCGAGCCTGAAGAACCTTCAGGTACTGGCCGACCTCTACAGCGTCACCACGGATTACCTGCTCGGCCGCACTGACAATCTTGGGCTTGAGCCTGAAGAGGGCAATCAGGCGCTGATCACTGGCGTGCTGACGGGCGTGTTGACCAAATACAACCAGCGTTATCTGGAAGGCTTGGCCTCTGTGATGGCCATCGGCGTCGAAGGCGCGAGCATGGATCGGGTGCTGCTGGGCAAAGTGGCAGACATATCCGTCGAGCTGAGCGATTCGTTGGCAGTCATCCGCAAGCACCACGGCGCCGCTTTCGAAGGGCTGCGTGGCGGTGGGAAGCTGGAACGGCTTATCTCCGAATTCTCGGTAACGATGAAAGACCATATTTCGCGCAAACAACACGAATCCGCACTTATTGAATTCGATCATCCTGTCTGCACGGTGCAGCAGGTGAGTGAGGCAGTACAACACGCCCTGTTTGTTTAACACCGGCTTGTAAGCCAGCCACCCGGCATAGGGTGGCCATGCCGGGCTGTCGTGCGCTAGGTGCTGGGCGGATGGGGCTGTTCACACGGTTCCGCCGTTATTGGGGGCTTTCGACAGGGAGTCACCATCAGGCATTCGAAGCTGGATAACGGTCAAAGTTGGGGAAGTGGTTCGACACCATTGCAGCGCCAGCCGTGGCGTCCCCTGTACGGTACTGGGAAGCCCGTTTCGGCGGGCTAGTCCTTTCAGGATCCGGCCCGCAGTTGCGGGTTTTTTTGCGCCGGACGCGCAGAAGGTTGGCGTTTTTTACGTGGCCAATAGCCAAAAGACTTTGCATTTAAGGTTGCTAACCAGTGGCACGGAAAAAAATCGAGGGTACAGACGTACAACCCAAGCCCGCCGGGGACAAAGAATCCCCGGACAGCGGTAAAACCCGTGTGTTCGCACCTCCTGTACCGCCGGAAGTTAAGGTGCGGGGTGGACGTATTCAAAAAACACCCCCAAAAAAGGCACCTAAAAAGCCTGTTCCAGCAACCAAGAAGCCGCGCGCGACCA
>NZ_JAFCWW010000024.1:0-84422 GCF_049897765.1 Pseudomonas sp. TWP3-2 | reverse complement strand
CTTCACGACTTGCAGCTTGAAGCTGTCGTCGAATGCCCTGCGTTTTTTGGTCATGAATAACTCCTCGATAGATGCATTTTCCACCTATCGGGGTGTCCGGGGAAATTAGACCACTGCACGATACGTGTAGTAACCTAGCGCCTCCTAAAACGGTGGCGGTCGCAACCGCTTCCGAAAACCGCTTAATGGTGGCTGTGTGTGGGAGACCTTAGGGTCTGCCGGGTTCCTCGTATCCTCGGTCTGCGAACCCGCACATAGCTACCACCCTTCGACTCGCAGCGAATGGCAGTAGCTCTTCTCACAGATATGAGGAAGTTTACTTATGCCAATGGATAAACCGATCCCCAGCTACGCCCAAATGTCCCACCCCGCCTCCGACGCCCCAGTTCTCCACATCGACGCCAACGCCCCACTGAGCGACCTCCACGCCTGCCTCGGCGAACGCCTCAATGCCGTCCTCAAATACCTCGACCTGATGGCCTGCACCCGCCTCCCCGACCATGCCGAGCAAGATATAAACACCGTCACCACTATCGCCAGGATCATGGTGCAGGATGTGAGTGATGTGTTTCGGGTTATTGAGCAGCGGGGGTTTGATGTTGGCTAAAACTCATTACGATCAGTCGCTGAGATCTTGCATTTTGCGCGGGTTTGCTACCAAGCGCATGTCGGGTCTGTTCAGCAACCATCATCTATTTCTCAAAAAACGCTATGGAATTAGCAGGATCATTTTGATAGCTTCAGTGCCAGCCATTGGCCATCAGCAGTTCGGTGTTTTTTAGATAACCGAGTATTTAGTGACTCAAGGCTGTGATTTTTCTAACGAACCCTTCAAAAAGTAAGGAAGAAAAAATGACAGACAGACGACCTTTCAACCCCAACGTGACGGTTCCTAAACCAGGCGGTGGTGAGCAACCTCGTTCAAGGAACAGTGATGGCCAGGTCCGCGACAAGCGCAGTGACGCGGGCAAGCCTAAGAAAAAGTAATGCTTACAGGTGACAGATTCATGTAAATAGATCTGTCACCTTTTTATCCTGTCACCTTTTTATCCTATGCAATTAGCAGGATCATTTTGATAGCCTCAGTGGCAGCCATTGGCTATTAGCAGTTCGGTATTCTTTAGATAACCGAGCATTTAGTCAGACAATATTAAGAAACAATGTAATAAATCTGTCACCTTTTTTTCGGGCACTTCAACCATTAATTCTCACGGAGCAAACACCAACATGGACGACCAAATTAATCTTGGAAAAAATGGGGACTTTACACTTGATAAAAGAGCATTGACGCATATCCTTGACGGAGATTTTACACAGCGTGTGGACAGGCATCCAGGGCGCACGCAGGCTATAGTCTCCCAAGTATTATCTGGCGGTCTACACACTTATACGGCACTTAAAAACTTCCTCAATAAACACCCTAAAATAGTATCGCTAGATGCTTTCGACTCGTCATTCGACAAAGATTGGTTTTACATTCGAGAACTCCAAAATGGAGTGCTCACCGTAAAAATACCGCAAACTCTATTTAGTGGAAGAGCGGCAAACCTTACTCAACAACCAGAGTCATACTACAAATCTGGATATTTGTGGAAAACACTTTTTCCAAAACACTTTTCCTCAGCTGAAATAATTAATTGCATCGATCAAGCTCTAAACAATATAGATATCGAACACTCTGGAAAAGAGACGACTCCCGAACAAGACTACCATATAGTTGGATATGCACTCTTAGATGACCCCATGACCGCTATTCGCGTGCAAATCCAACTTCAAGGAAAAAAAATCAGATCAGCTTTCCCATCTTGGAGTCAGCCTTGGACAGGTAACAACGGCAAACCATTTTCTCACGCCGACTCAATATCATTTATCATTTCCGAGTCAACCGAACGTGCATCTCCAACACACTACAAGCAAAGTAAGTATTATAAGGAGAGCGGGCCATCCTATGAAGAGCTAAAAAAAATAACTCCTGAATTTTTGCTTCTTAAAACAGCCCCAAAAAATAACATCCCAAGTGACGAATGGAGATCCAAAAGGCTCCAAACACTTTCGAAAATTGCACCATCACTTGATCACTACCAACTAAACTTAATCAAAAACTACCTATGCGATCATGCGATTTCAAAATCAGCATCATTCGAACAACACATGATGTATGCGTCAGGGATACCATTCTCCGGAAATCCAATGGATTACAATGCCAGTCAGATCTCCCAAAATGTCTACGAGTGCTTCTACATTCTGTTTGAATACGACAATATAAAAAAAACAAATTTCTTCCTTGATTGCATGCGCCACCACTTTTCAACAGCAGTAATTCACGCAGGTGGCATCCACCTTTTTGAGCTTAAACGACTGCATGAACTTTTAATATCCTGCGTAAAAAAGCACCACAATAATGATTCGATAAAATTATTTCTTGAATGTCTCTCTTTCTCACCTTCACGCGCTGCTACATATCATGAATTCAATCTAAACACCTATGTAAAAAAACATGATGATACGAGCATGATGATAATAGGCTTTCCAGAATTCAGCCTAGCTATCAGACCGAACATCCTTTTCGACTTCATTGAACTCAACCTTGGCGAAAACTACTTAATAGGCTTCAACAAAGAACAGAGAGCGGAATTCACTAAAAACATTATCTCTAGTCAATTCTCCCACCAACATCTAAACGATTCTTTGAGTTACTTTACTGGCTCCGATTTCTGTTTTTTTGCCGAACACTTCGCAGACCTATTAAATACAGAAAACAAAACACTAGCCCACGATAAAGCATTAGAACGCATTGTCCGCGACTATCATAGAATGCTAGTAATATATAGACAACGAGTGGTCATGGAGGATCCAGTAGCCTATAATGCTGACCGTTTCGATTACGAATTCATGTCACCCAAATTTTGTGAAACAACTATTCAGCAGCATAAACGCCAGTTTATTTTAATAATGCATGATCTTTTCCTACAAAAAACACTCGAATTCTCAAGCGCTTCAAAAATGCCAAAACTAGAGATGCTTTGTAAAAAACTCTTAGAGGGTTTATCCAAAGAAAGTGTACCGCTCCCCAACTACATTCCAGACTACCTAGACAGCTGGATGAAAAATGAAAAATATAGAAGAAAAGAAGATATCGATCTTTCTACATTTAAAATATAAACAGGTACTGAAAAACAGTGCTAACCCTCCGGCTCAGGTTGGCACTATTTTTCCCACGCTATAGAGAACAACATGAGGCCAAAAACAGATCAACTACGCTATATCTATATTTTTAAAAATTCGCCGGCGTATTCGCACTAATAATCTCCGCCTCATCCGCTCCGATATTCCGGAACTTATGCGGCAGCGTGGTCGGAAAGTAATACCCGTCCCCCGCATTCAGCACACTCACCGCCCCATCCACCGTCAACTCGACGGTGCCACGGGTGACAAGCCCGCACTCCTCACCTTCCGAGTGCACAATCGGCTCTTCCCCGGAACTCGCGCCCGGTGCGTATTGCTCGCGCAGCAGGCGCATCTGGCGGCTTGGGACTGAGGCGCCGATCAGCAGCAGGCGCAGGCCGTGGCGGCCGAGGTCGGGTTGTTCGTTGGCGCGGAATACGTATTGGTGTTCGCGCGGGGGTTGGTCGAAGGTGAAGAAGTCGGCCAGCGACATCGGGATGCCTTCGAGCAGCTTTTTCAGCGAGCTGACGGAGGGGCTGACGCGATTTTGTTCGATCAGGGAGATGGTGGCATTGGTCACGCCGCTACGTCGGGCCAGCTCGCGCTGGGAGAGTTTGTAGCTTTCGCGTACTAGTTTGAGTCGAGAACCCGTATCCATTGACTGCCTTATGTGAGAACGACTTAAGGGTAATGGGGGTGGGTGGCGGGTGGACGCGGGACGCCGCGTATCACGTTGCTCCCGTGTCCCGGAACCGTGAAAGGCGGCTATTAAATCACGTTTGTTGGTGTTGCTCAGCAGGTTCGATGGGTGGTGGGTGAAATCTGTGTGCTGGTGATAATTCCGGGTTGCATACAACACCTGTGGGAGCTGGCTTGCCAGCGATTGGGTTGCACATTCAACATCACTTTTGGCTGATAAATCGCCATCGCTGGCAAGCCAGCTCCCACAGGGTTTTGTGGTGTGGCTGATGGGGTGGAAAAACCGGCGGCGCCTTTTGGGGCGGCCGCCGGCGAGGTAACTAGATGCCGAACCGGTCGCGCAGCGAGTAGTAAACGGCGCCGAGGGCGGTGAGTGGCGCGGAGAAGGTGCGGCCGCCGAGCATTGGCATGTGCGGCAGGGATGCGAAAGCATCGAAGCGTTCGGCGTCGCCGCGGATCATTTCCGAGATCAGCTTGCCGGCCAGGTGCGAGCAGGTGACGCCGTGGCCGCTGTAGCCTTGCATGTAGTAGGCGTTTTTCTCGATGCGGCCGAATTGCGGCATGCGGGACATGGTCAGCAGGAAGTTGCCGGTCCAGCGGTAGTCGATTTTCACGTCTTTGAGCTGCGGGAAGGTCTTGAGGATCTTCGGACGGATCAGCTGTTCGATGTCGTCCGGCTCACGCGCGCCGTAGACCACGCCGCCGCCGTAGAGCAAACGGTTATCGGCGGTCAGACGGTAGTAATCCAGCAGATAGTTGCAGTCTTCGACGCAGTAGTTGTTGGTGATCAGGCTGCGTGCCTGCTTCTCGGTCAGCGGTTCGGTGACGACGATTTGCGAACCGCACGGCATGCTCTTGGCGGTCACGCGGTTGTCGAGGCCTTGCGGCAGATAGGCATTGCCGGCGATCAGCAGGTACTTGGCGCGCACCAGACCTTTGGCGGTGCGCACGGTGATCGGCTCGCCATAGGTAATTTCCACCGCTGCCGATTGCTCGTAGATCTTGCCGCCCAGACGCACGATGGCAGCGGCTTCCCCGAGCGCCAGGTTCAACGGATGAACGTGGCCGCCCTGCATGTCCAGCAGACCGCCGACGTAAGCGTCGGAGCCGACTTCGCGGCGAATCTGCGCGGCGTCAAGCATCTTCAGATTATGGTTGCCGTAGCGTTCCCAGCCGCGTTTCTGCTCGGCCAGACCGTTGAGTTGTTTCTTGTTCATCGCTGCGAAAATGCCGCCCGGGCGGTAGTCGCATTTGATGTCGTAGTCCTTGATGCGCGAACGGATGATGTCGGCGCCTTCGAAGATCATGCTGCCGAGAATCTCGGCAGTCTTGTCGCCGTAGCGCGCTTCGATCACATCGACGTCGCGGCTGTAGGAGTTGACCAGTTGCCCGCCATTGCGACCGCTGGCGCCGTAGCCGACTTTCGCCGCTTCCAGCACGGTGACTTTATAGCCAGCCTCGGTGAGGAACAGTGCCGAGGACAGGCCGGTATAGCCGGCGCCAATGATGCACACATCGCAATCGACTGCTTCCTCCAGCGTCGGGAAATCGATGACTTCATTGCGGGTGGCGGCGTAGTAGCTGTTTACGTGTTGTTGTTTCATTTTATTCTCCGAGGGCCGCCGGTTGATGGCGGCCGCCGCTGTAAAAGAGTTAGAGCTTGATCCAGGTCGCTTTCAGCTCGGTGTACTTGTCGAACGCGTGCAGCGATTTGTCGCGACCGTTGCCCGACTGTTTGAAACCACCGAACGGCGCGGTCATGTCGCCGCCGTCGTACTGGTTGACCCATACGCTACCGGCGCGCAGGCCACGGGCGAAGGTGTGCGCCTTGCTCAGGTTGCTGGTCCACACGCCGGCGGCGAGGCCGAAGATGCTGTCGTTGGCGATCTGCAGTGCTTCTTCAACGGTGTCGAAGGTGATCAGCGACAGCACCGGGCCGAAGATTTCTTCCTGGGCGATGGTCATGGCGTTGGTTACGCCGTCGAACAGCGCCGGCTCGACGTACAGGCCACCGGTGTCTTCGAGGGTGCGTTTGCCGCCAGCGATCAGTTCAGCGCCCTGCTCGCGACCGATGCTGATGTAACGCAGCACGTTGTCCAGTTGGCGCTGATCCACGACGGCACCGACGGTGGTCGCCGGGTCCAGCGCGTGGCCGGGTTTCCACGCTTGCAGCGCTTCCACCAGCAGCGGAATGAATTGCTCGCGAATCGAACGCTCAACCAGCAGACGCGAACCGGCGGTGCACACTTCACCCTGATTGAAGGCGATGGCGCTGGCTGCCGCTTGAGCGGCTGCGCGCAAATCCGGAGCGTCGGCGAACACCACGTTCGGGCTCTTGCCGCCGGCTTCGAGCCAGACGCGTTTCATATTGCTTTGGCCGGAATAAATCATCAGTTGCTTGGCAATCGCCGTCGAACCGGTGAAGGCCAGCACGTCGACGTCCATGTGCAGCGCCAGCGCTTTGCCGACGGTGTGGCCGAAGCCCGGCAGCACGTTGAACACGCCTTTCGGAATCCCGGCGTCCAGCGCCAACTGGGCGATACGAATCGCGGTCAGCGGGGATTTTTCCGAAGGCTTGAGGATGAACGAGTTGCCGGCAGCCAGCGCAGGGGCGAATTTCCAGCTGGCCATGATCAGCGGGAAGTTCCACGGCACGATGGCCGCGACCACGCCCGAAGGTTCACGAGTGATCAGGCCGAGTTGATCATGCGCCGTAGCGGCGACTTCATCGTAGATCTTGTCGATGGCTTCGGCGCTCCAACGGATCGCGTTGGCGGTCGCCGGGATGTCGATGCTCATCGAATCGCTGATCGGTTTGCCCATGTCGAGGGTTTCGAGCAGCGCCAGTTCTTCCTGGTTCTGCAGGATCAGATCGGCGAAGCGAATCAGGATGCGCTTGCGCTCGGCCGGGGCTTTGTTCGCCCAGATACCGGACTCGAACGATTGGCGTGCAGCTTCGACGGCGAGATTGGCGTCGGCTTCATCGGTGCTGGCGACGGCGGCGAGAAAACGGCCGTCCACCGGGCTTGTGCATTCGAAGGTGTCGCCGCTGATGGCCGGGCGGTATTCACCGTTGATGAAAGCGCGGGCTTCGATGCTCAGGGACTGGAAGCGTTGTTCCCAGTCGGTGCGGGTAGTTGTCATTGTTGTGGCTCGACAAGGGGATTTGGGGGTGTCTGGGTTATGTATTCGGCTTGAGATTGTTGCCCTCACCCTAGCCCTCTCCCTGAGGGAGAGGGGACCGATTGGGGGATGCTCAAAATCTGCGCCGACCTGAAAAATCTTTGTCGAATCCATAACCGACTGGATCGTTCAGGTCGCTGAATTTCTCAAGACAACTCGTTCAGTCCCCTCTCCCTCCGGGCGGTCCGACGTTTCGGGAGGGTTAGGGTGAGGGGCTCTTGGGCTTTTGAGGGCCCAAACCCATCACACCGTATGCAGATACCAGTTGTACTCAAGGTCAGAAATCGAGTTCTCGAACTCGGCCAACTCGCTCTCTTTGCACGCGACAAACACGTCGATGTACAGCGGGTCGATGTAGCGGGCCATGACTTCGCTGTCGTCCAGCTCGCGCAATGCGTCGCGCAGGTTGTTCGGCAGGCTCTGTTCGTTCTGCTCGTAGCTGTTGCCTTCAACCGGGGCGCCCGGCTCGATCTGATTGGTCAGACCGTGGTGAATACCGGCCAGCACCGAAGCCATCAGCAGATACGGGTTGGCATCCGCGCCGGCAACGCGGTGCTCGATGCGCACGGCGTCGGCAGAACCGGTCGGCACACGGATCGCCACAGTGCGGTTGTCGATGCCCCAGCACGGCGAGTTCGGCACGTAAAACTGCGCGCCGAAGCGGCGGTACGAGTTGACGTTCGGGCACAGGAAAGCCATCTGCGCAGGCAGGGTCTCGAGCACACCGCCGATCGCGTGACGCAGTGCGGCGTTCTGCTCGGGCTCCTCACTGGCGAAGATGTTGTTGCCTTCTTTATCGAGAATCGAAATGTGCACGTGCAGACCATTACCCGCCTGACCCGGATACGGCTTGGCCATGAAGGTGGTGTCCATCTCGTGGTCGTAGGCGATGTTCTTCACCAGACGCTTGAGCAGCACCGCGTAATCGCAGGCTTTTATAGGATCGGAAACGTGGTGCAGGTTGACTTCGAACTGCGCCGGGGCGCTTTCCTTGACGATGGCGTCAGCCGGGATGCCCTGCTCTTTCGCGCCTTCGAGGATGTCTTGCAGGCAGTCGACGTATTCGTCGAGGTCGTCGATCAGATACACCTGCGTCGATACCGGACGCTTGCCGGAAACCGGCGAACGTGGCGACTGCGGGCGGCCGTTCACGTTGTCCTGGTCGATCAGGTAGAACTCCAGTTCGAACGCCGCACAAATGGTCAGACCGAGGTCGTCGAACTTGCGCACCACATTGGCCAACACTTCACGCGGGTCAGCGAAGAACGGCTGGCCTTCGATTTCGTGCATGGTCATCAGCAATTGGGCGGTCGGGCGTTTCTGCCACGGCTCGATGCTGAGAGTGCCGGGAATCGGGTAGCAGATCCGGTCAGCGTCGCCGATGTCCAGACCCAGACCGGTGCTTTCCACCGTGGAGCCGTTGATGTCGAGGGCGAAGAGCGAGGCCGGCAGGTTGATGCCTTTCTCGTAAACCTTATGAAGACTGGTGCGTTCGATGCGCTTGCCGCGCACCACACCGTTCATATCCGCAATCAGAAGGTCGACGTACAAAACCTCAGGATATTTCTTAAGGAATGCGTTTGCTTCGTTGAGTTGAACGGTACGCAGAGGGACCGACATGATGCACCTATTTAGCTGTTAATTATTATGTTCACTGCTGTTTCGCCGAGCCAGTCAATCCGAAAGGCAAAGTGAAGTCAATAGCGAACACCTGGCCGCTCAGCGTTTATTTTCAGGGGCTTTCAGGGCACTTGCGTGCCAGATCAGCCGGCAAAGGCCCGGAAATCATGAAGATCTGCTGAGCGGCGTTTAGAATTTTTTACATGGCAGTTGTTAATTAAAATCAACGAGGCTAAGCTCCGGAAAAGCTCGTTCAAGTGTCAAACTTCGAGGTGAATAAAAATGGCATTCAAGCCATTGATCGGCGTTACTGCGTGCGTCAAACAGATTGGCCTGCACCCCTACCACGTCAGCGGAGACAAGTACTTGCGTGCTGTGAGCGTCGCGGCTTTGGGGTTGCCAGTGGTCATTCCTTCTCTTGGCACTCAGACTGAAATCGATGACCTGCTCGGTCAGCTCGACGGTCTGCTGCTGACCGGCTCGCCTTCGAATGTGGAACCTTTCCACTATCAAGGCCCGGCCAGCGCTCCCGGCACGGATCATGATCCGGCGCGGGATGCCACGACCCTTCCTTTATTACGTGCAGCCATTGCGGCGGGCGTTCCGGTGCTGGGCATTTGCCGCGGCTTTCAGGAAATGAACGTGGCGTTCGGCGGCAGCCTGCATCAGAAGGTGCATGAGTTGCCGGGCATGCTCGATCACCGCGAGGCCGACAGTCCGGACGTCGCCGTGCAGTACGCCCCGGCGCATGCCGTGAGCGTGCTGACGGGTGGCGTGTTCGCAGCGCTGGAGTTGCCGTCGGAATTCCAGGTCAATTCGATTCACAGCCAGGGCATCGACCGCCTCGCCCCCGGCCTGCGCGCCGAGGCCGTTGCGCCGGATGGTTTGATCGAGGCGATCTCGGTCGAACACAGCCCGACCTTCGCCGTCGGTGTGCAATGGCATCCGGAATGGCAAGTGCTGGACAACCCGAACTACCTGAAGATTTTCCAGGCGTTCGGCACGGCCTGCCGGCAACGCGCGGTGCAGCGTAACCAGCGCTGACCATCCCAAGAATCACCTGACGATTTACTGCCCCACGGATGACGGGTGTGCCTTTGCGCATCCGGCATCCGTGAAAAACAACACCCGTAATAACAACAAGTACGACCCAGGCAGCCAGGACGGCGGCGCCGACCAAGCCGGATCGGCAGGAATGTTGTCAGTCGAATCAATGCAAAACCCTGTGGGAGCTGGCTTGCCAGCGATGAGGCCGTCACCTTCAACATAAAGGGTGACTACTCGACCGCCATCGCTGGCAAGCCAGCTCCCACAGGGTATGCGATCCGACACAAATGTCCTGCCGCTCTGCAATCCACTCTTAAGCCAGGCCACGTTGGCCCGGCGACTGAAACCTGTTGGGAGTTTCACATGGCAAACGCCTCCAGCACATACAGGAAGGCTCTTGAAGGTCAGCAGCAACCGAAAAAGGTGCTGTTGAAAGTCGATCGAGTCACCAAGAAATTCGACGAAACCATCGCAGTGGACGACGTGTCCCTGGAGATCAAGCAAGGCGAAATCTTCGCCCTGCTCGGCGGCTCCGGTTCGGGCAAATCGACCCTGCTGCGCATGCTCGCCGGTTTCGAGCGTCCGACTGACGGGCGCATCTTCCTCGACGGTGTGGACATCACCGATATGCCGCCATACGAGCGGCCGATCAACATGATGTTCCAGTCCTACGCCTTGTTCCCGCACATGACCGTGGCGCAGAACATTGCCTTCGGCCTCAAGCAGGACCGTTTGCCCGCCAGTGAAATCGACGCGCGCGTTGAAGAGATGCTGCGTCTGGTGCACATGACTCAATACGCCAAACGCCGTCCGCATCAACTGTCCGGCGGTCAGCGCCAGCGCGTGGCCCTCGCCCGCTCGCTGGCCAAGCGCCCGAAGCTGTTGCTGCTCGACGAACCGATGGGCGCGCTGGATAAAAAACTGCGTTCGCAGATGCAGCTGGAACTGGTGGAAATCATCGAACGCGTCGGCGTGACTTGCGTGATGGTGACCCACGACCAGGAAGAGGCCATGACCATGGCCGAGCGCATCGCGATCATGCACCTCGGTTGGATCGCGCAGATCGGCAGCCCGGTCGACATCTATGAAGCACCGGTCAGCCGCATGGTCTGCGAATTCATCGGCAACGTGAACGCCTTCGACGGCACCGTGGTCGAGGACCTTGAAGGCCACGCGATCATTCACTGCCCGGATTTGCAGCAGAAAATCTACGTCGGTCATGGCGTCAGCACCTCGGTGCAGGACAAGTCGATCACCTACGCGATCCGCCCGGAAAAAATGCTCGTCAGCACCGTCAAACCCGAGACCCGCTACAACTGGTCCGAAGGCAAAGTGCATGACATCGCCTACCTCGGCGGCCACTCGGTGTTCTACGTGCAACTGCCGAGCGGCAATATCGTCCAGTCGTTCATGGCCAACGCCGAACGCCGTGGCGCGCGGCCGACCTGGGACGATCAGGTTTACGTCTGGTGGGAAGATGACAGCGGCGTGGTACTGCGCTCATGAGAACCTTCAATCAGCAATTCCTGCGCCTGGTGCCCAGTGGGCGAAAACTGGTGATCGGCATTCCGTTCATCTGGCTATTCCTGTTCTTCATGCTGCCGTTCTTTCTGGTGATGAAGATCAGCTTCTCGGAAGCCGCGTTGTCGATCCCGCCGTACTCGGAGATCTACACCTTCGCCGAGCAGAAATTCCAGCTGCTGCTGAACATCGGCAACTACACGATGCTTGGCGAGGATGAACTGTACCTCTCCGCGTACCTGGGTTCGCTGAAGGTCGCGGCGCTGAGCACGATGATGTGTCTGGTGCTCGGTTTTCCGATGGCCTACGCGATCACCAAGGCCAACAAGGAAACGCAAAACGTCCTGCTGCTGTTGATCATGATGCCGACCTGGACTGCGATCCTGATCCGCGTTTACGCGTGGATGGGCATCCTCAGCAACAACGGTTTGCTCAACGGCTTTTTGATGTGGACCGGGCTGACCGACCACCCGATCGAGATCCTCAACACCAACACAGCCGTGTACATCGGCGTGGTTTACGCCTACCTGCCGTTCATGGTGTTGCCGCTCTACGCCAACCTGGTGAAACACGACGGCAGCCTGCTGGAAGCCGCGCAGGATCTGGGTTCGAGCAACTTCAACAACTTCTGGAAAATCACCGTGCCGCTGGCCAAGAACGGCATCATCGCCGGTTGCATGCTGGTGTTCATTCCGGTGGTCGGCGAGTTCGTGATTCCGGAACTGCTGGGTGGCCCGGAGACGCTGATGATCGGGCGTGTGCTGTGGCAAGAGTTCTTCAATAACCGCGACTGGCCGGTGGCGTCCGCGCTGGCGGTGGTGATGCTGTTGATCCTGATTGTGCCGATTCTGCTGTTCAACCGCAGCCAGGCCAAAGAGATGGAGGCACGGGGATGAAACGCTTCGGATTTTCCAAGTTCATGTTGATCTTCGGCTTGATGTTCATTTATCTGCCGATGCTGATTCTGGTGATCTACTCGTTCAACGCATCCAAACTGGTGACGGTGTGGGGCGGCTGGTCGCTGAAGTGGTACGTCGGCCTGCTCGACAACACGCAACTGATGGGCTCGGTGGTGCGCTCGCTGGAAATCGCCTGCTACACCGCGATTGCCGCTGTGGCGTTGGGCACTCTCGCCGCATTCGTGCTGACTCGCGTCACGCGCTTCAAGGGTCGCACGTTGTTCGGTGGCCTGGTCACCGCGCCGCTGGTGATGCCGGAGGTGATTACCGGTCTGTCGCTGCTGCTGCTGTTTGTGGCGATGGCGCAGTTGATCGGCTGGCCGCAGGAGCGTGGCATCGTCACGATCTGGATCGCTCACACGACGTTCTGCGCGGCTTATGTGGCGGTGGTGGTGTCGGCGCGTCTGCGTGAGCTGGACCTGTCGATCGAAGAAGCCGCGATGGATCTCGGGGCGAAGCCGTTCAAGGTGTTTTTCCTGATCACCATTCCGATGATCGCGCCGTCGCTGGCAGCGGGCGGGATGATGTCGTTTGCCTTGTCGCTGGATGATCTGGTGTTGGCGAGCTTCGTGTCCGGACCGGGGTCGACCACGTTGCCGATGGAAGTCTTCTCGGCGGTGCGTCTGGGCGTGAAGCCTGAGATCAACGCGGTGGCCAGTTTGATATTGCTGGCGGTGTCGCTGGTGACCTTCCTGGTCTGGTACTTCGGCCGCAGGGCGGAAGCCAACCGCAAACGTGCGATACAGGAAGCGATGGACCAGACGGCGAACGAGTCGTGGCAACAGCCGCAACGTGCCGCCACGGCGTAATTAACGACGACTGAAACTGTGGCGAGGGAGCTTGCTCCCGCTTGAGTGCGCAGCGCTCACAAGCTTTTGGGGCCGCTGCGCAGCCCAGCGGGAGCAAGCTCCCTCGCCACAGAAGCCCCCTCGCCACAGGTTCTATGCATACCAGCTTGTGTTTTTGAATAAAAAGAATGGAGTTGTACCGATGAAAATGTTTGGCAGGACTCTGCTCACACTGTCCTTAGTGGGCGCAATCGCCACGGGCGTCCAGGCCAACGACAAGGTGCTGCGCGTTTACAACTGGTCGGACTACATCGCCCCGGACACGGTCAAGAAGTTCGAAGACGAGACCGGGATTCGCGTGACCTACGACGTGTTCGACAGCAACGAAACCCTGGAAGCACGTCTGCTGGCGGGCAAATCAGGCTATGACCTGGTGGTGCCGTCCAACAGTTTTCTGGCCAAGCAGATCAAGGCCGGGGTCTATCAGACGCTGGACAAATCCAAACTGCCAAACTGGAAAAACCTCAACCCGGTGCTGCTGAAAAATGCTGCCGCCAGTGACCCGGACAACGCCCACGCGTTCCCGTACATGTGGGGCTCGATCGGCATCGGCTTCAACCCGGCAAAGGTCAAGGAAGTGCTCGGCGCCAATGCCCCGACCAACTCCTGGGACCTGCTGTTCAAACCGGAAAACGCTGAAAAGCTCAAAGCCTGTGGCATCAGTTTCCTCGACTCGCCAACGGAAATGATCCCGGCGGCCCTGCACTACCTGGGTTACCCGGTGAACGACAAGGACACCGCGCACATCAAGGAAGCCGAAGCGCTGTTCATGAAGATCCGCCCGAACGTGGCGTATTTCCACTCCTCGAAGTACATCTCGGATCTGGCCAACGGCAACATCTGCGTAGCCGTCGGTTACTCCGGGGACGTGTTGCAGGCCAAGGCGCGCGCGGTCGAATCGGGGAATAACGTAGTGATCGATTACAGCATTCCCAAGGAAGGCGCCGGCAGCTTCTACGACATGGTCGCCATCCCGCGCGATGCGGCGAATGTCGACAACGCCTACCTGTTCATGGACTTCCTGATGCGCCCGGACATCATCGCCGAGATCACCAACAGCAACGGCTACAGCAACGCCAATTCGGCCGCGACACCGCTGGTAGACGAAGCGATCCGCAATGACCCGGGTTCGTACCCGTCGCAAGCGGTGATGGCGACGTTGTATGCGGTGCCTGACCAGCCGATTGCCACGCAGCGGATCATGACGCGTGGCTGGACCCGCGTAAAACTCGGTAAGTAACCCCGGCTGATTGAACATTGTGACGACACCGATAAACCTGTGGGAGCTGGCTTGCCAGCGATGGCGGTGAGTCAGTCACCAACTATGTTGAAGGTGATGACCTCATCGCGGGCAAGTCGAATCGTCGAACCGCCGCTCCCACAGGGTTTTAGGTAATTCAAAATTTTCTAGTTTTCCCGTTCACGCAGCGCCTTACCACCGCTGCACCCTGCATATGAACGGCCTCACCTGGCTCCCTCGGTTCAGGTGAATTCAGGCGCCCTCGGGCGCCTTTTTTTGTGGCGTCAGATCAGCGGCCAATCCGCCAGTGTGCGATAGCGGCCCTTGTGCGATTCGAACAGGGCAAAGCGTTCAGCGTGCAGGATGAACTCCGGCGGCGTGGCGCATTCCGGCTCTTGCGCTCGGAAGTCGCGAGCCAGCGTCACGTGTGGACGATACTCACGATTGGTCTCCTCAAAACCAAACGGCAACATCGCCTGCTCCAGTGCATACACCAAACGCAGCAACCCCGGCGGTGCCTGTTCGGGCGCCAGCGCCAACACCCCGGCGCGGTGCCAGACCTGCAAGCGATCCAGCGAAATCTTCAGCGCTTCGCCCGGCATACTCACCTTGGATGCAGCGTCGCAGACCCCGGCAATCTGCGCCAATGGCACGGCACCGAGAAACAGCAGCGTCAGATGAAAGTTATCCGCCGGCACCGGTTTGCCGGTGCGCAAGCCCAATTCGCTACGCCACTGCGCAATAGCTTTGCGCTGCGCTGGCGGGCAGTCCAATGCAAAAAACAGCCTTTTCCCCGTGTCGTCGGTCATGGCGCTCTCTCCTTCACTCGTCATGTCTGGCGAATTCTACACGGCCATTTCTGGCGACCCGTGACACGGGGGTTATAGTTGATGGATTGCCAAGCAACCGGAGGCCATCATGCGCGAGATCCTCAGCAAAGAACCCTGGTGGGCGCGACCGCCGCATCCCGGGCAGGATGAACAGGAGCTGGAATGGGGCTGGCTGGTGCACTACAGCGAGGGCGAGCCGCGTTTCGAATTCGTGCAGGAGCGGCCGACGGACGAAGAAATCCGCCAGCGTAAAAGCTGTCGGATCACTCCGTCGGCAGAGTGAACACCAACCCTGTAGGAGCCACTATGGTGTTGGCTGGGCGGACGCCAATCGCTAGCAGGCTAGCTCCCACAGTTTTATCTCGGCCAGACACAGATTTTGCGTCCAACACAATCCCCTGTGGGAGCCAGCCTGCTGGCGATAGCGGCAGGCCAATCGATGAAGATGTTGCGGGTTTAGGGATCGATCTGCTGAGTAGTCGTCTCCGGCGGCCGCCATTCGACACGATTGCTGCCCAGTCCGACCGACGGTTCTTCACGCCCGCCGAGATTGCCCTCGACCTGCCCTGCAATGTGCAGCGTGCCGGCCATGACGCCGGTGGTCGGGTTCTGCACCAGTTTCAGCCAGGCTTTATCGAAGGTGTTGCCCAGGCTGCTGCGGATCAGCGCTTCGCTGTCCGGGCGATCGCTGGCCTGGATGATCGCGCGAATGCCGATCACGCCCACCGAGATCAGCGCTCCGGCGAGTTTCCCCGCTGCTGCCGCCACCGCACTGGCGGCGCCGCGCGGGGCCATCTCGGCCTCGATGCGCTTGCTTGCGCGTTTGGCCACCGGGGCCATCGCAGACTCAGTCGAGCCAACGCCTTTGGAGCCGCCGTCGGTGTGAATCTTGTCGATCAGCGCGGCGTAGGCCGGCAGGGTGTTCAGCGGTTCGCTGCTGACGACCTGGTACAGCGAGGCATTGCGCGCAGCAGGCGGCCCCAGCGCGATGGCCGGGACTTTCTGTAAGCGTCCATTGAGTTGCGCGACCGGCACACGGTGACGCTGGGCGATGAGCGGCATCTGCTGCGCCATCAACTGCGCGTAATACCCCGTCGCCTGGCTGAGGATCGCATCCGGATCGATTTCCACCGCCACTGGCGCCAAGACCTTTTCCTGATACTTCTCAAGCAGATAGGCGGCCAGTCGCTTCTCCGAGGCATCTTGCTCGCCGCTGGCGCTGATGGTGTACCAGCTGACTTTCACCGACAGCCATTCCTGGGTCCAGTAGCTGCTGAACCACGGGATGAAATTTTCTTCAGTTTGCTGATAGACCCGAGTGCGCCAATGTTCCATCGAACCCCGGGCGAACAGCTTGACCTGCTCGGTGGCTTGCTGGGAGGCGCTGACGATTTCGCGGTCGATCTGTTGCCACGTCGCAGGCGAAACCAGCACCGCTGGCGCAGTCACCGGGGCCCGCGCGGTGGTCGCGCAGCCAGCCAGCAAAAACATTGCGGCGACGATCAGCGCACGCAGGTTCACGGTGGCGGTGTCCTTTGGTGGCTCGGAGTCGGAGGTGATGATTTGAGTATAGGTGGGTCAGTTCACCGTGGTGTTGGATGTACCGGCCTCATCGCTGGCAAGCCAGCTCCCACAGGGTTCAGTGGTGTTGCCGAATTATGGGTTCAACACAAATCCCTGTGGGAGCTGCGGTGCGACGATTCGACTTGCCAGCGATGAGGCCCGCGAATCCAACACAAATCCCGACCATCACTGCCATCGATATTCACCATCGCGACGATTGCCTTCCGCCGCAAAACCGTCCGGCGCAGGATGCACCCCATCCGAGACACGCAACGAGGCCTTTACATCATGATCATTACCGTCACCCTCGCCGTGAGCTTTCCGGTATTTGGCAGCAACTACTACGACCAGCAAGTAGTGTCGCGCAAAACTGCAGCATTGCTGTTCAACGAAGATTTCGAAGACCTGCTGATGCCCGCCGCGAGCAACCATTTCAGCAATGAAGTGGTCGGTATCAACGATCAGTTCCGTTTTCTGAGCGACATTCTCGCCACCCATTTGCTGGATCTCGAGGCTGCGAAGCCTGCGCGTTCCCGCGTCCGGGCGAGCGCTCACTTTTAAAGCCAGAGGGCGTTGCCATTGCGGCAACGCCCTCCTCGTTCAATCAGTCATCATCGCGGTCACGGTGATAACGACGCCCGTCGCGGCGGTCGTCATCGCGGTCATCCCAGCGACTGTCGCGGCGATCATGATCCTGATAGCGGCCATGATCTCGGTCGTAGTGGCGACCATGGCGATGGTCATCATCAAAGTCGGCTACACAGCCGCCCAGCAGCACGGCAGCGGAAACGGTCAGCAGCAAAGTGGTTGCGCGCTTCATTCAGAACATCCCTAAAACCAAAGTCTTGACGACGGAAACGGCCAGCGCTGCCCCCGCCCTGGAGACGGAGTGCGCGCAGCCGCAGATACGACCGGGTAAAAGACCGATGATTCACTGACCGCCGATAGCCGTTCGTCACTTCCAATCGATTGTGCAAACGAATACTCGCCGTTACGCAAATGGCCGTCGCGCCAATTGCCGCAGAGGCCACATCTCAAACTGATTCATGAACAAACCGCATAACTCTATAGCTCAAATCCGCAAAAACCTTTTCATCTCTCCGGCTGTCACTCCTAGAACGAGACTGGCATGCATGCCGGCACGACTGAGCGGGTCCTGTGAACCCTGCCGCCCTGATTGAGAGGAATCGCAGCAATGGACAACCGTGAGCCGTTAACCCTATCCCGACGACAATTTCTGATTATCGGCGCCGTCACCGCGACGGCGTTCGCCATGCCGCCGTTCATCAGCCTCAAAGCCTACGCCGCCAATCTGGAGCAACCGTCCATGAGCAAAGTCAGCCTGCAAGTCAACGGCAAAGCGCAGGCGCTGGAGGTCGATAATCGCACCACCCTGCTCGACGCACTGCGCGAACACCTGCACCTGACCGGCACCAAGAAAGGCTGCGACCACGGCCAGTGCGGTGCGTGCACGGTGATCGCCGATGGCCGGCGGATCAATTCCTGCCTGAGCCTGGCGGTGATGCACGAAGCCTCCGAAATCACCACCATCGAAGGCCTCGGCATGCCTGACAAATTGCACCCGATGCAGGCCGCGTTCATCAAGCACGATGGCTACCAGTGCGGTTATTGCACGCCGGGGCAAATCTGCTCGGCGGTGGCCGTGTTGCAGGAAATTCGTGACGGCATACCGAGCCACGTCAGCCCGAGTCTGACCGACTCGCCGCAATTGATCGCCAGTGAATTTCAGGAACGCATGAGCGGTAATATCTGCCGCTGCGGCGCGTACTCGAACATCATCGAAGCGATCAGCGAAGTCGCGGAGGTGCCGGCATGAGACCGTTCAATTACAGCCGCGCCGACTCCCCTGCGGCAGCCGCTGCACAAGCTGCGCAATTCGACGGTGCGAAGTTCATTGCCGGCGGCACCAATTTGCTGGACCTGATGAAGCTCGACATCGAGACGCCGCTGCATCTGATCGACGTCAATCACTTGGGCCTCGATCAGATCGAAGCCACACCCGAGGGTGGTTTGCGCATCGGCGCGCTGGTGCGCAACACCGATCTGGCGGCCGATGCGCGCGTCAGAAAAGACTACGCACTGCTGTCCCGCGCCCTGCTCGCCGGCGCTTCCGGCCAGTTGCGCAACATGGCGACCACCGCCGGCAACCTGCTGCAACGCACGCGCTGCCCGTATTTCTACGACACGAACCAGGCTTGCAACAAACGCAATCCCGGCAGCGGCTGCTCAGCGATTGGCGGCGTCACTCGGCAGTTGGGGATCATCGGTGTCAGCGACGCGTGCATCGCCACGCACCCGGGCGATATGGCGATTGCCATGCGCGTGCTGGATGCGCAGGTCGAAACGGTCAAACCGGATGGCAGCACCCGCAGCATCGCCATCGCTGATTTTCATCTGTTGCCGGGCAATACGCCGAACATCGAAACCAGCCTGACGCCGGGCGAGATGATCACCGCAGTCACCCTGCCCGCGCCACTGGGCGGCACTCACGTCTATCACAAGGTGCGGGATCGGGCGTCGTACGCGTTTGCACTGGTGTCGGTTGGCGTGATTGTGCAGAAGGATGGCAGCGCGCGTATCGCCGTGGGTGGCATCGCCCCCAAACCTTGGCGTGTGGAAGCCGCTGAAGCACTGGTGCCGCAAGGCGCCAAAGCGGTCAGCGCGAAGCTGCTAGAAGGCGCCACGCCGACTGACGACAACCAATTCAAAGTGACCCTGGTCGAACGCACGCTTGCCTCGGTGCTGGCCCAAGCGAGGGACGACGCATGAAATTCGACACGCCCGCCACCACCAATCCGATTGACCAGTTGAGAGTCATCGGCAAGCCCACCGACCGTATCGAAGGCAAGCTGAAGACGTGCGGTCAGGCGCCTTACGCCTATGAACAACACGACGCGGTGGCCAATCAGGCCTACGGTTTCATGGTCGGTTCAGCCATCGCCAAGGGTCGCATTACCCATATCAATCTCGACGACGCCAAGGCTGCGCCAGGAGTACTGGCCATCGTCACCGCCGCGAATGCCGGCAAACTCGGCAAGGGCAAATACAATGCGGCGCACCTGCTGGCAGGGCCTGAAGTGCAGCACTATCACCAGGCCGTGGCCCTTGTAGTCGCCGAGACTTTCGAACAGGCGCGTGCGGCGGCACAACTGGTCAAAGTCGATTACCAGACTGCCAAAGGCGAGTTTGATCTGGCCAGCGTGCGCGATCAGGGCGTCGAGCCGAAAGAAGACTTACCCGATGTCAGCCATGGCGATTTTGCCGGTGCCTTCGCTGCCGCGCCGGTGCAATTCGATCAGACTTACACCACGCCGGATCAGTCCCACGCGATGATGGAGCCGCACGCGACATTGGCCGCGTGGCAAGGCGATCAACTGACGCTGTGGACTTCAAACCAGATGATCGGCTGGAGCGTCGATGACGTCGCCGAAACGCTGGGTCTGCCCAAGGAAAAAGTGCGCCTGATTTCGCCGTACATCGGTGGCGGGTTCGGCGGCAAACTGTTTATCCGTGCCGACTCGATTCTTGCGGCCCTCGGCGCACGGCTGGCCGGGCGTCCGGTCAAAGTCGCCCTCGCCCGTCCGCAGATCGCCAACAACACCACCCACCGCCCAGCCACGATTCAGCGGATTCGCATGGGCGCGACGGCGGACGGCAAACTCACTGCCATTGCCCACGAAGGCTGGTCGGGCAATCTCGCCGAGGGCAAAGTCGAGGTCGCCGCGCAACCAAGCCAGTTGCTCTATGCAGCGCAAAATCGGCTGGTGACCATGCGCCTTGCGCCACTGGATTTACCGGAAGGCAACGCGATGCGCGCGCCGGGTGAAACGCCCGGCTTGATGGTGCTGGAAATCGCCATGGACGAGATGGCCGAGAAGCTCAAACTCGATCCCGTGCAGTTCCGCATCCTCAACGACACTCAGGTCGATCCGGTGAAAACCGAGCGGCCGTTCTCGCAACGGCAACTGATCAAATGCCTGCAAACCGGCGCCGAGCATTTCGGCTGGGACAAGCGTAATGCACAACCTGGCACCCGCCGCGAAGGTCGCTGGCTGATCGGCATGGGCGTGGCGGCGGCGATCCGCAATAACCTGCTGGTCAAATCCGGCGCACGGGTGCGGCTGGAGCGCGATGGCAAGATCACCGTTGAAACCGACATGACCGATATCGGCACCGGCAGCTACACGATCATCGCCCAGACTGCCGCCGAAATGATGGGTGTGGGCATCGACGATGTGGTGGTACGGCTGGGGGATTCTGACTTCCCGGTTTCGGCAGGATCGGGCGGTCAGTTCGGCGCCAATTGCTCGACCGCCGGGGTCTACGCGGCGTGCGTGAAACTGCGCGAAGCGGTGGCCAGCAAATTGGGAATGACCGACGGCGAAGTGGTTTTTGCCGATGGCCAGGTGCGTGCCGGGGGCAAGGCTTTACCGCTGCACAACGCGGCCGAAGGCGGCGCGATAACCGTTGAAGACAGCATCGAATTCAGCGAGCTTGCCGACAAATATCAGCAATCGACCTTCGGCGCACACTTTGTCGAAGTCGCAGTCGATGCCGCCACAGGTGAAGTCCGCGTGCGCCGCATGTTGGCCGTGTGCGCGGCCGGGCGGATTCTCAATCCGAAAGCGGCACGCAGCCAAGTGATCGGCGCAATGACCATGGGCGTTGGCGCGGCACTCATGGAAGAGCTGGCGGTGGACAAGCGGCTGGGGTTTTTCGTCAACCATGACTTGGCCGGATATGAAGTGCCGGTGCATGCCGACATTCCGCATCAGGAAGTGATTTTCCTTGATGAGACGGACCCGATTTCTTCGCCGATGAAGGCTAAAGGCGTTGGCGAGTTGGGGATTTGCGGAGTGAGTGCGGCGGTGGCGAATGCGATTTACAACGCGACCGGGGCACGGGTGCGGGAGTATCCGATTACGCTGGATAAGGTGTTGGCGGCTTTGCCGGAGATGATCTGACATTCGCGTGAAAGGTCAAAAGCCCCTCACCCTAACCCTCTCCCGGAGGGAGAGGGGACTGATTGGGGGATGCTCACGAGCTACATCGACGTGAAAGTGCCTTGCCGAATCCACAATCGACTCAGTTCTTTCAGGTCGATGTATCACGCCAGACACCTCGGTCGGCCCCCTCTCCCTCCGGGAGAGGGCTGGGGTGAGGGGCAACGATTTCGAATCGCACTACAACCCCCAGCCGAGCGAAAAAAGCTCTTACTCGACCACCGGATACTGCGCGTCGCTCACCTGCTCCATCCATTCCACCACGCTGCCATCAAGCGCTTCGGCGATGGCGATGTGGGTCATCGCTGTCGTCGACGCAGCCCCATGCCAATGCTTCACACCCGGTGCAATCCACACCGTATCCCCCGGCCGAATCACCCGCACGTCCTGCCCCCACTCCTGCACGAATCCAGCTCCCGAAGTGACAATCAACGTCTGCCCCAACGGGTGCGTATGCCACGCCGTACGCGCGCCCGGTTCGAAGGTTACCGTCGCCCCGCTGACCCGCGCGGCATCAGTCCCTTTGAATGGCGCATCAACCCGCACCGTGCCAGTGAACCAATCCGCCGGGCCACGGGCCGAAGGCTGTGAACCATTGGGCGTAACGGTGACACGGGGCGCGTCGTTGGCCTGAACGTCGGCAGCGAGCAAGGACAGGGTCAACGCAGAAGCGGCAATCGGGTTCATGGTGATGTTCTCCAATAAAGACAGTCATCACTGTACCCAGCCGTACTCTGCAGATAATCGACTAAAATTCGAAAAAACTTATGCAGGACACTCATCAATGCTTCGTGAAAATGCCAGTGACTTGCTCGCTTTCCTCGCCGTGGCGCGTGAACGCAGTTTCACCAAAGCCGCAGCCAAACTCGGCGTTTCGCAGTCGGCACTCAGCCACACGATCCGCGCGCTTGAAGCACGCTTGGGCATGCGGCTGTTGACGCGCACCACGCGCAGCGTTTCCCCCACCGACGCGGGTGAACACTTGTTGCAAACCGTCGGCCCGCGTTTCGAAGAGATCGAGCTGGAACTGGCGGCGCTGAGCAGCCTGCGCGAAACCCCGGCCGGGCGGATCCGCATCAGCGCCACTGACCATTCGCTGGATTGGCTGTTGCGTCCGGTGCTGAAAGAGTTCCTCCCGCAATACCCGGACATCGCCGTCGAGGTCTGTTGCGATTACGGTTTCGTCGACATCGCCGGGCAGGGTTTCGATGCTGGCGTACGACTCGGCGAAGACGTGGCGCAAGGCATGATCGCCACGCGCATCGGCCCGGACATGCGCATGGCGGTGGTTGGCTCGCCAGGCTATTTCAAAAACCGCCCAGTACCGGAAACCCCAAGGGACTTGACCGATCACGCTTGCAACAATCTGCGCCTGCCCACCAATGGTGGCCTCTACGCCTGGGAGTTCGAGAAGGACGGTGAAAGCCTCAAGGTGCGGGTCTCCGGGCAGATCACCCTGAGCGGGGTGTACCCGCTGCTCGATGCGGCGCTCGATGGTTTCGGCCTGAGCTACATCCCGGAAAACCTGGTGGCAGCGCACCTGGCCCACGGCAGTCTGGTGCAAGTGCTGGAAGACTGGTGCCCCTCGTTCTCCGGTTATCACCTGTATTACCCGAGCCGACGCCAGGCGGCGCCGGCTTTCGCGTTGTTGCTTGAGGCGTTGCGTTATCGCGGTTGAAGCTTTTCAGCCGTTGGATGGCTGAACCGCCACCGTTTGCCGACCATTGAACGCGAGCAGAAAACAGGCAAACACTGCGAGGGCAAATCCGGCCGGGAACATCCAGATGCTGCGCCAGTCATGCACACCTGCGGTCGCGTAGTGATCGGTCACCTGCCCCGCCACCCAGAAACCGATCAACATGCCAACGCCATAAGTCGCCAAGGTAATCAGGCCTTGCGCCGAACTGCGGAAACGCTCGGAAGCCTTCGCATCGGTATAGATCTGCCCCGAAACGAAGAAGAAGTCATAGCAGATGCCGTGCAGCGCGATGCCGGTAAACAGCATGAACGCCAGATCGCCATTGTTGCCATAGGCGAACAGTGCATAGCGCAGCGCCCACGCCAGCATCCCCACCAGCAGCGTCAACTTGATGCCGAAGCGCTGGATGAACAGCGGCAACAGCAACATGAACAGCACTTCAGACACCTGCCCGATGGCCATTTTCGCGGTCGGGTTGGTCATGCCGATTTCAGCCAGAAACGGGTTGGCGTTCTGGTAGTAGAACGCCAACGGAATGCAGATCAGGATCGAGGCAATGAAGAACACCAGGTAGCTGCGATCCTTGAGCAGACCCAACGCGTCCAGCCCCAGCAACTGCTTGATCCCGACATTGGCGGACTCGCGCTTCAGCGGTGCAGTGGCCGGCAGCGAAAAGCTGTAAAGGCCGAGCAACAGCGAGGCAATCGCCGCCATCAGGAACGTATTGCGCAACCCGCCAGAGGCGATGGACGCGCTCGAATCCCAGGCAAACCCGAAACTGATCACCAGCCCGGCCACGATCCAGCCGACCGTGCCCCACACGCGAATCCGCGAAAACTCCAGCGCCGGATCGCGCATCTGCCGGAACGCCACCGAGTTCACCAGCGCCAGGGTCGGCATGTAGATGACCATGTACGCCAGCACGAACGGATAAAACGCGGCGAAATCCACCGCGCTATACAGGCGGTATAACAGCACGGCGCCCAGCAGGTGCAGCACCGCGAGGATGCGCTCGGCGTTGAACCAGCGGTCGGCGATCAGGCCGATCACGAATGGCGCGATGATCGCGCCCCACGACTGGGTGGAAAACGCCATGCCGATCTGTCCGCCACTGGCCCCCAGATTGCTCGCCAGAAAGGTGCCGAGGGTGACGAACCAGCCGCCCCAGATAAAGAACTGCAAAAACATCATCACGCTCAGGCGTGCATTCATCGTGGTCATTTCAGTCACCGTTTTATTTTTGTTGTGGCTAACCGTGGTGCAGTTTTTTCAGCGTTCGCTCAGGCCGAGCAGGCGCCGGTTGGATTGCAGGTCGGAGGTCACCCCGGCGAAATCGTCGAACGCTTTGCTGGCCTTGCTGATCATGTGCCGCTCGATAAACGCCGCACCTTCAGCCGCGCCTTGCACCGAATCTTTCAGGCAGCATTCCCACTCGAGCACCGCCCAGCCGTCGTAACCGTACTGGGTGAATTTGCTGAAAATCGCCTTGAAATCGATCTGCCCGTCGCCCAGCGAACGGAAGCGCCCCGGTCGATCAACCCAGCTCTGATAACCGCCATAAACCCCGGAGCGTGCGTCCGGGCGGAACTCGGCGTCCTTGACATGGAACATACGGATGCGCGCGTGATAGCGGTCGATGAAGCCCAGATAGTCCATCTGTTGCAGCAGCAAATGGCTCGGGTCATAGAGGATTGCCGCGCGCGGATGCTGATCGACGGCCTCCAGGAACCGCTCGAACGAAGCACCGTCGTGCAGGTCTTCGCCCGGATGGATTTCGAAACACAGATCCACACCTGCCGCATCGAAGGCGTCGAGAATCGGCAACCAGCGGCGGCCGAGTTCAGCAAAACCTTCCTCGACCAGCCCCGCCGGGCGCTGCGGCCACGGATACATGTAGGGCCACAGCAAGGCGCCGGAAAACGTCGCGTGCGCACTCAAGCCCAGACGCTGGCTGGCGCGTGCGGCGAGTTTCAATTGCTCGATGGCCCACTCGGTGCGCGCCTGCGGCTGGCCGCGCACATGCTCGGGGGCGAAGTCGTCGAACAGCGCATCAAACGCCGGGTGCACCGCCACCAACTGGCCTTGCAGGTGCGTCGAGAGTTCGCTGATTTGCACACCGGCCTTGGCGCACACGGCGTTCAATTCGTCGCAGTAATCCTGAGATTCGGCGGCGAGCGCCAAGTCGATATAGCGTGTGCCCAGAGTCGGCAACTGAATCGCTTTGTAGCCTTGGGATGCGGCCCAATGAGCGATGTTGCTCAGGGTATCGAACGGCGCTTGGTCGCTGATGAACTGGGCGAGGAAGATCCCGGGGCCGCGCAGGCCTGGTTGAGCTTGCTGCATGACAGATGTCTCCGGATTCATGGGGTGATCGCCGTCCACTTGGCGTCGCCGCGATGGTTGGCCACCGCCGCTTCGATGAACGCCATGCCACGCAGGCCGACGTTGATGCCGGGTACGCCGGGGGCGTCGTGACCGCTAGTGTGATTGCGGATGGCGCGGGCAAAATCGTTGTAGAGGTTGGCCATCGCCTCGAGATAACCTTCGGGATGACCGGCCGGCAGACGCATGCGTTGCAGCGCGGCCTCGCACAACCATGGCTGGCCGATACCCGAGCGCAGGATTTGCAGCGGTTGATCGAGGGAGCGGTGGATCAGGCTTGATGGCTCTTCCTGGCGCCATTCCAGGCCACCCTTGTCGCCGTAGATGCGGAGCTTCAGCGGATTTTCTTCCCCCGCGCAAACCTGGCTGGCGATCAGCACGCCGCTGGCGCCACTCGCCAGTTTGAGCAGCATCGCCGCATCGTCATCCAGTTGGCGGCCGGGGATATGCATGCCGAGGCTGACGCAAATCTGTTCGATGGATTGGTCGGCGACAAATTCCGCCAACGAAAAAGCGTGGGTGCCGATGTCGCCGATGCAGCCGCCCGGCCCCGAGAACTCCGGACGATCACGCCATTCGGCCTGTTTGTTGCCTTCTCCCGCCACATCGCGGCTGAGCCAGCCTTGCGGGTACTCGACGATGACTTTGCGCACTTTGCCGATTACGCCATTGCGCACCATGTCACGGGCCTGCCAGACCATCGGGTAGCCGAGGTAAGTGTGGGCGAGGCCGTAGAGCTGGCCGCTGCTGTTCACCACGGCTTGCAGTTCGATCAGTTCAGCCAGGCTCAGCGCGGCCGGTTTTTCCGAGAACACATGAAACCCGGCGCGCAACGCTTCAGCAGCAATCGGTGCGTGCAAGTGATTCGGCGTGACAATGACCAACAGTTGCATGCGCTGCTCGGCAGGCAAGGCGCTTTCGCGTTCCAGCAATTGCTGCCAGTCGCCGTAACAGCGCGCTTCGGATAGCCCTAGCGCTGCGCCGGTCTCAATATTGTTCTGCGGGTCGCGGCTGAATGCGCCGCACACCAGTTCGAAATGCCCATCGAGACCAGCCGCCTGACGGTGCGCCTGGCCGATAAATGCGCCGGCACCACCGCCGACAAATCCCATTCTTATTCTGCTTGCCGTGTGCATCGCGACGCTTCTCTGTTCGGGGAGCAAGTCCCGGGTTTACAGGAGATGTAACCGGTTACATCATGGCGCAAATCTAGGCTCGACGATCACCGCTGTCAAACACCGTTTGGCAGTTTGTGCCAAGCCGTCGCTGAGGTAAGCTCGCGGCCTGCATTCCCGTCAACGAGGTGACCGTGTCGAACATCCGCGAAGTGGCGCGCCTGGCCGGGGTTTCGGTCGCCACGGTGTCGCGCACCCTGCGCTCGCCGGAACGGGTCTTGCCCGAGACCCGCGACAAGGTCAACGCCGCCGTGCAACAGGCCGGCTATCGGCCGAACCTGATGGCTGTGCAATTCCGCTCACGCAAGACCGGCAACCTGGTGATTCTGGTGCCGGCCATCGCCAACATCTTTTTCGCCCGGGTGATCAGCGGCGCCCAGCAAGCGGCGCAGGCAGCGGGCTACCGACTGCTGTTGTGCGACACCCAAGGCGATGAATCGATCGAACGCGAATTCGCCGAACTGGTTTACGCCCATCAGGCCGATGGCGTGATCCAGTTGCGTGCCAGCGATCCCTTCCACGACTTGGCGCCGGGCGTCGATACCCCGCCGCTGGTCAACGCTTGCGAAGTATTGAAAGACACGCGCCATCCGACGATCAGCCTCGACAACCGCGCTGCTGCCAGAGCCATGACCGAACATTTGATCGCCCTCGGCCACCGCCGTATCGGCTTGATCAAAGGCCCGCAAAGCAGCCCGCTGACGCAGGATCGGGTGACCGGCTATGAAGATGCGTTACGTGGCGCGGGTATTCCCTGCGACCCGACACTGATAGCTCATGGCGATTTCAGCCTGAAGGCCGGGGACGAAGGCGCCGCAGCAATGCTGGCGCTCAATCCGCGCCCGACGGCGCTGTTCTGCGAAAACGATGAAATGGCCATCGGCGCGCTGCGACGCATTCGCCAACTCGGTTTGCGTGTGCCCGAAGACGTGTCGCTGGTGGGCTTCGATGACATTCCGTTCGCCGCCTACTGTGACCCGCCGCTAACGACCATCGCCCAACCCGCCGAGATGTTCGGCGAGATGGCGGTACACATGCTCATCACGTTGATCGAAGGCAAACCGCTGGACGAGCGGCAACGCGTGCTGCCATTCGAGTTGACCATCCGCCAGAGCAGCGCCGCACCTGCGACTTAGCCGAGCAGCGCAATCAACTGATGCCGCTGCGCATCGGTAAGCATTGGGCCGAACCCGGCCTTGGCGTTGTCCGCCATGTAACGCGGGTTGCCGGTGCCGGGAATGACGCAAGTCACCGCCGGGTGTGCCAGCAAAAACTTCAGGGCCAGTTGTGGCCAACTGTTGACCTGCACATCGGAAGCCCACGCCGGCAGCGGCTGGCCCTTGAACCGCGCGAGCAATTCACCGCCACCGAACGGCCGATTGCAGATCACCGCGACGCCACGCTCGCGGCATAACGGCAGGATGCGTTTCTCGACGGCACGATCATCGAGGGCGTAGTTGATTTGCAGGAAATCCACTTGCTCGGCTTTCAACACGGCCTCGACTTCGTCATAAGCCGTGGACGTGTAATGGGTGATGCCGATGTAGCGGATGCGCCCCTGCTCTTTCCATTCGCGCAGGGTTGGCAGATGGGCCTGCCAGTCCAACAGATTGTGGATCTGCATCAGATCGATACGCTCGGTGCGTAACAGGCGAAATGACTGCTCCATCTGCGCAATGCCCTCCTTGCGCCCGCGAGTCCAGACCTTGGTCGCCAGAAACGCCGGCGAGCGCGGTTCGTGGATCGACAGCATTTCCCCGGTGGTTTCTTCGGCGCGGCCATACATCGGCGAGCTATCAATCACAGTGCCGCCCTTCCTGAACAGTTCGTCGAGCACGGCCGGCAGTTGCTTGTAGGCCGGATCGCCGGGGGCGACGTCGAAGCCGCGATAGGTGCCCAACCCCACGAGCGGAAGCGACTCGGAGCTTGAAGGGATGGCGCGGGTCTGCATGGTCTGAGCTCCTGTAGCGCTGGGCGGCGTGGCGTTGGCCAGCGCTCGGTCAAAGGTGAAAACAGCCGAAACCCCGGCAGCCAGCGTGAGCAATCGGCGACGGGAATAACCCTCATTGTGGTTCATGCTGGCGCCCTTGCTCGGCGGATCTGTTGCACCCTGTGTTTTGGCGCAAACCGGGGAAGTCGGTGGTCTACACTGCGGCAGCCAATCTGCGCGCCCGGTTAAAGTTAGTCGAATGTCAAAAACCCTGATGTCACTCGTCGCATTGATCGTCGGCATTTACCTGGTGCTGTGCTTGGCGCTGTTCGTGTTTCAGCGCTCGCTGATCTACTTCCCCCAGCCCGCAGCCGTCGATTCACCGGACTCGCGGCTGACGTTGGCGATGCAGGATGCGCAGATCCGCGTGACCGTGCGCGAGCAAGTCGGGTCGAAGGCGCTGATCTATTTCGGCGGCAATGCCGAAGACGTGTCGCGCAATCTGCCGGAGTTCGCCGAGGCGTTTCCCGGTTACGCGCTGTATTTTCTGCATTACCGGGGTTTTGGCGGCAGCGAGGGGGCGCCATCGGAAGAAGCGATTGCCGAGGATGCGCTGGCGCTGTTCGATCAGGTCTACGCCAGCCATCCGCAAGTCGCGCTGATCGGACGCAGCCTCGGTTCCGGCGTTGCGGTGCGGCTAGCCAGTCAGCGACCGGCGACGCAGTTGATTCTGGTCACGCCGTACAACAGCCTTGAGGAAATCGCCGCCGGATATTACCCATGGTTGCCGGTGAAGTGGCTGTTGAAGGATCGCTACCAGTCGGGCAAGTACGCGGCGCACATCAGCGTGCCGACGTTATTGCTGGTGGCGAGCGAGGATGAGGTGATTCCACGGGCCAGCAGCGAGCGGCTACTGCGCAGTTTCCCCAAGGGAGTTGCCAGACTGAAAGGAGTGGCGGAGTCGGGGCATAACTCGATTTCGGAGCGGACGCAGTATTTGCAGTGGATCGGGGATTTCTTGAATCAGTTAATCGAGTAGCGCAGATTTCTTCAGCAGCGCATACAGCCCAACAGGCACCAACGGCGACTGCTCGCTGAAACTTGAGCTGTCATGCCAACTGGCGGTGAAGGGTGAACCGTCGCTTTCATGGCCGTCGATCTGCGCTAGCTCATAAACGCCTGCATCGGCAAATGCTGCGTCGTACACCTGCACAATCTCGTGCCCCGGTTTGCCGTTATAGACAAAGATGCTTTCAAGCGTGCCCAACAAGCGCAGATCGGTTATCGCTAAACCCAACTCCTCCTGCACTTCTCGGATGACCGCCTCTGAACTGGTTTCACCAAATTCAATACCACCACCGACCGGGCGATAGCAGGTTTGCTGTTTGACCGGGTCGCGAAACTGATTAACCAGAATCTTGCCCTGGTGGTGAAAGACACACAGGGCGAGCGCGCGAATATGCTGTTCGGCCATGAAGAAAAAGTCCGTTTACGGTGGCAGGGGCGCGGATTAGAGCATAAGGCACCCGCGCAGCACACCGACTGGACGTCAGACCGGAGAGATGGTCGCCAGAACGCCGATCATAATGGTCAACACCAGAAACCCACCGAGAAAAATCGCCATCTTAGCCATGAAGGCCTCCTGAATGCTGAATGTCCGGCGCACCGGGCGCTTCGGGATGAAGTTCGCTGCGGGTCGCCGAAAGGCAGGCGCATTTTGAACCTGTGGCTGAGATGGTTACAGGTGCAGATTGAAGATGAAAAAGCAGATCAGATGGATTTCTAGCGGATCGTCTGATCGTTTCACGCATGAACAGACATTCAGAATCAGTCAGGGCGATTCACATCTCAGCACTTTGATCTAAAGTCAGTGCCGTCGCGCCAAGAACAACAATCCCGGAGTGGAATATGTCGCAACTTGATCTGCACCCCAACGCTGCCGAATCGCTGAACCGCTGGCACTCGATGATCCGCACTGGCGATCTAAGCGCCCTGCCCGACCTGCTTGACCCAGACGCCGTATTCCGCTCGCCGATGGCGCATACGCCTTACCCCGGCGCGCCGGTGGTCTCGATGATTCTCAACACGGTTTTCAACGTGTTTGAAGATTTCGCCTACCACCGCGAACTGGCGACGGCGGATGGCTTGAATGTGGTGCTGGAATTCAGCGCCAGGGTCGCGGGGAAAGAGTTGAAAGGCATCGATATGATCCGCTTCAACGATCAGGGGAAAATTGTTGAGTTCGAAGTCATGGTCCGCCCGCTGAGCGGCCTGCAAGCCTTGGGCGCGGAGATGGGCCAGCGGCTGGGCGCGTATCTGGCCAGCGCCAAAGCCTGAATCCCGCCCACAAAAAAGCCCACTGACCGTTACCGGTGCAGTGGGCTTTGTGTGTCAGGCGTCTAAATTACAGAGCCATGTCACGTGCAGCGTTTTCTTTTGGTGCTTTAGCCTTGTCAGCTTCAGCAGCCGGCGCTGGGGCAGCAGCCTGACCAATCACCGGAGGGGTTGGCAGTTGCAGGACCTTGGCGGTGTAAGCCCACTCTTCAGCCACTTTGGCTGGATCGTTGTTCAGCTGAGTACCGTAGCTTGGAACGATCTGGTGCAGCTTGGTTTGCCACTCAGGCGAAGCGACTTTGTCTTTGAAGACTTTCTGCAGCACGGTCAGCATGATCGGTGCAGCGGTCGACGCGCCTGGCGATGCGCCCAGCAGGCCGGCAATCGAGCCGTCTTTCGAGGCTACGATCTCGGTGCCCAGTTTCAGCACGCCACCAGCGGCTTCATCACGCTTGATGATTTGCACGCGTTGGCCGGCTTGCCACAGGCGCCAGTCTTCAGCTTTGGCGTTCGGGAAGTATTCCTTCAGCGCGTTCAGACGGTCGTCATCCGACAGCATCAGTTGGCCAGCAAGGTACTCGACCAGCGGGTATTCCTTGATGCCGACCTTGGTCATAGGCCAGATGTTGTGGGTGGTGGTGCTGGTCAGCAGGTCCAGGTACGAGCCTTCCTTGAGGAACTTGGTGCTGAAGGTCGCAAATGGGCCAAACAGAATTACGCGCTTGCCGTCCAGGACACGGGTGTCCAGGTGCGGAACGGACATCGGCGGTGCGCCCACCGAAGCTTTACCGTAGGCCTTGGCCAGGTGCTGCTCAGCGATGGTAGGGTTTTCGGTCACGAGGAACGAACCACCGACCGGGAAGCCAGCGTATTCCTTGGCTTCTTCAATGCCGGACTTCTGCAGCAGGTGCAGTGCACCGCCGCCCGCGCCAATGAACACGAACTTGGCGTCGGTTTCGGTTTTAGTGCCGTCTTTCAGGTTTTTGTAGCTGACGCGCCAGGTGCCATCTGCATTCTTGGTGATGTCTTGCACTTCGCTAGACAGCTTCAAGCTGAAGTTAGGCTTGGTTTGCAGGTAACCGGCGAACTGGCGGGTGATTTCGCCGAAGTTCATGTCGGTGCCCAGCGGACTCCAGGTGGCCGCGATTTTCTGGTTCGGGTCACGCCCTTCCATCATCAGCGGGACCCACTTCTTGATGACAGCCGGGTCTTCGGAGTACTGCATGCCGGCGAACAACGGGCTCGCTTGCAGCGCTTCGTAGCGTTTTTTCAGGAACTTGATGTTGTCATCGCCCCACACGAAGCTCATGTGCGGAGTGGTGTTGATGAACGAGCGAGGGTTCTTCAGAACGCCCTGCTGAACCTGCCACGACCAGAACTGACGGGAAATCTGGAACGCTTCGTTGATCTCGACGGCTTTCGGGATCGACACTTTGCCGTTCTCGTCTTCCGGGGTGTAGTTCAACTCGGCCAGTGCGGAGTGGCCGGTACCGGCGTTGTTCCAGCCGTTGGAGCTTTCCAGGGCGACGCCGTCAAGGCGCTCGACCATTTCCATCGACCAGCTTGGCTCCAGCTCATTGATCCACACACCCAGGGTGGTGCTCATGATGCCGCCGCCGATCAGCAGTACATCAACTTTCTTTGCCTCTTCCGCATGCACGGACGACAGCCCCATCGACAGAGCCAGCCCTAGCAAGGCTGTGTTCACTTTCTTAAACATCTGTAGCACCTATGATAAAACGCCTTCCGCCCGCCTCTGTTATCAGCATGCGATCCGCTTTGATGACGCTCAGGCTGGCGTCGCAGATTCCGGCACACTTCAATTTTGACGGGTGGGCACACAAGGCCGACATGCCGCATCGACCTCAGTTATATGTCCCTTCTGAACTGACTTCTTATCATTATTGGCTTCAGCTACTGGAGCGACAGGGGTTCCGCAGGCCCGTCCAAAGACGCGCCAAACCGAATAAGGTCAAACCAAGTGGCGCGAAGAATATCACGACATGGCAAACCCGCGCGTCTGTTCGCGACCGGAGAGTTTCAGATTGGTTCCTGAGGGGCTTTCTTCGGCTAAGAAATATCTGCTACGTTGTACGACGACTGACGAATTCAGTCAGTTCGATACCATTACAACAACAAGGAATACCCATGAACAAAAGCAAACTGCTGCTCGGCTTCTTCTGCGTCTTCAGCGGCTATGTCGTCGCCGCCCCTGCCCCGGCAGAAAAGGATGTCGCCCAAGCGGTCGATCACCTGACCCAGGCGATGCTGCACAAGGACATCGCCGAACTGAATGCACTGACCGCTGAAAACCTTACCTACGGCCATTCCAGCGGCAAGATTCAGCACAAGAAGGAGTTCATTGCCGACATCGAAACCGGCAAGAGCGCGTTCAAGACCCTGGAGATGCAGAAACAGACCATCACCCTCTCTGGAGATACCGCACTGGTACGCCATCACTTCTCGGCGCAGGCGTTGAAAGGCACCGAGGTTGTGCCGACCGAGATCGAGAACTTTCAGATCTGGCAGAAGCAGGATGGGAAATGGTTGTTGGTGGGGCGTCAGGCGTTCAAGTTCTGATGCATGGGAGAAGATCTGCCAAGATTTTTTTGGCAGATCTATCTAACTCACCGCAGCCGCCCATTTGCTACGCACCCTGTTTCATTTGCCCCTCCCCTTTGCTCCTCTGCCTGATATGCTGCACCCCAGCGCCTTGCAGGCTTAACCTTTTTGGAATATTCAATGGCTCGATTACGCGTCAAGAACTTTGGCCCTATCCGTGATGGCGTGGAAAACGATGGCTGGATAGAGTTCAAACGCGTGACGGTATTCGTGGGTAATCAGGGTTCCGGAAAAAGCACACTGGCCAAGCTCTACTCGACCTTCTCATGGATTGAAAAAGCGTTGGTTCGTGGGGATTACGATCAACAATGGTTTGAGGAAAAGGACCGGCTCACAAAACCGTTTCTAACGTATCACCGGCTAGAGAACTACCTTTCCGCAGACCACAGAAATAAGACTGAAATTGATTATGAAGGCGATGCCTTCAACATCAAATATGCGCACGGTCGAATGCACATAACTAAATCTAGGATGAAGGACTATCATCTCCCTCAGATTATGTACGTGCCTGCCGAGAGAAACTTCATCTCATACGTAAGACATCCAGAAGAACTTCGACTCTCCTCCGAGTCGCTTAAGGAGTTTCTGACTGAGTTCAACTATGCAAAAGAAAATATCAAGGGTCACCTTGCACTCCCTATCAATAACGCCAATCTCGAGTTCGATGAGACCAACAAAACACTAAATATTAGAGAGTCGAACTACAGTTTAGATTTGGCTGATGCATCCAGCGGATTTCAGTCTGCAGTCCCTCTTCATCTTGTCAGCCACTACCTTGCCCACAGAGTAAGGGAGCCGATAGACGAGCGACAACAGTCGATGAGCACCAAGGAGCTCGAACGATTCAAACTGGAAATAACCAAGATTTTCTCAACGAATTTAACAGTAGAACAACGACGCGCGCTCGTCTCAAATCTATCTTCGCGCTTTAATAAAACATCGTTTATAAACATAGTTGAAGAGCCCGAGCAAAATCTTTACCCTAGGTCTCAATGGCGCGTATTGCAAAGTCTTCTGGAGTTCAACAGTCTAGGTCAAGATAATAGATTGGTGATGACGACCCACAGTCCATACATAGTGAATTACTTGACCATCGCCGTCCAAGGAAAACATCTTCAGAACAGCATCATCAAGAAAGGTCGGGATAAAGAGCTACTCCCAAAACTAACCGCTGTTATACCACTGCACGCCTTGGTGGATGCAGATGAACTGGCGATCTATCAGGCCGATGAAACATCGGGAAGAATTACGCGATTACCAATGATTGACGGCATTCCTTCCGACGACAACTATTTGAACAGATCTTTGCAGGAGGGTAATGACTTATTCGACTCTCTTCTCGATATAGCGGGAGAGTTGAGAGGGTGAATTTTTTTGATATCCGTTGCCAAAAAGGTCCGTTTACTGACGTCGAATTTGGACTTCGTGATGATTTAGAATCTCCCGTCGCTTACGTCGACCTAGAGAGCCGAGAAAAGTGGATAGCCGTAATACTGAACCCTCACCAAAGACCTACTGTATTTACCGCGATCGACAAGTGCGTGATTAAAGACGGCGAAGAGTATGGTAGAGAGCGATGCGACTGCATGTTGACTACCGATGATGCGCTGTACCTGATCGAGTTGAAAGACAGAGTTGGAGGGGGATGGCAAAGCCAAGGAGTCAAACAATTAGAATCTACTATTCAATTCTTGATTGCTGCCCATGGCGAGCAATGGTTGGATAATTACCATCCAAAAATGGCATACGTTTCCAACAAGAAATCTCCTAACGTCAAGCCAGAGTTCAATGCAAAACTTCATTTCGACACGAAATATAATTTCAGATTAAAGATTGAGACGACCATAAACATCCGCCGCAAGGCTGAAAGATGATCTATTTGCTAAAATTTTTTCAGTGAGCATCGTCTGTAATTAACTCACAACCGAAACCGATCCACCGACTGCGCCAGTCGCCCCGCCAGGCTCGACAACTCATCCGTGGTGTTGGCCGTCTGACCAATCACCTTGCTGTTTCCCTCCGACATCCCGGCAATCATTTCCACCTGATGCGCAATCTCATTGCTCGCCTGGCTCTGTTCGCCAATGGTGCGGGTGATGTCGTTGACTAGTTGCGTAGTGCTGAGGGTCGCGTCGAGGATTTCACGGATCGCGCGTTCGACGTCCGCAGTGACGGCCATGCCTTTATCGACCTGGGCCACGCCCGCCTCCATGCTGCTCACCGCTTCACGGGTGCTGTTCTGAATGCGCGCGACCATCGCCGCGATTTCTTGGGTTGACGCACTGGTGCGCGCGGCAAGGCTGCGCACTTCATCGGCGACCACAGCGAAACCGCGCCCCTGCTCGCCTGCACGGGCCGCTTCGATGGCGGCGTTGAGTGCCAGCAGATTGGTTTGATCGGCGATAATTTTGATCACTTGAATGATGTTGAAGATGTTTTCGGACTCCTGATCCAGCGTGCGAATCACCTGCGCCGACTGCTGCGCCGAGCGCGCGATGTCGTCCATGTCGCTGACCACTTGATGGATCACCTGGCCGCCATTCTTCGCCAGTGATTCGGCCTGATTGGCCATGCCCAGCGCGCGTTCGGCGTGGCGGGTGATTTCCTCGATGCTGACGGTCATCTGCGTTGCGGCAGCGGCCATGGTGCCGGCGGCGACGCTTTGTTGCTGGCTGCTGTCGGCGACTTGATGGCAGCCATGGCTGAGTTGCTCGCTCATGCCGCTGACGCCATGGGCGTTGCGGCGTACCACGTCGATCATCTCGCGCAAATCGTGCTGCATGGTTGCCAGCGTGCGGATCAGCGCACTGGCCTCGTCCTTGCCGGACGGCTCGATGATCGGTTCGCTGAGGTTGCCGTGGGCTATGCTTTCGGCAATCCGGCTGGCGGTTTTCAGCGGACCCATGATGCTCAGGATCACCCAGCGTCCTTGGGCCAAAAGCAGCAACAGACTGGCGATCAGTACCGCGCCGAGGGCAATGTTGGCGTTGCGGATCGCCGCTTCGGTGCCTTGGCTGGTTTGCTGGGTGTTGGTTTCAATCAGCTCGCTGAGGGCGGCCATCTGTTCTTCGAGCTGGCTGAATGCGCTGTTGAATGTACCGAGTTGCTGTTGCGCGGCATCCGGGTTGTCCAGAGCGAGGCCGACGATTCGCTCGCCGGCGCTGATATAGGTATCGAGACTGGGCTTGATTTGATCCAGCGCAGACTTGATCGTCGGGTTCAGCGGCAACTTGAGATTCTCCCCAAGCACCTCACGAAAATGCGCAGCATGTTCGCCAATCGAGGCGCGTACCTCGTCTGCGCTGCTCGTGCTTTTACCAAGGCCCACCAGCAATGCCGAATACACATCGGCGCGCAGGGCGTCGTGCATCATGTCGGCTTCGAGGTGATTGCGCAGCGCGCTCATGCTTACCGCGCTATCGCTGACCGCGCCCGACATCCGCACATTCCCCACGTAGCTGACCAGGCTGACAATCAGCGCCGTCAGCAGGCTGGTTGCAATCAGCAACATCAAACGCAATTTGATCGACACGTGGCTTTTCTCCGGGTCACGCGGCACAGCGCGCTTCAGAGCTTCAGTTAAGCCTATTTCCATGTGCCTGCCGCGCCAGAGCGTCTCAACGTGTGTCGTCATACTCGGCAATAACTTCAGGACTGTGCGCCGCGTCGCACTTTTCCCCGTCTATCGCTAGCGCAAAGCAACGGAACTCCGGGCCGGTGCGCGCCTCTCACATTATGTGGTAATTCCTTTTCGCTTCACGTTGCTGGAGGAACACCGTCATGCGTCATTTAGTGCTCGTTTCATCCTTGGTATTGTGTTTGCCCTTTGGTTCGGCGCTGGCCCGCGTCGATGCGAAAGATGTCGCGACCTCGGCAGGTGTTTCCGCATCGCTGTATTCGACCTTCAAGGATCACAAAATGGTGATTCCGGCGCGTGACGATTTGTCCGCATTCGTTGCCAGCGGCGGCGCTATTCGCGGCGTGTATCTGGAATCGGTGCTGCAACAGGTGCGCCAGGAAAATCCGGGCATCGACGCTAGCGATGAAGATTTGGCCAACGCGATTCTGGTGAACTACGAAGGAATGTCGCAATAACCTGCAACGTCGAGTGCGGTGCTCACCCGACTCCGATGGATGGCAGTTGAGCAACCATGGGCAAAATCGTCGGACGGCCTCTATGATGGAGGCCATGCCGATTACTGTTCAGTTGCGCTCACCCTGCCCGCCCGGCGCCTGCATTTGCGGGCGCGATCCATTGCTCGAAACACCCGGGGCGGATTTGCGTATCCTGTTGCTGACGCGACAGGAAGAAAAGCTTCTGCTCGATCGCCTGGAAAACCTGAAAGATCTCGCCGATCTCAAACATATGCAACGCAAGATTTTCGATCAGTTGGGACTTCGCGTCGACATTGCGCCGGGCTTCAACGAAGTACGCACCATGCGCGGCATCGCCATTCAAATTGATGATTTGCCCGGCCTGTGTCGCAAGACTCGCCAGTCAATTCCCGCTGCGATTCGCCGTGGTCTGGACAAGAATCCGCAAATCGCCTTCGACCTCCTCAACTCCCACGACTTGCTGCGCGACGCCTGATCACTTTTTCATGCCGACCCGTTTGCGCATCTCGGCGGTGATGCTTTGACGGGTCTTCTTCAAGTCCGCCCACGGCTCATCGCCGACTTCCGTCAGCCGCTCATGGACATTGTGGATGTTCCACTGATTGCCACCCTTGATCTCCCCGACCTCCTCTCGAAAAATCGGCACAGAAACCGGCAGGCCTTCGCGGGTACGCGCGGCGTAAGTGCAGATCGTGGTGGCGCCCAGTCCGTTGCGCAAGTAATCGATAAAGATCCGTCCGACGCGATTTTTCGGCCCGGAGACAGCTGAAAAGCGCTCCGGCAACAACTTGGCCATGTGCGTCACGATCGCGTGACTGAAATCCTTGACCTCATCCCAGCCGAGCTTGCGCGTCAGCGGCACCACCAGATGAATACCCTTGCCGCCGCTGGTCTTGAGGAATGCCTTCAAACCGAGTTCATCGAGCACGGTCAGCGTCAGCGCCGTTGCTTCGACCATGCTTTTCCATGGCAGAGCCGGATCCGGGTCGAGATCAAGGACGAAGCGATCGGGCTTGTCCAGATCCACCGTGGTGGCGTTCCAGGTGTGCAGCTCGACGGTGCTCATCTGCACCGCGCCGATCAGCGCTTCGGCGCTATTGACGAGCATGATCGGTTGGCCGGTGAGGTCTTTGTCCAGCGTCTTGATGCCGGGAATGGCCAGATTTTCCGCATTCTTCTGAAAGAACAATTCGCCGCCGATACCATCCGGCGCACGCACCAGCGCCACCGGACGATCCTTGAGCTGCGGCAGAATCCACTCGGCAACGCTGGCGTAATACTCCGCCAATTGCATCTTGGTCGTGCCGCTGCTGGCGTCGATTACCCGATCCGGATGAGTGATGCGCACTTTGCCGCTGGCCAGACCCAGCTGCGACGGCGCGGTGTCGGCAGGCTTTTTCTCAACGGGTTTCCCGGCAGTTTTCGTCACTGATTTTTTCACAGGCTTCGCACGCTCCTCAGTGATGGCCTTGGCCGGTTTGTCATCGCGCAAACCATGAAACACCGCATGGCGCACCGAGCCATCCTTGGTCATCTCGGCAAACGCCACTTCCGCCAGCAGACTCGGCTTGAGCCAATGCACGCCCTTTGCCTCGAAACCGCTGGGCGGATTGACCACTGCGGCTTGCTTCACCTGCAACGGTTTGAGCTGCGCGAGGATGTTTTTCAATGTCGACTCACTGAAGCCCGTGCCGACCTTGCCGGCATACCGCAACTCACCGCTGTCGCGGTCGTGCAGCCCCAACAACAACGCGCCGAACGCACTGCGCGCTCCTTTCGGGTCGGTGTAGCCGACGATCACGAATTCCTGGCGATGTTTGCACTTGAGCTTGATCCAGTCACCGCTGCGCCGCGACACATAAGGTGAGCCAAGGCGCTTGCCGATCAGGCCTTCCATCTGCATCTGGCAAGCGCTATTGAGCAACGCCTCGGGGGTTTCGTCGAAGGCTTCGGAGAAGCGCAGCAATGGATCTTCGTGGGCTTTCAGAACGGTCGACAGCGCGGCTCGACGCTCCTCTACAGGCACTTCGCGCAGATCAACGCCGTTCAGATAGGGCAGATCGAACAGGTAATAAATGATGTTGGCGCTGCTGCCCGCTTCGAAGGCATTTTGCAGTGCCTGAAAGTCCGGTACGCCTTGCTCGTCAGCAACAATCATTTCACCGTCGAGCCACGCCGATTCCAGCCCCAGCGCAGCGAGCGCCTCGGCCTGCTTCGGTAACTTGTGCGTCCAGTCATGGCCGTTGCGCGTGAACAGCTGCACTTGGTCATGATCGATGCGCGCCATGATCCGGTAGCCGTCGAACTTGATCTCGTAGCTCCAGTCGCCATCAGGCGCGCTGTCCACTAACGTGGCCAATTCTGGCTTCAACTGCGCAGGAATTTTCGCCTTGTGCGCGCCAGTGAGTTTGCCCGAAGCAACCTTCTTCGCCTTGACCGGCTTGGCTTTCAGTGGCTTGACCTGTTTGGCGCTGAGTTTGGGTTTGTCCACCAGCGTACGTTCGCTGAGTACGCTGTCCGGCTCGGCTACCAGCACGTCGTAATCACTTTGCGGGCGCGCGGCGCTGTCCTGATGCTTGATCAGAAACCACTGCTGTTTCTTGCCCGGCATGTGCGTGCGCACCAGATTCCACAGGCCGGCGAGTTTCTCGCCTTGTAGCTCGAACTTGAGCTTGCCTTTGGCGTAGGCCGCCTCTGGATCCTCTTGCGGGATCCACACGCCGCGATCCCAGACGATTACATCGCCGGCGCCGTAATGTCCCTCGGGAATACTGCCCTCGAACGTCGCGTAATCCAGCGGATGGTCCTCGACGTGTACCGCGAGGCGCTTCACTTTCGGATCGAGTGACGGGCCTTTGGGTACAGCCCAACTTTTCAGCGAGCCATCAAGTTCCAGGCGAAAGTCGTAATGCAGGTGCGAAGCGTCGTGCTTCTGGATGCAGAACTGCAAGGCATGTTCGCCAGCAGTTTTCTTGCCCCGGCGCTTGACTGCCGCCGGTTCGGAAGTCGCCGAGAAATCGCGCATGCGGTTGTAGTCGTCGAGATTCCTGCTCATGGCGCACCTGCCTTGTTTCAGCCAATTCGGGTCACGGTCAGCGCGACCACAGCAATCCGGTCGACCCGTTGATATCCGGGGTTGAGCAGTTCCTCGCCGAATACGTCGGGATCGAGTTCACGATAGGTCCAGCCGAAGCGCTTTTCATCGAGTCGCGGCAGCACCGTGTCGATAAACGGATCGCGGCCATCGACCATCGCCACCCCGGTGTACAGCAGCAACGAGCCGCCGGGCGCCAAGTGATTGAGCGCCTGCTCGACGATACGCAGCGACAGCCCGGCGCCGAGTGTGCCGCCGCCATGGCGATAGGCGCGTCCGGCGGGGTCGGCCATGTACGGCGGATTGGCAACAATCAGATCGAATTCGCCGTCGACGCCGCGCAGTACATCGCTGGTTTGCACTTCGACATTGGCCACCTCGGCCAGCGCTGCGTTGATAGTGGTCAGGCGCAGCGCGGCCGGGTTGATATCCACGGCGAAGACTTGCGCTTCACGTCGGGCGCGGGCGATCAGGATCGCGCCAACACCTGCGCCACAGCCAATGTCGACCGCGCGCGTGACTGGCGCGTAACTCTGCTGCAAATGGGCATGAATCAGTTGCGCAAAACGATAGGTGTCTGGGCCGAAAAACACAGAGTCGGCAGCATCGGTCGGAAATCCTGAATGCACGAACAATAGATCATCCAGGCTCGACCAACGGACGCGGCTCTTGAGGCGGCCATCGAAGGTATCGATGATTTGGGCCTCGTGCAATTGGCGTTGTTCGTCGGCTGACAGCAGCCCCGGTTCGAATGGGCGCGACCAGCCAAACACGTCGCGCAGGGTTTCGGCAGGTTCACCTTCGTCGCGCTGATTGACGCGCTCGTGGGTCAACGGTGTCGGGGTGATGAACCGATAGCCATCGGCCTGCAAGCGCCGGCCCAGTTGCAGCAGCGCGAGGTCGTTGGCGGACAATTGGTCTTCCTGGATCATTGGCGATTTCCTTAACGCAGACTGGATTTGAGTTCGATAAAACGGCGCGTGGCGAGCAGGCCGGCCGGGTGCGCATGGCGGGCCGGAGCCAGCCACGGGATCAGCGCCGCGATCTGTGCGTGACCGTCCAGGCCTTGCAGTGCTTCGTTTAGCTGCTGCACATCGGGATCCTGCTCCGGCACCTCCAGCGGCGGTGCGACCTGGCTATGGCGGCGGGCGGCACTGGGCGGTTGCGCAGGCGACCAATTCCCGGCGATCCAATCGTGCAGCAGGCGTTTCTCATAGGGGCTGAACACGCCGAACATCGCCGCGCCGTCGCCTTCAATCAACTGCCAGAAACGGCTGGCTTGCGGATCTTCATTGCGCTTGATCCAGCCTTTGTCTTGCATGGCTTGCAGAAAACCCGGCAATTGCTCCGGTGTGGCCAGCCATTGATTGACGGTCTGGCCTTCGAAGCGGCAGTAATCGGAATGCATGTGCTGGCCGAACGGACGTTTACGCTCAAGCATCGCCAGCAGTTCGTGCTCCAGATCGAAGGCCTCGATGATCGCGCGGCTGCCTTGCCCCAGATCATTGAGGCGATAACCGAGGGAAACCCGGCGCAGGAAATCTTCGCGATCAGCCTCCAGCGGCAGCAGATCCAGCACTGCCTGCACGGCTTTCTGCGCGTGGCCGGTGCTGGCGTTGTCGATGGTCACGTGCAGGGTGAAGTAGTAGGGATCGATGCCCAGTTCGCTCAGCTCATAGCTACTGATGAGCAAATGCAATGGCAGTTGTTCATAGCCAAGGTTGTAGCCGATCGCCTCGGGCAAAAACTCATCACCACACACACCTAGCGCGAGTTGCAGTGCACCTTGCAGGTAGCGCTCGTCGGCAATCGCGCTGCTGTCCTGCAAACCGTGTTCGGCGAGGAGTTTGCGGTAGATCACCACGTGGTTCTGCGCAGGATTGCCGTCGCCAAGTTCTTCCAGATAAGTGCACAGCAAGCCGTCGAAACGCGGGTCGCGCCAATGCTGCAACAGACCATACAGCCAGGCGCCGTCGACCAGTTTGGTCGGCGCCACCGCTTGCAGGAAATATAGCGCGTGCGCCTTGGTGCTGAAAAACTGCCGTGGCCCGCCGGCCTTGCGTTGTTGCAGGTAATCGGAATATTGCCGGGCGACATCGGCAGAGTGGGCAGCCACCCAGTCGTGCCACGACGATGGATCGCGTGGGAGTTCTTCCGGCAGATTTGCCGCGCTTTGCAGGTGTTCGTGCAGAAACGATCTGGCCAGCGCCGACGGATTTTCCTCGTGCAACAGCGTCTGATAAACCCGCCGCACGCTACCTTCGGCATTGACGAATTGAGGATGAGCCGGCGTCGATTGCAGGCGAGTCAGGACAGTCATGGCAAGATTCTCGGTCGGTTGGCAGGACGTTGATTCAACACGCCTCTACAACACCAGAGCGATCTGGCCCGCGAAAAATTCAATCGAGGTGAAAATTGCCCGGACGGACGGATGTTTCAGCAACAATCTGCCCGCGGACGCAATCCCCTGTAGGAGCTGCCGAAGGCTGCGATCTTTTGATCTTTTTAAGCGCAAGATCAAAAGATCGCAGCCTTCGGCAGCTCCTACAGTTACATCGTGCAATGGGTCGGATTCGCGGGGTTTCTGTTAGTCGCTAAGGTTCAGAGACAATGGATTTCTGGAGGCAATGGATGCCCGAAGCCGCAAGCAACTGTCGCCTTCGCAAAGGCCGATATTCCGAGGTTGGACGCGTTTACTTGCTGACAGCGGTTACAGATCAACGTCAGCCTGCATTTTCGGATTGGCGTATCGGGCGCTTATTGGTCGAACAATTAAGACAGGCTGAGGAAGCGGGGTTAGTTACGTCGCTGGCTTGGGTCGTGATGCCGGACCATCTGCATTGGTTGGTAGAACTCCAACAAGGCTCCTTGGCAGAGTTGATGTGTCGAATCAAATCGAGAAGTTGTCGTTCGATCAATCTTAAGTGCCGTAGTCAGGTGCGGTTGTGGCAACGGGGCTACTACGATCGAGCGCTGCGCCGCGATGAAGATCTCAAAAGCGCTGCGCGTTATATCGTTATGAATCCTTTGCGAGCCGGTTTAGTCCAGCGTTTGGGCGACTATCCGTTGTGGGATGCGATTTGGCTTTGAAGATCAACGTCAAAAGATCGCAGCCTGCGGCAGCTCCTACAGAGAGCACGCATTCCAACTATAAAAATCTGCCCGAACCTGCGATCTCCTCAAACGAAATGGCGTCCCACAGCGCACAGTCGCCCAAATGCCATGGGGAAACGCGGAACTCTGTAGGAGCTGCCGCAGGCTGCGATCTTTGATCTCAGGCTGTGCCCTTGGCCTGCTGTTCCAGATGCACTTGCAACTCGGGATCGATCTGCAACGCTGCCGCCAGTTCGTCCAGATAATTACGTTCGGCGTCTTGTTGGTCGTCCACCAGCATGACGCTGGCGAGGTACATTTCAGCGGCTACCGCCGGGTCATTGTGCGCGGCTTGGGCGACTTCGGCGGGGTCGAGGGGTTTGGCGACTTCGGCGTCGAGCCATTGCTGCAGTTGCGGATCGTCGGTGTGGCGCCCGATTTCACTGCTGATCAGGTGTTTTTCCGAGTCGTCGATTCTGCCATCAGCCTTGGCCGCTGCAATCAACGCGCGCAGCACGGCGTGGCTGTGTTCTTCAACTTGCGGGCCGGCGAGCAGATCGGCCGTTTGCGGCACTTGCTGCGGTGCGGCGCTGGCCTGGCTGCGCTGCCAGGCTTGATACGCCTGATAAGCCATCATCCCAAGCGACGCCAGTGCCGCGTAATTGGTGCCGCCGGAACGACGCTGCGTGCCGCCACCCAAAGCGCCACCCAAGCCACCAGCGCCGCCGCCCAGTAATCCGCCGAGCAAACCACCCAGACCGCCCAAGCCGCCCAAGCCGCTACCGGCAGAAGAACCACCGCCGGCAGCGCTACCGCCGCCCAACAATCCGCCGAGCAAACCGCCAAGGCCGCCACCGGCCGGAGCAGCACCACTTTGTTGACCACCGGAGGCCTGGCCTCGCAGCAGTTGTTCGAGTAAATCGCTGGTGTTCATGACGGCGTCCTCAGGCTAAGGCGTGACTGCGTCTGGCAACGATAGACGCCTGCTGCGGTTGCGCCAGCACCGTTTGGCTGACGCGGCAGGCGGGGCGCAATTTGTGCAGCGTAAACCATTCGCGGCAGGCTAAGATTCATGGAGGGTGAACCTATGCCGGCGCGACCGGTCGATAGCTGCATCCCCCGACCCGGTGCGCCGGCGCCCTTGCTGCCTGAAGGTGCAACCGGCTTGTATGAATTTCTGGAGAACGCCCCCGTGATATCGACCGTCCACATCGCCAGGCTCAAGGCCTGGGGCGCCCATGGTTTTACCGCGACCGGCGTGGTCACCGCGTTTCTGGCCACCCTCGCCCTGCTGGAGAACCAGCCGACCCATTGCCTGATGTGGCTGGGCGTGGCGCTGATCGTCGATGGCCTCGACGGCGCACTCGCGCGCAAAGTTAACGTGCAATCTGTGCTGCCGAGTTTCGACGGCTCGATCCTCGACCTGGTGATCGATTACCTGACGTACGTGTTCATCCCGGCACTGTTTATCTACCGCTATATTCCGCTGCCCGACTACACCCTGCTACTGAGCGTGTCGCTGATTCTGGTGTCGTCGCTGTTCTGTTTCTGCAACGTCAACATGAAGAGCAAAGACAATTACTTCGTCGGCTTCCCTGCGGCGTGGAACGTGGTTGCGCTGTGTCTGTACATCATCGCGCCGGGGCCGTGGATCACTTTCCTGACCGTTATTGGCCTGGCACTGCTGACCGTGACGCGTATGAAATTCCTGCACCCGTTTCGCGTGCGGCGCTTCATGCCGATCAATATTGCAGTGACGGCGATCTGGCTGCTGTGCAGTTTGTCGCTTGTGCTTAACCATCCCGTGATCAATCCGCTGGTGATGGGGTTGTGGCTGCTGGCGTCGGCTTACTTTCTGGGGATCTGCATCTGGCGTACGGCGCTGGAGTGGTTTGATGGCGCCTCTCTGAAATAGTCGATTGTGCGGGAGCGAGCCTGCTCGCTCCCGCGTTGATTCACCGCTTGGTAATCACCACTTCCAGATACTCACTCGGCACCACCATCGAATCCGGCCCCGCGCGGTTCATACGCTCGATCAACTCCGTCAAATCCCCTTCCAGCGCCAAGCCACTCTCCGGCGGCAATGCCGCGAACGCCTTGTGCACCGGCCCGTACCAGTGGCGAAAAATATCGATGAAGTGCGCCGCCGAGCGATAGCGGAAGTTGAAGTGTCGGCGGCTGATCTGCAGCAGGAAATGGCGTTCATCGAACTGCGAGTGCAGCCAGGCTTCCGCGCCCCAGTTCGACGGCGGTTGCGCACCGGCAGGTGGCGGCAGGTGCCGGCCGAGGGTCTTGAACATCTGGCCGACGAAGCCTTCCGGCGTCCAGTTGGCCAGACCGATGCGCCCGCCTTTGCGGCAAACCCTCGCCAGCTCGGCAGCGGCCTTGACCTGATCCGGCGCGAACATCACCCCGAACGTGGATAGCACCACCTCGAAACTGCCATCGGCAAACGGCAGCGCTTCCGCGTCAGCGACCTGAAAAGTCACTTCCAGATGCTCGGCCCGCGCCCGATCCTGACCGCGCTCCAGCAACGCCGCGACGTAGTCGGTGGATGTCACCAGGCATCCCCGCCGTGCCGCAGCGAGGGTGGCATTGCCATTGCCGGCAGCGACATCCAGCACCTCTTCATCACAACGCAGGTCGCAGGCTTCGGCGAGGCTTTCGCCGACAATCTGCAAGGTGGTGCCGATGACGGCGTAATCGCCACTGGCCCAAGCGACTTTCTGGCGTTCCTTCAGGGCAGACAGATCAATCGGGGTACTCATGAATGGGTGCTCCAAGGCAGATTGGATCAGGCGGAATCTACTATCGCGCGGGGGTTGCATGGCGTCCCCGTCAATCGTCTGCCAATCCAGCAAAACCGGGGTTTCGCCGATGAATGGGCGGATTCTGTAAAGCCACCGAAACACTGCGGCGATTGCCAATGCACCTGCTAATCGGCTCTGATGCATTCCCGCCCCCGCCAACGGACTGCAACCATGTCTTTACGCTTCGAATGGCTAGCCGATCACATGCAGCACAGCGACACCTACGCCGCATGGATCCATCAGCAATTTCATTACGAATACGCCCAGCAACCGTTGGCCGAATGGCAGCGAGAATTTGCCGACGGGCAAACCAATGGTGACTGGCGGTGCCTGATTGCGCTTGAGGACGAAAAGCTGTTGGGCGGTGCAGCGTTGGCACGAGCCGATCTTGCCCGGCGTCCAGATCTGGGGCCGTGGCTGGCCTGCGTTCTGGTCAGCCCCGAATCCCGCGGCCAGGGCCTGGCTGAAAGACTGATCGAAGGCATTGCCGAGGAGGCAAAAAAACGCGGTCTGCCACGCATTTATCTGCACACGCAGAACAAGCAGGACTACTACGCCAAACGCGGCTGGACGGTGTTGGAGCGCTTTCGCGCCTGGGACAACGACCAATGGCTCATGGTGCGTGACCTCTGAGCCATTGTTGTTCGTGGTTTAGGCAGCAGGCGCTTTCGCTTCCTGGAGCAACTGCTGAATCATCTGCTCCTGGGCTTCGTAGCGCCCTTCACCAAAGTGGGTGTAACGCACCTGCCCCTTGGCATCGATCAGGTAGTGCGCGGGCCAATACTGGTTGTCGAAGTTGCGCCAGATCGCGTAGTTGTTGTCGATCGCCACCGGGTAGGTGATGCCGAGCTTTTTCACCTGATCCTTGACGTTGTCGATGATCCGCTCATAGCCATATTCCGGGGTGTGCACGCCGATCACCACCAGGCCGTCCTTCGCGTATTTCTGCTCCCAGTCTTTGACGTACGGCAGGGTGTGCTGGCAGTTGATGCAGTCATAGGTCCAGAAATCCACCAACACCACTTTGCCGCGCAGGGATTCGGCGCTCAGTTCAGGAGAATTGAGCCATTGCACAGCGCCGGCGAGCGACGGCATCGCGCCTTTGCTCGCGTTATCCTCGATCGAGTCCGCACGTACTTTGCTGACCAGGTAGTCGACCACCTTCGGCACGTTTTCCAGTACTTTTTTCTCTACGATGGCCACGCCTTCGGATGAAGTTTTCGCGAGCAGCAGATTGTCGGTTCCGGTAGCAATCACCGCTGCCGTCGCCAGCACTGCGACCCCTGCCCCCCTGCGCAGCCAGCCGCTGAACGGAATCGACGGCTTAAGCCGATTAACCAGGCCGCGACCGGCGAATATCAACGCTCCCAGGGACAGCGCACTGCCTGCGCCGTAGGCCAGCAGTAACAGGCTGGTCTGGGCATTGGCGCCTTGCAGCATCGCGCCTGTGAGAATCACTCCGAGAATCGGCCCGGCACACGGCGCCCACAGCAACCCGGTGGCGACGCCGATCATGACCGAGCGCAGTGGCCCGGCCTTCTTGCGGGTGTCCGGATCAAGGCGATTGCCAAGCATCACAAACGGCCGCGCCAGCCAGTCGCCGATCCGCGCCGAAATCAGCGACAGTGCGAACACTGTCATGACGATCAAAGCAATATGGCGACCGCTGTTGCTGGCCTGAATCACCCACTCGCTGCTGACCACCGCCAGGCTGGAAATCAGTGCAAAGGTCAGCGCCATGCCGCCCAGTGTCAGCAGGATTGAGGCACGACTGCGGTCGGCGCCAGCGAACAGAAACGGCACCACCGGCAGGATGCACGGGCTGAGGACGGTCAACAGGCCGCCGAGGAACGCTATGAGGAACATGGGATTCACCTTGAGGGCTATATTGGGCCGAGGCGCTGGGCATCGGCCTCGATGGCACTCATTCAAGGCTGGCGAGGTATCGGGCATGTGTCGGCAAATGCGGTGAATCAATCGCTATGTATCCGCACACGCCCGGGATACACAGCCATACAAAAGCAGGATATTTACCTGCGTGTGTATCCGGCGTCGTGCCAGATACACTGCAATACAAAGGCCGGCAGGCACGCTCATAAAGGCTCGATAAACTGCGTGGTATTCCCCTTCGATTGAGGTTTGGCCCATGGATCATGTCGATCACATTCTCATCGTCGACGACGACCGCGAGATTCGCGAACTGGTCGGCAATTACCTGAAGAAAAACGGCCTGCGCACTACCGTGGTCGCTGATGGCCGGCAGATGCGCAGTTTTCTCGAAACCAACACGGTCGATCTGATCGTGCTTGACCTGATGATGCCCGGCGACGATGGCCTGGTTCTGTGTCGCGAACTACGCGCAGGCAAACACAAGGCCACGCCGGTATTGATGCTCACCGCGCGCAACGATGAAACCGACCGCATCGTCGGTCTGGAAATGGGTGCCGACGACTACCTGACCAAACCCTTCGCCGCTCGCGAGTTGCTGGCCCGGATCAACGCCGTGATGCGCCGCACGCGGATGCTGCCGCCGAATCTGATCGTGACTGAAAGCGGTCGGCTGCTGGCGTTCGGTCGCTGGCAGCTTGATACCTCGGCCCGGCATCTGCTCGACAGCGACGGCACCATGGTTGCCCTCAGCGGCGCGGAATATCGACTGTTGCGGGTATTTCTCGATCATCCGCAACGGGTATTGAGCCGCGATCAATTGCTCAATCTGACTCAGGGTCGTGACGCCGATCTGTTCGACCGTTCCATTGATTTGCTGGTGAGTCGCTTGCGCCAGCGCTTGCTCGACGACGCGCGTGAGCCGGCCTACATCAAAACCGTGCGCAGCGAAGGTTATGTGTTCTCGCTGCCGGTGGAAATTCTCGGTGCGCCGGCATGAGTTTCGCCCTGCGCTGGCCGCGCACCCTGGCTTCGCGAGTGTCGCTGATCTTTTTGATCGGGCTGATCCTGGCGCAGGCGCTGTCGTTCGGCGCGCAGTATTACGAGCGCTATCAAAGCGCGAAAAACACCATGCTCGGCAACCTCGAAACCGACGTGTCGACTTCAATTGCCATACTCGACCGTTTGCCCGCCGAAGAACGCCCGGCGTGGCTCAAGCGCCTGGCTCGCAACAACTACGGCTACCTGCTGAGCGAGGGTGAACCGGGTACACCTATCGGCCCTGGCGATGTGCCGATTGCAGTCACCTCGATCACCGATGCAATTGGTGATGCCTATCCGCTGACCTTCACCGACATCCCCGGCCCGCAAAAGCACTTTCAGGGCCACCTGCGCCTGAGCGATGGCAGCCCGGTGACCATCGACGTGCGCCCGGCGATGGTGCCGCTGTCGCCATGGTTGCCGGTGGTTTTGCTCGGGCACTTGGCGCTGATGCTCGCCTGCACCTGGCTGGCGGTGCGCATCGCCATCCGCCCGCTCACGCGTCTGGCCAACGCCGTGGAAACGCTTGACCCCAACGCCCACCCGATCAACCTCGACGAACAAGGCCCGAGCGAAGTGGCCTACGCCGCCCGCGCCTTCAACGCGATGCAGGCGAGGATTGCTGCGTATCTCAAGGAACGCATGCAACTGCTGGCGGCGATCTCCCATGACCTGCAGACGCCGATCACCCGCATGAAACTGCGCGCCGAGTTCATGGACGACTCGCTGGAAAAGGACAAGCTGTGCAACGACCTTGGCGAGATGGAGCATCTGGTGCGGGAGGGCGTGGCCTATGCGCGCAGCATCCACGGTTCGACCGAGGAAAGTCGGCGTACTGATCTGGACTCGTTTCTCGACAGCCTGGTATTCGACTATCAAGACATGGGTAAGGACGTGCAATTGCGCGGCAAAAGTCAGGTGGTGATCGACACTCGCCCACATGCGTTGCGTCGGGTGCTGGTGAATCTGACGGATAACGCGTTGAAATTCGCCGGTGCGGCGGAGCTGCTGGTTGAACGCAACAGTGGCGGTCTCTCGATCAAGGTCATGGATCGCGGACCGGGGATTGCCGAAGACGAGTTGGTCCACGTGATGGAGCCGTTTTACCGCGTGGAAAACTCGCGTAATCGCAGCACGGGCGGCACGGGACTTGGACTGGCGATTGCCCAGCAACTGGCGATGGCCCTGGGGGGATCGTTGGTATTGAGCAATAGGGAACGTGGCGGACTGTGCGTCGAGCTGAAGTTGCCATCAAGCTGAGCGCCATCGGTCGCTACTGTCAGATCTGACAGTAGCCGACCACGCGAAATTGCTGTGGGATAACAACCTCGCTCAACCGTCGCGTGGTCATCCATGTCTCTGCTCGATACCGTTGCCCAAGCCTGTCGACGACTTGCACCCTACGGCTGGCATTCCCTGATGCTCGCGCATGGCCTCGACATCCTCGCGGTTCCACTCAAGGCCGAATTGCTCAAACCGCTGCGTATCAACCGCAAGGTTCCCGGTTTCGCAGATTTTTGTATGGCCGGCAATCGGGCGATCGAACCGTTGCGGCCAGAGCAAAGCCTGCTCTACCACGCATTTGCTTCACCTCGCGTGACCGTAGATGCCAGCGGAGCACCGCTGCGAACGTATCCCTCCCCTGCAGAGATCGAAGCGGTTCTGAATTATGTGTTCGGCGTCAATCCGCCCACGCTCAGAGATCTGCAGAGACAAGTTCAAGACGCGCCGCTGGCGGTGGCAGTATTCGCCAGCGAATACCGCTGCGCCGCCGACACCGTGCACGGCGAGCACGCTGATCTGTGTTTTTCCCGTACAGGCATAGCGCGTGTCGGCAACACCGACGCGTTGTATAACCCCCAACTGCGCTGTTTTTTGCCGTTTGTGGAAGATTCTGCGTATGGCATCCGAGTGATGCCGGTGCAATACAGCGCCTGGATTGCCGTGCAACTCCAAGGAAACGCCGAACAGTTCGGGCCGATGGATTTCCAGTCGGACGTCGATCCCGCACTGAAATTCTGGGTGCCGATACACAAGTTGTTCAATGGCAAGGAATGCCTCGCTCGGCACGATCTGAAGCTGAAGTTCGAGCATTTTCATATCAACGACAAGATTCGTCATATACACCTGCGCCACACCGGGACAGGATGGCAGGAGCCGGATATTTCCCGGGCGCCCTTTCTCGTCACCGACGGTCTGGCAACGTTGAAGGTCGAACCTGGATCGGGATCGGCTCTGCTGCTGCCTGAGGCCAAACCCCGACTCGCCGAACCGGCATATTACCAGGGGCAATTGCTGTCCTTCGTCATGCCCAAAAACTCCGGAGGCATGATTCATGGCCGATCGATGCTGCACGACGATGGCACAGTAGAGGATCTCAACCTTCGAGTTGGCGTGGCCGAGTTGGTGAAACAAGGTGGATATCGCGCCTTGCATTATCAGGACAGCACAGCCGATGGATACATCCGCGCCCGGTGTACGGCACTGCAACAGTTGTTATCGATAGCCGCCTATTCGATCATTGGGCCCATGGATTTTTTCCCGTTCTGCAACCAGCGGCGCCTGATGCGCTGGGCGCAACAGGTGCCGGCCTTTGCCGACCCGAACATCTGGAATGCCCGACTGGAGGCCTTGTCAAATGTGCGCTACTGCGCCAATTTGACGTTCGAGGGTCTGCCCTTTTCCCCTCAGGATCGGGGAGTGACGGCAATTGTCGGATTACCACACCAGTCTGGCACGCCATCCTCCGATAACCTGCGCTTGGCCGAGATTGACCGTCCAACTAACCTGCCGGATGGTTCCGCCGGACTTTTCGCTCCGGGTTGGGATGCAGGCTGGATTCGTCAACAGGAACCGGATGGCAGTTGGATCAATTTCCTCGCCGGTTATCAGTTGGCGAGTCCTTTCACCGAGGATGTGAAAATTTGCTCGGCGCTGAGTTCTTTCTGGCCCGGTCTGGTCCCGGACGGTACCGGCAGTTTCGAGCAGCGCGCCAGCCTACATACCATCATCCCGGTATCCAGTGCAGAATCCGGAGTGAGCGGTATCGCCTGGGACAATCAGCCCACCCCGCAACTGATAGAGGATGAAGGTCAGACGTACGTTCGCTACGGTGCTTACGACCATAGCGACTACACCAGAGTCGCCGTTGCTAACAAGTTCTCCTTGCAACTGACCGGCGCGGTTACACAACAGCAATACCAAAACCGGGTGCTCTCGATGTACCGCGTGTACAACGTGCTCGGGGCCGGCACCGACAAGGTCCTGCGCAGCTTGTGGCCGCTGCGTTCCTTCATTGATGTTCAGTGCCCGGACGCAGAGCTGTCGGTTGCACAACAGCAGGTAGGCCTGGTGTTGCAAGGCTGGATCTATCGCTTCCATGTGTACGAACGGGGCGCCGAAAGCACACCTCCTGAAGATTTCAAATTGAGGGATGTGCAGGTCAAACAACAGGTTCTGCTGTTCGTCAGTGCCGATACGATACTGATCAAAACGCAAAATGCCGAATGGCAACTCGCCCTTGAAGCCCTTTGACGCAGTGGTGATCGGCGCCGGCCCGGCGGGGTGTGCGGTGGCAATCACTTGCGCTCTGCGCGGTCTGCGCGTGGCGCTGGTCGAACGCCATACGTTCCCACGGTTTCGACCTGGCGAAAGTCTGCATCCGGGCATCGAACCACTGCTGCAGCAATTGGGTATCGCCGGGCAATTGTGCTTGCAAGATGCCCTGCGCTTCGACGGGCACTGGGTGCAATGGAGCGAGCCGCTGCGTTTCCACGCGTTTGGTGGCGACGATAGTGGTCCGTGGCGGGGCTTCCAGATTGCCCGGGCAAGCCTGGACGCGACGTTATTGCAGCGCACCGTAGCGCTCGGGGTTACGGTGCATCAACCGTGTCGTGCACTCAAGGTGCTCACCCACGACAATCGCGTGACCGGCGTACACACTGATTCAGGCCCCGTCTACGCCGATTTCCTGATCGATGCCAGCGGCGCATCAGCATGGTTGCATCGCCAGTTGGGCTTGGCCTTGCGCCGCTGTTCACCACGCCTGGTGGCACGTTACGGTTACGTTCAGGGTTGTCCGGCGCCCTATCAACAGGCTCCGCATTTATTCGCCGAAGACGGTGGATGGACATGGGTCGCCAGGGTGCAGGAGCAGTTGACGCACTGGACCCATCTGGCATTTGACGTACACAACCCGCACGCGCCAAGCGTTCCCGAAGCGTTGCGACACTTGCCCTCGAAGGGTGCCATCCTGGGCGCCGATGTCTCGTGGCGTATCAGCACTGCGGCGGCCGCCAGCGGTTACTTCATGGTTGGCGACGCGGCCAGCCTGCTCGATCCGGCGTCTTCTCACGGTGTACTCAAGGCCCTGATCACCGGCATGCAGGCGGGTCAAGCGGTATACGATTGCCTTGAGCACCCCGTTGTGCAGCATTCAGCGCAGAAGCAATACCGTCACTGGCTTGGCACCTGGTTTGAGCACGACATGACGCAACTGCGCCGTTTCTACGAACTTCACCCCAATCCTCCAGGCTGGTTGATCCCCCGGATTTGATTCAGACGACGCCCACTACAGCCTCCTCATGCATCTGCCGCAGCAATGCCAAACCGAGACCTGCACCGGCCGCTCTCCGCGAAGAGGCCGGAACAGTCAACATCTTCAGCACTTACTTGACGCCATCGCGGGCAAGCCCGCTCCCACAGGATTAAAGAACGGCTAGACTCTGTAATTACCCAGTCGAGGGGGCCGCAGGCGTCGTGAGCCCTGCCCGTTTCCACGACCACCGCCCGGTGGTGCATGCCTCGACTCCCAACGCCACCGGACTGTGATCCTGTATCAGGAGCACATGACATGGACGAGGCCAGACTCAACGAATTCATGGGCAAGCTGGTCAACGACATGGGCGGCGCAGCGATGCTCGCCAATGTCATCCTCGGCGAAGAACTTGGGCTGTATCGAGCGATGGCCGACAGCCAACCGATCAGCGCCGAATCCCTTGCCGAAAAAACCGCCTGCAATGCGCGGCTGCTGCGCGAATGGCTCAGCGCCCACGCTGCTTCCGGCTACATGGAACACCTTGACGGCAAATTCCGCCTGCCGGAAGAACAAGCGCTGGCCCTGGCCAAAGAAGACTCCTCGGTGTACGTCGCCGCGGGTCTCGGCGTGGTGGCGGCGCTGTTTCATGACAAAGACAAAATGGTCAAAGCCATGCGCGGCAGCGGCGCGCTGGCGTGGGGCGACCACCATCCGTGCATGTTCAGCGGCACCGAACGGTTTTTCCGCCCCGGCTATAAAGGGCATTTGATTGCCGAATGGTTGCCGGCGCTGGACGGTGTCGTGGCGAAACTCGAAGCAGGCGCGAAAGTCGCCGATGTCGGCTGTGGACATGGTGCATCCACGGTGATCATGGCGCAGGCTTATCCCAACTCGCGGTTCGACGGTTTCGACTATCACGCGCCGTCAATCACTGTCGCCACTCAGCGTGCAGAAGAAGGTGGTGTGAGCAGCCGGGCCCAGTTCTTTCAGGGCTCGGCGAAAAATTTTCCCGGCGAGGATTACGACCTCGTGTGCTTTTTTGATTGCCTGCACGACATGGGCGACCCGGTCGGCGCGGCGAAGCATGCTTATGCATCGTTGAAAGATGACGGCACGGTGCTGCTGGTCGAGCCGTTCGCCAACGATACGCTGGATGAAAACATCACCCCGGTCGGACGGTTGTTTTACGCGGCCTCGACGTTCATCTGCACGCCGAACTCACTGTCGCAAGAAGTTGGCCTCGGGCTGGGTGCGCAGGCCGGTGAGGCGCGGTTGCGCAAGGTGTTCAGCGAGGCCGGATTCAGACAGTTCCGCCGCGCGACGCAGACACCGTTCAACCTGATTCTGGAGGCGCGTAAATAATCTCGAGTGCTACTCTGCTGGCACCTCAACGCCTGCGGAGCGCTGCCTCATGCCCGACTCTCTCGACTACGTGCTCGAAGCCATGGCCGGCGGCGACTTTGTGGTGCTGACCGGCGCGGGCATCAGCACCGCGTCGGGTATTCCTGACTACCGCGACAGCGACGGTGTACGCCGTGGCCGGCAGCCGATGATGTATCAGGAATTCCTATCCGCCCCTGAATCGCGCCGCCGCTATTGGGCGCGGGCAATGCTCGGCTGGCCGCGGGTGCGCGTGGCGCGGCCGAATGCAGCGCACGAGGCTCTGGCGAATCTGCAAAGCCATGGGCGGATCAGCGGTCTGATCACGCAGAACGTCGACACCTTGCACGATCAGGCCGGCAGTCATGACGTGGTCGAGTTGCATGGCAGTCTGCATCGGGTGCTGTGTCTGGATTGCGGAGAGCGCAGCGAGCGTGATGCGATTCAGCAACTGATGGAAGCGCAGAATCCTTATCTGGCCGGAGTCGACGCGGTGCAGGCGCCGGACGGCGATACCTTGCTCGATTCTGCCTTTGAAGCGCGGTTTCAGGTGCCGCACTGTCCGTATTGCGCGGGCGAGCGGATGAAGCCGGATGTGGTGTTTTTTGGTGAAAACGTGGCCCAGGCCACAGCGGCCAAGGCGATGGCTGCGGCGGAGAATGCAGCGGGGATGTTGGTGGTTGGATCGTCGTTGATGGCGTATTCGGCGTTTCACTTGTGCCGGGTGATCGCGGATCGCGGCAAGCCGTTGATTGCGATCAATCTGGGCAAGACGCGGGCGGATGATTTGCTGGATTTGAAGATTGAAGGGGTTTGTGAGGAGGTGTTGCCACTGTTGGCGGCAGGCCTTGGATCGATGCCCTCACCCTAGCCCTCTCCCAGAGGTAGAGGGGACTGACGGTGTTGTTTGGGCGAGGTACATCGACCTGAAATATCGAGTCGAACTCAAGTCTTGAACGTCACTCAATCAGCTCCCTTCCCCCCTCGCCCCCCTTGGGGGAGAGGGTTGGGGTGAGGGGGCAGCGATCTCACTGACAAACAAATTCCTCAGCCTTGAGAATGTCGAATAGCGCCTGCGCCGCCGCCGACAATTCATTCCCCGGCTCCGTCAGCACGCCAATCGCCCGCTCCACCACAGGCTCATGCAACGTCAGACACCGCGCGCCCAGCTCGCGCATCTGCCCCGCGCACAACGCCGGTACCGCGCTCACGCCCAGGCCACTGGCAACCATCCGCCCGATCGTCGCCAGTTGATGGCTTTCAAATTCCACCGGTAACTTCATCCCTCGCGCCTGCAAGTGTTCTTCCAGCATCACGCGCACAGTCGATGGCCGTTGCAAGGTAATGAACGGTTGCTGCAGCAGGGTTTCCCAGTCGATATCAGTACGCTCGGCCCACGGTGAATCCTGTGGCACCACCGCAACGAAGCGGTCCATATACAGCGGCGTAAAGGTCAGTGAAGTGCTCTGCATCGGCTCGAACGCCACGCCCAGCTCGACCTGCCGATCACGCACCATTTCATGCACCTGTTCGTTGATCACGTCGTTGACCGTCACGCTGACGTTCGGATACAGCGCGCGGAAGGTCTTGAGAATCGGCGGCAGCAGGTTGCCGGCAAACGACGGCATCGCCGCCAGCGTCACGCGCCCGCGTTGCAGGCTGAAGCGCTGACGCATTTCGTCTTCAGCGTTGTCCCAATCGGCGATCAACCGGCGGGCCAGCGGCAGTAACGCTTCGCCTTCCGGAGTCAGCGCCACGTTGCGCGTGTTGCGGCTGAACAGCCGCCCGCCCAGCCCCTCCTCCAGCGCCTTGATCGTCAGACTGAGCGCCGATTGCGACAGGTGTAGACGCTCGCAAGCGACCGCAAAGCTGAGGCTCTGAGCCACAGCAAGAAAGGCGCGAATCTGTTTGATGGTCATACCGAAAACACCCCATTTTGTGTAGGAGCTGCCGAAGGCTGCGATCTTTTGACTTTAAAGTTCAAGATCAACAGATCGCAGCCTGCGGCAGCTCCTACAAAAGCTCAATTTCAATTATTGAGCTTTATCAATCAATCAACCGTAAAAATCAACTTAACAAATATATCCACCGGCGCGACACTCCAGTCACTCGGCTAGCCAGCCTACAAACAATAAAAGAGGTGCATATGGCAGGTTTCGACAAGCGCGTGTATTCCTACGAGGAAGCTCTCGCCGGACTTGAAGACGGCATGACCGTAATCGCCGGTGGCTTCGGTCTGTGCGGCATTCCGGAAAACCTGATCGCCGAGATCAAGCGCAAAGGCACCCGCGACCTCACCGTCGTTTCCAACAACTGCGGCGTCGATGGCTTTGGCCTTGGAGTACTGCTCACCGACCGCCAGATCAGCAAGGTTGTCGCCTCTTACGTCGGCGAAAACAAATTGTTCGAAGAACAGCTGCTCAGCGGCGAAATCGAAGTCGTCCTGACCCCGCAAGGCACTCTCGCCGAAAAAATGCGCGCGGGCGGCGCCGGCATCCCGGCATTCTTCACCGCCACCGGCGTCGGCACTCCGGTTGCCGATGGCAAGGAAGTGCGTGAATTCAACGGTCGCAAGTACCTGATGGAAGAATCCATCACCGGCGACTTCGCCATCGTCAAAGGCTGGAAAGCCGACCACTTCGGCAACGTCATCTATCGCCACACCGCGCAGAACTTCAATCCGCTGGCCGCCACTGCCGGCAAGATCACCGTGGTCGAAGTCGAAGAAATCGTCGAGCCCGGCGAGCTCGATCCGGCGCACATCCACACGCCCGGCATCTACGTCGACCGGGTCATTTGCGGCACGTTCGAAAAACGCATCGAACAGCGCACCATCCGCAAATAATTCAGGCCTACGGAGAACAACAACATGGCACTTTCCCGCGAACAAATGGCTCAGCGTGTCGCCCGCGAAATGCAGGACGGCTACTACGTGAACCTCGGCATCGGCATTCCGACCCTGGTCGCCAACTACATCCCCGAAGGCATGGAAGTCATGCTGCAATCGGAAAACGGTCTGCTCGGCATGGGTCCTTTTCCGACTGAAGAAACCATCGATGCCGACATGATCAACGCCGGCAAACAAACCGTGACCGCACGCATCGGCGCTTCGATTTTCTCCTCGGCCGAGTCCTTCGCGATGATCCGTGGCGGTCATGTCGACCTGACCGTGCTCGGCGCATTCGAAGTGGACGTCGAAGGCAACATTGCGTCGTGGATGATCCCCGGCAAACTGGTCAAGGGCATGGGCGGTGCCATGGATCTGGTGGCCGGCGCCGACAACATCATCGTCATCATGACCCACGCGTCCAAGGACGGTGAGTCGAAACTGCTGCCACGTTGCAGCCTGCCGCTGACCGGCGCCGGGTGCATCAAGCGCGTGCTGACCGATCTCGCCTATCTGGAAATCGAAAATGGCGCTTTTGTCCTCAAAGAACGCGCACCTGGCGTCAGCATCGAGGAAATCGTCGCCAAAACCGCAGGTAAACTGATCGTCCCGGATCACGTACCGGAAATGCAGTTCGCTGCCCAGTGAGGAATTCGCACATGCAAGACGTCGTAATTGTTGCCGCCACGCGCACCGCGATCGGCAGTTTTCAGGGTTCGCTGGCCAGCGTATCCGCCGTAGACCTGGGCGCTGCAGTAATCCGTCAGTTGCTCGAACAAACCGGTCTGGACGGTACGCAGGTCGATGAAGTGATCATGGGCCAGGTGCTGACTGCCGGCGCCGGCCAGAACCCGGCGCGTCAATCGGCGATCAAGGCCGGCCTGCCCCACGCGGTGCCGGCCATGACGCTGAACAAGGTCTGCGGTTCGGGTTTGAAAGCTTTGCACTTGGGCGCTCAGGCGATTCGTTGCGGCGACGCTGACGTGATCATCGCCGGCGGCCAGGAAAACATGAGCCTGTCCAACTACGTGATGCCTGGCGCACGCACCGGTCTGCGCATGGGGCACGCGCAAATCGTCGACACCATGATCAGCGATGGTCTGTGGGACGCGTTCAACGATTACCACATGGGCATCACTGCCGAAAACCTGGTCGACAAGTATGAAATCAGCCGCGAACAGCAAGACGCGTTCGCCGCTGCGTCCCAGCAGAAAGCTGCTGCTGCCATCCAGGCCGGGCGTTTTGTCGATGAAATTACTCCGATCCTGATCCCTCAGCGCAAGGGCGATCCGGTTGCGTTCAAGGTTGATGAGCAACCGCGTGGCGAGACCACGGCCGAATCGCTGGCCAAGCTGCGTCCTGCATTCAAAAAGGACGGCAGCGTCACTGCTGGCAATGCTTCGTCGCTGAATGACGGTGCTGCTGCGGTCATCCTGATGAGCGCCGAGAAAGCCAAGGCCCTCGGCCTGCCGGTGCTGGCGAAAATCGCTGCCTACGCCAACGCCGGGGTTGATCCAGCAATCATGGGCATCGGTCCGGTGTCGGCGACTCGCCGCTGCCTGGACAAGGCCGGTTGGTCAATCGAGCAACTTGATCTGATCGAAGCCAACGAAGCCTTCGCTGCGCAATCGCTGGCAGTGGCCAAGGACCTGCAGTGGGACATGAACAAGGTCAACGTCAACGGCGGCGCCATCGCCCTCGGCCATCCGATTGGCGCTTCGGGCTGCCGCGTGCTGGTGACGCTGTTGCATGAAATGATCAAGCGCGATGCGAAGAAAGGTCTGGCGACCCTGTGCATTGGCGGCGGTCAAGGCGTGGCACTGGCGCTGGAACGCGCTTAAGCCAAAACGAGCACTACAGAGTTTTACATAGCCTCTGTGGCGAGGGAGCTTGCTCCCGCTCCAGTGCGCAGCGCTGGCAAAAATCTCTGTTCACACGAAGATTTTCAGGGGCCGCTTCGCAGCCCAGCGGGAGCAAGCTCCCTCGCCACAATTGGTATTCCAGTCTGTTTCAGCATGCAGGCTGATTCCAGCCCGTGCCCGACAGCACCGGAACTCACTTACCCAACAACTGCCGGCGCAATTCGGGATTGCGCGTGCGAGGATCCAGCCAGATATCGAAAAACGCCCGGGCGAACTGCGGATCGTCAATTTCATGCTGCAGGCGCTGACCGACGAAGAACTGCGCGCCCTCCCCTGGCAGATAAACACCGGTGATTCGCGTCCCGGCCTGCACGTCGACAAACGCCTGCTGCATCTGCGTCTGCCAGCCGGCCAGTTGCGCGGGGCTGACAGCGGAACCGGCCAACCGCTTGATCTCATCGACACTCGCCTGCACCAGATCATCGCGGGAAATGTTGCGCTGATAGATCAGCTCCAGCGCAAACGGTTGGCCCTCCGCCAGCGGTCGCGTCGTGCTCCACAGTCGCGCGTTGTACACGTCGAAACCGAACACGCTGAACTCCCCGGTGCCGATGATCTGCGCGCCGGGCACCGCTTCCTGCCAATTGGCCGACGCTGGCGAGATCAGCAGCGCTAACAATCCAATGCCGCAGAATTTGCGTAACACCTTCGGCACTTTGTTCATTGCGGCATCAACTCCAGGACGTTCGTTAATCAGAGTTTAGTCGGGTCTGGCCCAAAACTTTGTATACAAAAACTGCATATCCATGCAGCAATCTGCTATTCCCAATGCTAACGTGACGACCTGCCCCCGACGGAGACACCCGCGTGCTGATCCTCAAACTGCTGCTGATTCCCGGATTTCTGCTGCTGATTTCCCTGGCGGGCAAACGTTGGGGGCCGAGCGTGGCCGGATGGCTGTCGGGGTTGCCAGTAGTGGTCGGGCCGATTCTGTTTTTCCTCGCCATTGAACAGGGCACCGCGTTTGCTGCGCAGTCGGCGGTCGCAGCACTGTCGGCAATGTTCGCGATGATTGCGTTTTGCATCACCTACGCGCAGGTCGCGCAGCGGGCGGAGTGGCCGTTGGCGCTGGTCAGTTCGCTGGTAGTTTGGGCCGCGCTGGCAGTGGTGTTATCGCTTATCCCTGCGTCGCTGCCGTTTTCGATTGCCGCCGCTGCGATTGCGCTACTCGCTGCACCATATCTGTTTCCAAAGGTGCAACCGGTGGCCAACAGCAAGGCGCCGAAGTCGGACAAATTGATCTGGCGGATGATCGCCGGCGCCGCGTTGACGCTGGCGGTCACCCTGCTTGCCAGCACGGTTGGCGAACGCTGGAGCGGATTGCTTGCGGTGTTCCCGGTGCTCGGCAGCGTGATGGCGGTGTTCTCGCAGCAGACTCGTGGGCCGGCATTTACCGCAGCGTTGTTAAGGGCCACAGCGACCGGGATGTATTCGTTTTCGGCGTTTTGTCTGGTGTTGGCGCTGACGGTGCCGAGCATGGGTTTTGCCGGGTTCGGCATTGCTGTAGCGGTGTCAGTGGCGATGCTGGGTGTCACCCGCCAGTTGCTGGCCAAACCGGTTGCCGCCCGCGCCTGAACACGCTCAGACAAACCGCTCTGGAGTGCCGGGGGCGCTCCGTGGGATGATCGCCGCCCAAGCGCGACCATCCCTCGGAGATTCGAATGTCATTGCTTAGCAAGAAAACCGTTGTCCTGTTGCTGGCAGCGGTCGTCGGTTTCGCCGCCATTAATGCTCAGGCGGCCAAGGCCAAAGAACAGGCACCGACGCAGAAAGTCTCGCTGCTTGGCGGCAAGTTCACGTTCGTGCTGCCCAAGGGTTTCAGCGCCGATCCGCTGCCAGCCAGCGCGACTGGCGCCACGGGCACGATGTACACCAACCCGACCACCAAGACTGTGGTGATCGCTGCGGAAAACCAGATTCCCGGCGGCAATAACGTCAAGGACAACGACAGCGAGTTCCTCGACGGCACCGTGGCGGATTTCGTCGACGCTCAGCGCAAAGCCCTGCCGGACTTCAACAAGCTCAGCGAAAAAAGCCTGACCCAGAAAGGCAGCGGCCTCGGCCTGCGTGAAGTCGACAGCACCGCCACTCAGGGCGGTGGCCAGACCCTCAACACTACGTTGATGGCCGGTTCCGGCACGCGCATGGCGCTGGTCCAGGTGATTTCCCGCGCCAGCGACAAGAGCGGCCATGACGCACTGATCAGAACCATCCTCAAGGACAAGTGATCGTTACGGGTTGAGCTGTTGCAGCCAGGCGTTCAAGTCGCGCAATTCGGCCGCAGTGATGCTGTGGCCGATGCCCGGATAGGCATGAAATTGCGGCTTGTATGAAAGTTTCTGCAACAGCGCATCGGCTTCGGTGCCCCCGCTGTATGGCACGCGGTCATCCGCCGTGCCGTGGCCGATGAAGATGCTCAGCGGCGGACGCTGTTGATCGGCCTTGAGCTCCGCCTTGAGCACCGGCAGCAGACGCCCGCTCAGCGCCGCAATCCCACCGACCACGGCTGGCTGGCGCAGCCCCACTTCGTAGCTCATCATCGCGCCCTGACTGAAGCCGATCAGGTACACCTTGTCCGGTTGCGCGTGATATTTCTGCGCCGCTGCCGCGATGAACTCGCGCAATTTCTGGCTGCTGAGCTTCAGATCATCGGTTTCGCCGTTGTAGACACCTTCGCCTTTCTTGCGAAACCACTGGAAACGCCCTTCCCCCAGCGACATCGGCGCCTGCACTGACAGGTAGTTGTACTGCTTGGGCAACTGGAATTTCATGCCTATCAGATCCGCTTCGTTACTGCCGTAACCGTGCAGAAAAACCACCAGCGGTCGCGGCTCGGCGTCCGGGTGAACCTGCGCCAGATACTTCAGCGGCAGATCGCCTTGCAGCGTGGTTTGAGCGTGGACGGCGGTCGACGCCAGCAGGGTCAACAGGGCAAACATCTTCAACATGAGCGTTCCTTCACAAGGTGTAATTTTCAGAGCCTAACAGCTCCCACTGATGCCCGCCGTCATGTAGGAGCTGCCTGGATATATCACAGGCACAAAAAAAGTGGCCTCCGCGTTTGCGGGGCCACTTTTTTTACGGCGTATTAATGACCGTAGACGTCGAAGTCAAAATACTTGTCCTGCACTTGCTTGTATTTGCCGTTGGCGCGGATTTCAGTGATGGCGGTGTTGAATTTGTCCGCCAACTCTTTATCGCCCTTGCGTACAGCAATACCGGCGCCACCGCCGAAGTACTTGGCGTCTTCGTAGGTCGGGCCAACGAATTCGAAGCCTTTGCCGGCGTCGGTTTTCAGGAAACCGTCGCTCAAGTTGACCGAGTCGGCCAGCATCGCGTCGAGACGACCGGAAGTAATGTCCAGGTTGGCTTCCTGCTGCGAGCCGTAACGCACCAGTTCGATCCCGGCCGGCACCAGCACTTCGGTGGCGTAGCGGTCGTGGGTACTGGCGCGCAACACGCCGACTTTCTTGCCTTTGAGTTCGGTCAGCGGGTCTTTCACGCCGGAGCCTGCCTTCATCACGAAGCGCGCCGGGGTGTGGTAGTACTTGATGGTGAAGTCGACGTTTTTCTTGCGGTCGTCGGTGATGGTCATCGAGGACAGGATCGCATCGATCTTCTTCACTTTCAGCGCCGGGATCAGGCCGTCGAATTCCTGCTCGACCCACGTGCACTTGACCTTCATCTGCTCGCACAGCGCGTCGCCGATGTCGACGTCGAAGCCGGTCAGCTTGCCGTCAGGGGTTTTCATCGAGAATGGCGGGTAACCGGCTTCGATACCGATGCGGATCGGTTTTGCGTCATCAGCCACAGCCGTCAGAGACAACATCGACAGTGCCAGGGCACCGAACATCACTAGCTTTTTCATTTATTACTCCCGTGTGCGGAGACTTTTATTGGCAGCTTTGGATTCAGCGTTCGGTGATGGCTTTTTAGGAGCAAAAACCGAAGTGGTCGGCAGTCTATGGCGGCGCGCACGGGGCAAATTGTTTTTAAGCGACAATTACTTACATAAAATCGGCGACTGACGGGTGGTAGGAAAAGTGTGCGCCAGAGCGGTGCACACGTTGTAGGACAAAGCCCGATTTTGTCTCAGCAATCACATGGGATGGGCGTAAGCGCCGTTTTTGCCTGGGCCACACTCAACTCGAATCCTTCATCCAGCCACCCGGTCACCCCGCCGATCATTTCCTTGACCGGATAGCCCAGCGCCGCCAGTTTCACCGCCGCCTTGTTCGCGCCGTTGCAGTGCGGGCCTGCGCAATAAACCACAAACAATGTGCTTTTCGAGTAAGCCGCCAGCCCGTCGGCAGTCAACCCGCGCCCCGGAATATTGATCGCCCCCGGCACATGCCCGCGCTCGAAGGCCAGCGGCCCGCGCACGTCCACCAGCACAAAATCGACTTCGCCCGCCTGCTGGCTGCTGAAGACGTCGGAACAATCGGTTTCGAAGGTCAGACGGTTGCTGAAATGCATCAGGGCAATCGCCGACGGGGCGGCAGGGATTTGGCGAACCAGGCTGGTCATGCGGTGTTGCTCCTACATCTGCTTGGGTGTGAACAGACTTTATCGAGCTGATGCTTGCGGCTACAGTGGCGCACAAGACACTCACCGGGAAGTTTCCGCCAAATGCCTGAATCACCTGGATTGGTCGCCATCCTCGCCTACGACGGCCTCTGTACATTCGAGTTCGGCATTGCCGTGGAGATCTTCGGTCTGGCGCGCCCGGAGTTCGATTTCCCTTGGTACGAGCACTGCATCGCTGCGGTTGATCAAGGGCCGATGCGCGCCATGGGCGGCATTCAAATACTCGCGGATGGCGGGCTGGAGCTGTTGGCGCAGGCGCGCACCATCATCATTCCTGGCTGGCGCGATCGCAGTGCTCAAGTGCCGGAAGAATTGCTCGATGCACTGCGACAGGCCCACGCTCGCGGTGCGCGGCTGCTGTCGATCTGCTCAGGCGTGTTTGTACTGGCGGCCAGCGGCTTGCTCGACGGGCATGGCGCGACCACGCACTGGCGCTACACCACAGAACTGGCCGAGCGTTTTCCGGCGATCGCGGTCGATCCGGATGTGCTGTATGTCGACTCCGGCCAGTTGATTACTTCGGCGGGCAGCGCGGCGGGGATCGACGCCTGCCTGCATTTGGTAGCGCGGGACTTCGGCACTCAGGTGGCCAATTCCGTGGCACGGCGGCTGGTGATGTCGCCGCAACGCAGCGGCGGTCAGGCGCAATTCATTCCCACCCCGGTCAGCCCGACGCCGCGCAGCGATCTGTCGCGGGTGATGCAATGGGCACGCGAGCGTTTGCATGAACCGCTGGAAGTGCGCGATCTGGCCAGTGAAGCGGCGATGAGCGAGCGCACGTTTTTGCGCAGGTTCTCCGAGGCTAGCGGCCAATCGCCGAAAGCCTGGCTGCAACATGAACGACTGGCCCGCGCGCGTGAGTTGTTGGAGAGCACCCATCAGAACACCGAGCAGATTGCCGAGCGCTGCGGCTACCGCTCGGTGGAAAGTTTCCGCGTGGCGTTTCGCAGCGTGGTCGGTGTGCCGCCGTCGGTGTATCGCGAGCGCTTTGGGCACAAGGTCAAAGCGATTTCCTGAGCTGAATTTCAGTACGCCATCGCTGGGAAGCCAGCTCCCACAGGGTTTTGTTCTGTACTCAGAATAGTGTTCCAACGCAAAATCTGTGGGAGCTGCGGTGCGACGATTCGACTTGCCAGCGATGGGGCCGGGACAGTCGAGCTAAACCTCAAGGCTTGCGCAGCAAATAGGTGTCCATGATCCAGCCATGCTCGGCCCGCGCAGCCTTGCGCACCCGCTCGATCTCATCCGCGACATCCTTGAGCTTGCCGCTGATGAGGATTTCATCCGGCGTGCCCAGGTAGGCGCCCCAGTAAATCTGCGTGTCGCGATCCGCCACCTGCTGGTAGGAATCTTCAGCATCGAGCATCACCACCAGGCTGTCGGTGTCACTCACCTGCCCCGCCGCCAGACGCCGCCCGGTGCTGATTTCGATCGAGCGGCCAATGGTGTTCAACGGCACTTTGTGTTGCGCCGCCAACGCCTGAACGCAGGTGATGCCGGGGATCACTTCGAACTCGAAGGCACAGCGGCCCGAGGCCAGAATCGCCTGAAGAATGCGCACCGTGCTGTCGTACAACGCCGGGTCGCCCCACACCAGAAAACCGCCGCACTCGCCGTCAGACAATTCGTCATTGATCAGCCGCTCGAAGGTCTGTTGCTTGGCGCGGTTCAGATCATCGACGCTGGCGCTGTAGTCCACATCGCCGCGCTCGCGCTCCGGGCTGTGGGCTTCGGCGAAGCGGTACGTGGGATTTGTGATGTATTGCTCGCAGATGTCACGACGCAGGTCGATCAGTTTGTCTTTGCTCTGGCCCTTGTCCATGAGAAAGAACACGTCCACGCGGTTCAGCGCCTTGACCGCCTGCATGGTGATGTAGTCCGGGTTGCCCGCGCCAATGCCGATGACCAGCAATCGCTTCATGAGTCCGCTCCTTGAAGGTCAATACCCGGCAAGCGTAGCCGCCAGCGCCCGGTAAAACTCAGTTCGATCGCGGCCAATGGCTCGACGTCGATGCAATTCGCCGCGCTGCCCTGCATGACTTGCATCAGCGCAGCGCGAATCACGAACGGATGAGTGATCGCCACAATATGTCCTGGCGTGTCTTGCAAGGATGCCAGCCACACGGCGACGCGCGCGCCGAGTTGCGCGACAGACTCACCGCCATGCGGAGCGGCGTGCGGATCGTCGATCCAGGCCTGGAGTTCTTCAGGCTCCTGACGCTGTAAATCCTTGATCGACTGACCATGCCAGCGTCCCCAGGCGCAATCGCGCAGTGCGTCATCTATCTGCGCATCGGCGCCGAAGTATTCGGCGGTCTGGCGAGTGCGCAATTCCGGGCCGCAGATCAGCCGTGAACGCTTGTCGAACCGGGGCGCCAACGAGTAGGACGCCAACCCGACATTTTCAACAGGCTCATCTGTAGGAAAACACGCCAGTTTCTGTGCGACGGTTCGAGCGTGGCAAATCAGAGTCAAACGGGTGGCCAGCACGGTAAGGCACTCGGTTGGAGAAGTGGGTAAGACGCATTTGGGCAGCCATTGTGCCGTAATCCGCGGCACCCAGGGCATCACGGTGAAGCGTTCAACTGCAAAGAGGCGGCGATATCTGACAGCGCAATGGGCGATGGACTACAACCACGATCGACATCCATGTAACCCCTGCTACACAGGCGTCTTACACGATTTAAAAGCTCAAACGTATCGGCTAAAAATTCACTAGACATGTAGCGTCAGTTACATAAATACTGTTTTAACGGATTATGAAGCAGATTCAACATCCCCCCATCCAGCAGGAGCCCGGATGCCCCCTCTTAGAGACCTGATCACCGACCCCGGCCTGGAATTGACGCCGTCGGAGCGCAAAGTCGTTCGCGCCTTGCTCGATCAGTACCCGCGCAATGGCCTCGGGCCAATGGCACGTCTGGCCGAACATGCTGGCGTCAGCGATCCGACCATCGTGCGACTGGTGAAGAAACTCGGTTTCGGCGGCTATGCCGAATTCCAGGACGCGCTGCTCAGCGACATGGATCATCGCCTGCGATCGCCGCGCACTCTGTTACAACCGCGTTCGCATCAGAACAAGGACGATGCGTGGAGCCATTATCTGGCCGACAGTCAGCGCCAGTTAGGTGAAACCCAATCGCTGACGCAACCCGAAGATGTGCGCATCCTCACCGACTGGCTGCTCGACACGCGGCATCAGGTGTACTGCTTTGGCGGGCGTTTCAGCAGCCTGATGGCGACTTACCTGCTCAATCACCTGCGCCTGCTGCGCCCCGGTTGCTTTGCGCTGGAAGACAACCCGCAACTGCCGGATCGCCTGTTCGACCTGCAACGTCAGGACGTGGTGCTGGTGTTCGACTATCGCCGCTACCAGACCCAGGCTCTGCGCGTGGCCAGCGCCGCGAAGAACAGCAACGCGCGTGTGGTGCTGTTTACTGACATCTATGCCTCGCCGCTGCGTGAAATGGCCGACCTGATCATCAGCGCCCCGGTGGAATCGGCGTCGCCGTTCGACACCATGGTCCCGGCGCTGGCTCAGGTCGAAGCGTTGATCGCCTGTCTGACGTTGCGCAGCCCGGATCTGGCCGATCGCCTGGAAGGCATCGACGCCTTGCGCAACGACTTCAACACTCACTTGCTGGAGGATAAATAAGGATGTTCAGCCTTCCCCACCGTTCGCCTCGGGACCTGCCGTTTGTCACCGAGCACACCGCGCTGTTGCTGGTGGACATGCAGCGCGCGTGGCTCGAGCCGCAGTTCGACCCGCACCTCGACGAGCCGGACGCCGCGTACTTCCTCAATCGAACCCGCACGCAAGTGGTGCCCAATCAAGTTCGCCTGCTCAACGCTTTCCGCAATGCGCGGCAGAACGTATTGCACACGCTGATCGAAAGCCTGACCGCTGACGGCCGCGACCGCTCGCTCGATCACAAACTGTCGGACATGCACTTGCCCAAGGGCAGTCCGCAGGCGCAGATCATTGCAGAGCTGACCCCGGTAGAAAATGAAATCGTCCTGCCGAAGACTTCCTCCGGTGTTTTCAACTCGACCAACATTGATTACGTGCTGCGCAACCTCGAAACCCGGCATCTGATCATCGCCGGCATCGTCACTGACCAATGCGTGGACATGGCCGTGCGCGACGCCGCCGACCGTGGCTATCTGGTGACGCTGGTGGCCGACGCCTGCGCGACCTACACCGAGGCGCGACATGATGCGTGCCTGAATGCGATCAAGGGTTACTGCTGGATCACTGACACCGACAGCGTGCTCGGCCGTTTGCAGGAGATGCAGCCATGAGCGAGCGCCTGACGCCGTTGCCGATGACCACCATCGTCACCACTGACCTGATCGGCATTACCCGTGGTCGCTCGTTTCCCACCGATGAGCTGGAGCATTACCAGGCTGCCGGTTGCGGCTGGGTGCCGGCCAACAGCGCGTTGACGCCGCAGGATGTCATCGCCTCGACCAATCCGTGGGGCGCGTATGGTGATCTGCGGCTGATTCCCGATCTGGCCAGCCGTGTGACCGTCGGCAATGGCCCGGACACCTCGGCGCCAGCGCTGGATTTCATCCATGGCGACATCCGCGAGACCGATGGCCGGCCGTGGGGCGCCTGCCCGCGCACGTTGTTACGGGATGAAATCGAGCGTTATCGCGATCAACTCGGCTTGCAGGTCAACGCCGCGTTCGAACACGAATTCAATCTGCATGCAGGCTTTGCCGAGCACTTGGCGTTCTCGCTTGAAGCGCAGCGTCAAGGTGCGGAATTCGGTGGCTGGCTGCTTAGCGCGCTGCGTGCTGGCGGGGTCGAGCCGGAAATGTTCCTGCCGGAATATGGCAAGCATCAATACGAAATCACCTGCCGCCCGACCTTTGGCGTGGCGGCGGCGGATCGTGCCGTCAACGTGCGCGAGATCACCCGCGAGATCGCCCGGCAGATGGGACTGGATCTGAGCTTCGCGCCGAAAACCTCCGCCGACGCAGTGTGCAACGGCGTGCACCTGCACGTCAGCCTGCTCGATCTGGGCGGTCAGCCGATTTTGTACGACGCGGGCACCAGCAATGGCCTGTCGACCCTCGGCCAGCACTGGGCCGCCGGCGTGCTGCATTACTTGCCGGCGCTGTGTGCATTTACCGCGCCGACCCCGGTTTCGTACGAGCGCTTGCAGCCGCATCACTGGAGCGCATCCTACGCGTGCCTCGGGCAGCAAAACCGTGAAGCGGCGCTGCGCATCTGTCCGACCGTGAGCCTGGGCAGCAAATCCGTGGCGGCGCAGTACAACCTGGAATTTCGCGCGATGGACGCGACTGCCTCGCCGCATCTGGCGATGGCTGCGCTGTTGATCGCCGGGCGGCTGGGCATCGAACAACGTCTGGCGCTGAATGCGATCACCGATGACATTCCCGATTCACTCAACAGCGAACAACGCAAGGCGCGGGGCATCGTCGCCCTGCCCGCCTCACTGGCGCAGGCGCTGGATTGCCTGCGTCGCAGCGAGGCGCTGATTGCGGCGTTGCCCGCCGCGTTGCTCGACACCTTTTTCGCCCTTAAAACCGAGGAGCTGGCGCTGACGGAACAGCTCTCGCCCGCTGACTTGTGTGAGCACTATGCACGCCTGTACTGAATCCGCCGAGCTTGGGTTGTACACCCGACCGGTCTACAACCTGAGCCGCGCAGACTCGACGCACCCGCTGATTCTGGTGTGCGAGCACGCCAGCCATTACATCCCCGAAGCCCTGAACAATCTGGGCCTGGACGAGGCTGCCGCGCGTGAACACATTGCCTGGGATATCGGCGCGCGGGAACTGGCCGAGCAACTGTCGGAACAACTCGGCGCCACCCTGTTGAGCGCCAACTATTCACGACTGTTGATCGACCTCAATCGCCCACGGCATGCCCCGGACAGCATCCCGGCGCAGAGCGAGATTTATCAGGTGCCGGGCAACCGCGAGCTGGACGAAGCCACGCGCGAATACCGCCGCCAAACGCTGTTCAAGCCGTTTCACACGCGCCTGCAACAGCTGATCGATGCGCGCCTGGCCGAGGGCCGGACGGTGCGTGTGGTAGGAATTCACAGTTTCACCCCGATTTATTACGGCCAGCCGCGCGAACTGGAAGCCGGCGTGTTGTTCGGTCAGGCCAAAGAATATGCCCGGCGCATTCTCGACGGCCTCGGCCAGCAGCCGCTGAAAGTCGCCGGAAATCAGCCGTACAAGATCGACCCGCTGGCCGACATGACCGTGCCGGTGCACGGCGATGCCCGGGGTCTGCAATCGGTGCTGATCGAGGTACGCAACGATCTGTTGCGCACTCCCGAGGCGGTGTCGCGCTGGGCCGGTTATCTCGCTCCACTGCTGTAACGAAACAATGCTGACGCGGTAAACGATGGATCGATAGAACAACTAAAACGACCGATTGCCTGACAAGGAGTGGCGCTGCATGGAAATAGAACAATTCGGCTACAAACAGGAGTTGAAACGCAGCCTGACGCTGACCGACCTGGTGGTCTACGGGATGATCTTCATGATCCCCATCGCCCCGTTCGGCGTGTATGGCTACGTCAACGCCGAGGCGCCGGGGATGGTGCCGCTGGCCTATATCATCGGCATGGTCGCGATGCTGTTTACCGCGCTCAGTTACGGCAGCATGGCCCGCGCATTTCCGATTGCCGGCTCGGTGTATTCCTACGCCCAGCGTGGCTTGAATCAACACGTCGGCTTCATCGCCGGCTGGCTGATGCTGCTCGATTACCTGCTGATTCCGCCGCTGCTCTACGTCTATGCGGCGATGGCGCTCAACCATTTGTACCCGGACATTCCGAAAGTCGGCTTCATTCTGGCGTTCCTGGTCAGCGCGACTTTCGTCAACCTGCGCGGGATCACCTTCACCGCGCGCATCAACATCGTATTTCTGCTGGCGCAATTGGTGGTACTGGGGATTTTCCTGTTCTACACCTGGAACGCGCTGCACAACGGTGGCGGCAACGGGGAACTGACGCTGGCGCCGCTGTATCACCCGGAAACCTTCAACTTCGCCCTGCTGATGCAAGCGGTGTCGATTGCAGTGCTGTCGTTCCTCGGCTTCGATGCGATCTCCACGCTCGCCGAAGAGATCAAGGGCGATCCGGGCCGCAGCGTCGGCAAAGCGGCGCTGATCACACTGCTGGTGATGGGCGTGATCTTTGTCGCGCAAACCTGGATCGCTACCGATCTGGCAGCGGGCATGGGCTTCAAGTCGGCTGACACTGCGTTCTATGAAATCGCCGAAATCGCCGCTGGCAGCTGGCTGGCGTCCCTGACCGGCATCGCCACGGCGTTGGCTTGGGGGGTGGCGGTGGCGATTACCTCGCAAGCGGCGGTTTCGCGTTTGCTGTTCGGCATGGCCCGCGACGGCAAGCTGCCGAAAGTGCTGGCCAAGGTCCATCCGAAACACAACACGCCGTACCTGAGCATCTATCTGGTGGCTGTGCTGTCGCTGGTGATCTGCTACCTGTTCATCAACTCGGTGGACACCCTGACCTCGCTGGTCAACTTCGGTGCCCTCAGCGGTTTCATGCTGCTGCATCTGACCGTGATCAATTACTACTGGCGTCGGCAGAAGTCCGGCCAGGTGATCCGGCACCTGATCTGCCCGGTGGTCGGCTTCATCATCGTCGCCGCCATCATGTACAACATGGGCGTCGATGCGCAGAAGCTCGGGCTGATCTGGGTTGCACTGGGCCTGGTGTATCTGTTCTTCCTGAACAAGCTCGGCGCGAATACTGCGCTGCCTGACCCGAGCAATGGCTGACAAGAAAAAGAGCGGCGTCTGACATCAAATCAGGCGACCGCCGATTTAATGCGTGGCAACCGACAGTGATAGTCAGGTTCGGCGAATTCGCCGGACCCTTTGATACAGGAGTGCATCCATGCTGGTCTTACGCCCAGTCGAGCCAACCGACCTGCCGCAACTGCAACAACTGGCCCGCGACAGCCTGGTCGGCGTCACGTCGCTGCCGGACGACAGCGAGCGCCTGCGCGAGAAAATCGCCAGTTCCTGCGCGTCGTTCGATAGCGAGGCGAAGGCGCAAGGCCCGGAGAACTACTTCTTCGTACTCGAAGATCTGGATAGCCAGAAACTCGTCGGTTGCTCGGAAATTCTCGCCACCGCCGGTTTTAACGAACCGTTTTACAGCTTGCGCAACCGCCACTTCACCAGCGCCTCGCGCGAGCTGAACATTGAACACGGCGTGCCAGCACTGTCGTTGTGTCACGACCTCAGCGGCCACACGCTGCTGCGTGGTTTTCACATCGACGCGGGGCTGGTGCGTACGCCGTTTTCCGAACTGCTGTCGCGCGCACGCCTGCTGTTCATCGCAGCACACAGCGGAGGCTTTGCCGACGCGGTGATCACCGAAATCGTCGGTTACAGCGACGAGAACGGCCATTCGCCGTTCTGGGATGCGCTGGGCAAACACTTCTTCGATCTGCCCTACGTCGAGGCCGAGCGTCTGTGCGGATTGCAGAGCCGGACCTTTCTCGCCGAACTGATGCCGCAGTATCCGATTTACGTGCCGATGCTGCCTCAGGCTGCACAGGACTGCATTGGCGCCGTCCACCCGGATGGCCAAGAGGCCTTCGACATCCTCGAGCGCGAGGGTTTCGAGACCAACAGCTACATCGACCTGTTTGACGCCGGCCCGACCTTGTATGCGCGCACTGCGAACATTCGCTCGATCGCCAAGGGCCAGACCGCAACCGTCGATCAGCAAGCAACAATCGATGCTCGCGGTCGCTACTTGTTGAGCAATGACGGGCTGCATGGCTTTCGCGCGATCGTCGCCGAACTCGATTACCAGCCCGGCCAACCGCTGGCCCTGACCCCGGCACTGTGCGCGGCGCTGCACGTGACCGATGGCAGCACGATCCGGCTGACCTCGCTGTGAAATGCGCCCCGATCCAACGACAGTGCCCGAGCAGGCGCGCAAAAGGAGTTGCAGCATGATTGTCCGTCCGGTTCTGGTCAGCGACCTGCCAGCGTTAATGACCCTGGTGCAACAGGCCGGCCCGGGGTTCACCACCCTGCCGGCCAACGAAGATCGGCTGGCCCACCGCGTGCGCTGGGCACAACGCGCGTTCGCCGAACAGGTAGAACGTGCTGACGCCGATTACCTGTTCGTGCTCGAAGACGACGAACAACGTGTGGTCGGCGTCAGCGCCATGGCCGGCGCAGTCGGTCTGCGCGAACCCTGGTACAACTATCGCGTCGGGCTGACCGTCAGCTCGGCGCCGGATCTGGGCATTCAGCGGCAGATCCCGACGCTGTTTCTCAATAACGAACTGACCGGCCAATCGGAACTGTGCTCGCTGTTTCTGCGCCACGACCAGCGTCACGGCAGCAATGGGCGCTTGCTATCGCTGGGACGGCTGCTGTTTGTCGCCGAATTCCCGCAGCTGTTTGGCGAGAAAATGATTGCCGAATTGCGTGGCAGCGCTGACGAGCTGGGTTGTTCGCCGTTCTGGGACAGCCTCGGTCGGCACTTCTTCCAGATGGATTTCAGCCACGCCGATCATTTGTCCGGGCTGGGCAATAAATCCTTCATCGCCGAACTGATGCCGCGTCAGCCGCTGTATACCTGCCTGCTCACCGAACAGGCGCAAGCGGTGATCGGCCAGCCGCACCCCAACACCGAACAGGCGCTGAAAATCCTCCAGGCCGAAGGTTTCGCGCACAAAGGCTACATCGACATTTTCGACGGCGGTCCGGTGATCGAAGCGCCGATCCGCAACATCCGCACCGTGCGCGACAGTCTTGAGCTGACGCTCAGCGTCGGCACCCCGGACGACCAGGCGCCGCTGTGGCTGATCCATAATCGGCGCCTGGAAAACTGTCGCATCACCGTCGCCCCCGCGCGTCGGGTCGGCAGCAGTCTGGTGATCGACCGTCTGACCGCCAAACGCCTGCAACTGCAACCGGGCAACTCGGTGCGCGCGGTGTTGTTACCCAATCAACAGCAGCACGCCGTGGCGGCCTGAGCACCGCCACGCAAATTCGTCATGATCCTTGCCCCTTTCGCGTGATAGCCTTTTCATCCTTCGGCGTTGACACCTTTGTTCAAGCCTTTCCATTCCTTCGTATGGTGGAACTCGTATGTCCAGGCTTTCTCATCAAGATTTGCGCCGTAACTTCCGTCAACTGCTGGCGTCCGACACCTGCTACCACACGGCTTCGGTGTTCGACCCGATGTCGGCGCGCATCGCCGCTGACCTCGGTTTTGAAGTAGGAATTCTGGGCGGCTCGGTGGCCTCGTTGCAGGTGCTGGGCGCGCCGGACTTCGCTTTGATCACCCTCAGCGAATTCGCCGAACAGGCCACGCGCATTGGCCGCGTCGCGCAATTGCCGGTGATCGCCGACGCCGACCACGGTTATGGCAACGCGCTCAACGTGATGCGCACCATCGTCGAACTCGAGCGCGCCGGTGTCGCAGCCCTGACCATCGAAGACACCTTGCTGCCGGCACAATTCGGCCGCAAATCCACTGACCTGATTTCGGTCGCCGAAGGCGTTGGCAAAATCCGCGCGGCACTCGAAGCGCGGGTCGATTCGGAAATGGCCATCATTGCGCGCACCAATGCGGGCATTTTGCCGAACCAGGAAATCATCAGCCGCACCCGCCAATATCAGGCAGCCGGTGCTGACGGGATTTGCATGGTCGGGATTCAGGACTTCGATCAACTCGAACAGATCGCCGAACACCTGAGCGTGCCGCTGATGCTGGTGACCTACGGCAACCCTGCCCTGCGCGACGACAAGCGCCTGGCCGAACTGGGTGTGCGTGTGACGATTGATGGTCACGGCGCTTACTTTGCCGCGATCAAAGCCACGTACGACAGCTTGCGCGAACAGCGGCAGATGTTTGCTCAGGCTTCGGACCTGAGCGCTACCGAGCTGACGCATACGTATACCCAGCCTGAGGAATACATTCGCTGGGCCAAGGAATTCATGAGCGTTAAAGAGTGATGCAGCAGCCCGGCCGACGCCATCGCTGGCAAGCCAGGCTCCCACAAATTCTGTGGCTGACCACGGATTGGTGGCTACCACCAACCCTGTGGGAGCTGGCTTGCCAGCGATGGGGCCCGCTGCGTCACCGCTAAGCTGGCGTGCTATACGCCTTTTCCCGCTGCATCGCGCGCATCTGAATCACATCCAGAATCGCACAACCTTCGCGCATCAACAGATGCACCGCGCTGGTCACCCGCGTCAGATCACAACCGGAAATGCCCAGCAGGCTGAGGCTGGAGAACGTGTCCGCCAGATCGCGCACGACAAAAAACCGATAGTTGTGGGGTGATTTCGCTGGCGGTGTTCGGCTTTAGATCTGGCCCTCACCCTAGCCCTCCCGAAACGTCGGACCGCCCAGAGGTAGAGGGGACCGATCCGGGGATGCTCGGGACATTCATCGACCTGAATCTGCTTTACCGAAACCATAATCGACTCGGTTCTTCAGGTCGATGTACAACGCGAGACACCTCAGTCGGCCCCCTCTCCCTCGGGGAGAGGGCTGGGGTGAGGGGCTTTCAGGCTGTATCTCGTCACTGGCCCTTCGCCAACTCCATAATCATCCGCGACAAAAGATAAATCCGCGGCGCCACACTCTCGACCTCGGCATATTCCTCTGGCGTATGAATATTCCCGCCAACAATCCCGAACCCGTCCAGCGTCGGCGTGCCAACCCCGGCCGACAAACTCGCATCTGCCGCCCCGCCACTGCCTTCTTCAGTAAGCTTGCGCCCCAGCTCGCCATAAATCCCCTGCGCCATCGCCATCAAACGATCCGACTCCGGCGTCTGCGGCATCGGAGGCAGGCCGCGTTGCAGAGTGGTGGTCACGGTCGTGTCTGCAATCAATTTGTCCTGCGACACTCGCGCCAGATCCTTCTCGATCCGGTCGAACTCCTCGGGCACCGCCGCGCGCACGTCAGCCTTGGCGATTGCCTGATCCGGAATCACGTTGGTCCGGTCACCAGCCTTGAGCACGGTGAAGTTGATGGTGGTTTTCTTCGCCTCATCGCCAAGTTTGCCCAGTTGCAAAATCTGGTGCGCCGCCTCCATCGCCGCGTTGCGCCCCAGTTCCGGCGCGACCCCGGCGTGCGCAGCTTTGCCTTTGACTTCGACCAGCGCCGTAGCACTGCCCTTGCGCCACACCACCAGTCCGTCAGCCGGACGCCCCGGCTCAAGATTAAGGGTCACGTCGTGCAGCTTGGCGGTTTTCTTGATCAGGTCGGTTGCGACGTCCGAGCCGGTTTCTTCACTGGCGTCGAGCAGGAAAGTGATCTGCGCGTAATCCTTGAAGTCGAGATTCTTGAGGACTTTCAGCGCGTAGATCCCGGCGACGATGCCGCCCTTGTCGTCCATCACCCCCGGCCCATAGGCGCGGCCATCCTTGATGTGGAACGGGCGCTCGGCGGCAGAGCCTTCCTTGAACACCGTGTCCATGTGCGCCATCAGCAGGATTTTCGCCTTGCCGGTGCCTTTGAACGTGGCGAGGACGTGGTTGGTTTTTTCTGGAGTGTTGGGTACCAGTTCGATGGTCGCGCCGAGTTTTTTCAACTCGTCGATGGCGATGTCGCTGACTTTCTTCAGGCCCGCTTCATCGCCGGAACCAGAGTCGATGTTGACTAGTTTCTCCAGCAGTTTCAGAGCTTCGGGTTTGTACTGTTCGGCGTCGGCCAACACTTGCTTGTGCGGCTCGGCGAAGGCGCCAGAGGCGGCAAAGGTGAGCGTCAGGCCGAGGCCGGCAGCCAGCAGGGAGCGCGGAAAATTGCACGTCATGAATCGATCCTTGTTTCGCGTCGGGGGTACTCAACCGTACCCGACATCGCGCCAAGGCTCTATACCGGATGCGACCTCGCCAAGACCTAGACCGAACCGAGCACTTCACGGCGTGGCGGGCTGTCACTGCAACAGATCACCCGATTGCGCCCGCCGGCCTTGGCTTCGTAGAGGGCCTGATCCGCGTCATTCAGCCAGCGCGTGGCATCGGTGTGGCCCGGATCGAGCGCAGCCAGCCCGATGCTCAAGCTGACTTTTAGCGCCGGGTTCTGATCGTAGCCGAGGATAGCGAAACGCTCGCGCAACGCCTCCATGGCTTGGGCTGCGTTGAACAGCGGCAGGTCCGGCAGGATCACGCAGAACTCGTCGCCACCATAACGCCCGGCGACATCGGCGGCGCGCAAGTTGTGCTTGAGCATTTTGCTGAGCTGGCGCAGGACGATGTCGCCCGCCACATGGCCGTAGGTGTCGTTGATAGATTTGAAATGGTCGATGTCGATCAGCGCAATCGCCGCGCCCTTGTGCTGGAGTCGGCAGCGCTGGAATTCGATCTCCAGTTGATCCTTCCACGCGCCGTGGTTGAGCAGACCGGTGAGGCTGTCGGTGCGGCTCAGCGCCAGCAGTTCACGTTTATGCACGCCGAGCGTGTAGGCCTGGCGGAAACAGATCCAGCCCAGCGCCAGCGGATACAGCATCAACAGCGGCAGGCAGGCATACAGCTGCGCCGGCGTGGTCAGGGGCACAAACGCCGGCGCAAACACCACCAGCCCGACCGCAACACCAAGCACTTGCGCGGCTGTACCGGCCAGCAGAAAACGCGGACCGCCAATGGCGACGTTGTTCATCGCCATCATCGAAACGGTCATGGCACTGGGCAATGGATTGAAGTGCATGGCCGCCACCCAGAAGCCGCCCATAAATGCGTCGATCAACAGATTACGGTGTTCGGCGTGAAAAGGAACTACGGCGCGGCGCGCCCATTGAAATGCCAGATGCGGCCAGATCAGGCCATTGAAAAACATCAACGCCCAGACCCACTTCGGCGGATCGAGCGGGTACATCGCAACGCTCACGCACAACAGCCCCAGAACCAACCCGAGGATTCGCGACGTGTACAGCCTCCTGGCCAATGAAAGTCCCTTTCCTCCCGTTCTTGCCATAAGGGCCTCGAGCACTCAACGCAGCAGCGCATCCCGGAACACGGATGTGCTGGGAGTCTAACAGGGCAACGTTAAATAGCCATCACCGGCCAGCGGGTGAAATACCTCGTTATTGCGACCGCCCACCAGGCGAATCATTGGCTATACATGAGGTGAGCAAATCGGAAAAAACACTCTAAGAAGGAGGCGCATGCAGACCTATAAAGTGTTGATCATCGGCAGCGGATTCGGCGGCCAATGCGCGGCGGTCAATTTGCTCAAGGCCGGAATCGACGATTTTCGCCTGCTGGAGCGTCGCGACTTCTTTGGCGGCACCTGGTGCCAGAACACCTACCCCGGTGCAGCGGTGGATGTGCCCTCCCCGCTTTACTCGCTGTCGTTCGCGCCCTATCGCTGGACGCAAATGTTCGCCGGGCAGGCCGAACTGCAGCGTTACACCGAACATGTGGCCGAGCATTTTGGCCTGCGTGAGCGTGTGGAGCTGGAGGCCAACGTCGAGCGTGTCGAGTGGGACGAGAGCAAGAAACACTGGACGGTGCACACCAGCACCAAGGGGATTTTTTATGCGCAGTTCCTGATCAACGCCAGCGGGCCACTGAGCCAACCGGTGATCCCACACGTCGCCGGGAAGGATCGCTTTCAAGGCAAGACCTTTCATACAAACAATTGGGATCATAGCTACGACTATCGGGGTAAACGCGTAGCGATTGTCGGCAGTGGTGCCAGCGCTGCGCAGGTGATTCCGGCAATCGCCGCTGATGTCGAACATCTGCACGTCTTCCAGCGCACGCCGCACTGGGTGCTGCCGCGTGCCGACCGCACCTTCGGCCGATTTCAGCGCTGGCTGCTGGGGCTGAAACCGGCCTACAAGCTGCTGCGCTGGATGATCTATTGGCAGTTCGAAACCCGCGTCATCGCCTTCAAATATTCAAAACCGGCGATTCACATGGTGCAGCGCCAGGCGCTGAAATTCCTCAAACGCCAGATTTCTGATGCCGAACTCCAGCAAAAACTCACGCCGGACTTCACTATCGGCTGCAAACGGGTGTTGGTTTCCAGCACTTACTACCCGGCGCTGACCCGCCCCAACGTGAGTCTGCACAACCGCGAACAAGGCATCGCCGCGATCGACGAAACCGGCCTGATCACCAGCGACGGCAAGCACATCGATGTCGATCTGATCGTGTGGTCGACCGGTTACGACGCCACCGACGGGGTGATTTCCTACCCAGTCAGCGGAAAAAACGCCGTGCAACTGCGCGATGTCTGGGCGCAATACCCACGCGCCTACCTCGGCACCAGCCTGCCGGATTTTCCCAACCTGTTTATCGTCACCGGACCGAACACCGGCATTGGCCACACTTCGGCGCTGTTCATCATCGAATCGCAGATGAATTACATCCTCGACTGCATCCGCACCGTGCAGGCAAAAGGCTTGCGCAGCATTGAAGTTCGCCGCGAGGCAGAACGTACCTACACTGCAATGATCCACCGTGAGATGGAGCGCACAGTCTGGAAAACCGGTGGCTGTCACAGTTGGTATCAAAGCAAGAGCGGTCATGTGATCGCGATGTTTCCGGGCTTCAGTTTCAGCTACCACCGTTTGACCCGGGCGCTGAAACCGGCCGACCACATTCTGTCCTGAACACGTAGAAGGAAGACGTCAGATGCTTTTGCTGTTTGTGGCTATCGCGGTTTTCGCGGCCTGGAGCTGGTTGACTTACCCGACCATCGGCCACTGGTTCTATGACTGGAGCATGGCTGCCGAGGCCAAGCTGTACCGGCTGCACAAGATTGAGGTACCGATCGCCGAGATGACGGTATCGACCTGGCAAGGTGGGCCGTACGAGGCGTCGAGCACGATCTTGATGCTGCACGGCTTCAGCGCCGACAAGAATCTGTGGCTGCGCTGCGCCCGGCATTTTGTCGGCCAGTACCGAGTGATCATTCCGGACCTGGCCGGCCACGGTGAAACCGGCTTCAAGGCTGGCGGCGGTTACGACATCGCCGTGCAGGCCAAACGCATGATCCAGTTGCTCGACGTGTGCGGCGTGGAAAAAGTCCACGTTATCGGCAACTCGATGGGCGGCTACATTGCCGCCTGGCTGGCGGCGACCTATCCCGAGCGCATCGCTTCGCTGGCATTGATCGACCCGGCTGGCGTCACCGCCCCGGAACCGAGCGACATGGAGCGTCATCTGGCGCGCGGGCACAATCCGTTCCTGATCAACTCGCGCGAAGAATTCCGCAATTTCTACGCGATGACCATGGCCACGCCACCTTGGGTGCCCGGTCTGGTGCTCGATGCTATGGCCCAGCGTTATGAGCAGCAGCGCGACGAACTGGAAGAAATATTCCGCGATTTTCGCGCCAGCCCGCCGATGGAACCAAAACTGCCCGACATCAAATGCCCGGCGCTGTTGCTCTGGGGGCGTAAGGATCGCTTGATCGACGTCAGCAGCGTGCCGGTGTGGAGCAAGGGCATCGCCAATTTGCGCGTCGATGTTTGGGACGGCGTCGGGCACATGCCGATGGTCGAGCAACCGGCCAGCACCGCGCGCTTGTACCGCGAGTTTCTTGGGGAAAATTCGCGCGAGGTCGTGTGATGGATCAGTCGTTGGCAGAATGAAGTTCGTAGGATTCTTCGTTTGCCCGCGTGGGCGAAGGCTGCGATCTTTTCCCACATCCTTTACGTGACCGTGCCAGGAATTTTTTTCATGACCGCGCAGCCTTTCGTCAGCCCCGACCTGATCCGCCAACGCTTCTCCAGAGCGATGTCCGACATGTACCGCGAAGAAGTGCCGCTGTACGGCGCACTGATGGAATTGGTGGAAAAAACCAACCGTGAAGTGCTCGAACGCCAGCCGCAGATCGCCCGACAACTGCACAGCACCGGCGAAATCGAGCGCCTGGACATGGAGCGCCACGGCGCAATCCGCGTTGGCACCGCCGCAGAGTTGGCCACCCTCGCCCGCCTGTTTGCGGTGATGGGTATGCAGCCGGTGGGCTATTACGATCTGACTCCGGCGGGTGTGCCGGTGCATTCCACGGCATTTCGTGCGGTGCATGAGGATGCGTTGCAGGTCAGTCCGTTTCGAGTGTTTACCTCGTTGTTGCGTCTGGAGTTGATCGAAGATCCTGCGCTGCGGGCGTTCGCTGAGTCGGTGCTGGAAAAGCGTTCGATTTTCACCGCGCAAGCTCTGCAACTGATCGAGCGTGCCGAGCTTGCTGGCGGACTGACCGAGGCTGAATCTGCCGACTTCGTCCTACAGGCGCTGGAGACTTTTCGCTGGCATCACAGCGCAACCGTCAGCGCCGCGCAGTATCAGACGCTGAGCGCCCAACATCGCCTGATCGCCGATGTGGTGGCATTCAAAGGCCCACACATCAATCACCTGACCCCGCGCACGCTGGATATCGACAGCGTGCAAGCGCAGATGCCGCTGCATGGCATCACGCCCAAAGCGGTTATCGAAGGCCCACCGCGTCGGCAGTGTCCGATTCTGCTGCGTCAGACCAGTTTCAAGGCGCTGGATGAACCGATTGCCTTCACCGACCAGACACAAACCCACGGCAGCCACAGCGCGCGCTTCGGAGAAATCGAACAACGCGGCGCGGCGCTGACGCCCAAGGGCCGCGCGCTGTATGACCGGCTGCTGAATGCGGCGCGGGATGAACTCGGTGAGTTTCCCAATGAAGCCAACGCCGCACGTTACAACGCGCTGATGAGTCAGCATTTCAGCGAATTTCCTGACAGCCTTGAGGGAATGCGCGAACAGGAACTGGCGTACTTTCGCTATTTCGTCACCGAAAAGGGCTTGGCGGCGGCTCGGACGGGTACTGCATCGCTGCAGGAATTGCTTCGCGATGGCCGTGTGAAAGCTGAGCCGCTGGTGTACGAAGATTTCCTGCCAGTCAGCGCAGCGGGGATTTTTCAGTCCAATCTCGGGGACGCGGCGCAGACGCACTATGGCGAGCACTCCAATCGTCAGGCATTCGAAACGGCGCTGGGGCGTTCGACGATTGATGAGTTGGCGCTGTATGCCGAGACGCAACGGCGCTCAATAGAGAAATGTTTGTCCCACTGAAAGAATCGCAGCCTTTGTAGCTGCCGCAGGCTGCGATCTTTTGATCTCTAACGACTCAACCCAACTTCGCCAAAAGCGCCCTGGCCGTCGCCTCAGAAGAAGCCGGATTCTGCCCCGTCAGCAGCAACCCATCCTCAACCGTATAACTGGCCCAATCCTCAGCCTTGGAATAAACCCCACCCTTGGCCTTCAGCTCATCCTCCACCAAAAACGGTACGACGTCGGTCAACTGCACCGCCTCTTCCTCGGTGTTGGTGAAGCCAGTCACACGTTTGCCCTTAACAAGCGGCTGACCATCGGCAGCCTTTACATGGCGCAACACGCCCGGCGCGTGGCACACCGCCGCCACCGGCTTCCCACCAGTGTGAAACGCCTCGATCAGCGCAATCGAATGGCGGTCTTCGGCCAAGTCCCACAGAGGCCCGTGGCCGCCCGGATAGAACACTGCATCGAAATCCTCAGCCTTCACCGTATCGAGCTTGACCGTGGCAGCCAACGCCTGCTGCGCAGCCGAGTCCTTGCGAAAGCGCTGGGTGGCTTCGGTCTGTGCATCCGGCTCGTCACTCTTCGGATCCAGCGGTGGCTGACCGCCCTTGGGCGACGCCAGAGTCAACTGCGCACCGGCGTCCTTGAACACGTAATACGGTGCAGCAAATTCCTCCAGCCAGAAGCCGGTTTTCTTGCCGGTATCGCCCAATTGATCGTGGGACGTCAGCACCATCAGGATTCTCATGTCGTTCTCACTTGGTTGAGGAATGTGTCAGTGATTGACCGTCAGCCTTGGGAAATCGTTCGATGATAGCGCCGGGCCATACTGCGCAAGAAGTTGCGCAGTAGCCCGTAATAAAACACCCCCAAAAACCGCTACAGGCCTTACGCTGCAAGGCCTGTAGCCAAGTGCGCAAGAAGTTGCGCAGTGCTTCGCGCAACTGCGCAACTTCTTGCGCACTTTTCGCATGACCGCTGATCAAAAAACGATCAAAATCCTGCACCACAGACACGAAGTCCCCGTCTGACAGGCACTTCGCCAAAGCTGGCACGTTCCTTGATAACAGTTCAGCCACCCACCGGGCGATTTTCGCCTCCGGGCACTCTCAATTTCAGCAAGGAGCACACCCATGGCTACACCAGCGTACATGTCGGTTACCGGCGAAAAACAAGGT
>NZ_JAFCWW010000023.1:0-84672 GCF_049897765.1 Pseudomonas sp. TWP3-2 | reverse complement strand
ACTGCCGAAACCTACGCAACTCATTGAATCTCAAGGAGTTTTCCGTTTCGACTGCGCCGGAAGTGGGGCGAATTATAGACTTCCAGAATCTGCCGTCAACCGCTATTTTCATATTTCTGCCACAAAGGTCAAAACCCCCTGAGTTGGCGCCCCACCTTCCCTTCTACTTATAAGAAAGGAGAAAAGCACTACGAAGCTTCGTGGCGCAAAAGTTGCGACCAGCGCCGAATGATCGCCCGATACTATATAGAAGCGTGCCCGCCCCAGCCTTCTGATACGCAGCCTCCAAACAAAACACCAAGAACGAAAAAGCCCCCGCAATCAGTAACGATTACGGGGGCTTAGTCTTATTCAATAATGGCGGAGAGATAGGGATTCGAACCCTAGGTACCGGTGAAGGTACAACGGATTTCGAATCCGTCCCATTCGGCCACTCTGGCATCTCTCCAACGGCGCGCATCATAACAACACTTTTACCGAATGGGAAACCCCTATTCGAAATTTTTTCCGTGCTATCAGATGCTTGCGTCGATTACAGCGGTACACCCAGACGTTTGGCGACTTCTTCGTAGGCTTCGATAACGTCACCGAGGCCTTGGCGGAAGCGGTCTTTGTCCATCTTCTTCTTGGTGTCCTTGTCCCACAGACGGCAGCCGTCCGGACTGAACTCGTCACCCAGCACGATGGTGCCGTCGCTGAACACGCCGAATTCCAGCTTGAAGTCGACCAGCAGCAGGCCAGCATCGTCGAACAGTTTGCTCAACACTTCGTTGACCTTGAGCGACAGTTCTTTCATGCGAACCAGTTGCTCGGCGGTACCCCAACCGAATGCCACAACGTGGGATTCGTTGATGAACGGGTCGCCCTTGGCGTCGTCCTTGAGGAACAGCTCAAAAGTGTACGGGTTGAGCTTCAAGCCCTCCTCGACACCGAGACGCTTCACCAGGCTGCCGGCAGCGTAGTTACGCACGACGCACTCGACCGGGATCATGTCGAGCTTCTTCACCAGGCATTCGTTATCGCCCAGCAGTTTGTCGAATTGGGTCGGAACCCCGGCCGCTTCGAGTTTCTGCATGATGAAGGCGTTGAACTTGTTGTTCACCATGCCTTTGCGGTCGAGCTGCTCGATGCGCTTGCCGTCGAACGCCGAAGTGTCGTTACGGAACAGCAGGATCAAGCGGTCAGCGTCATCGGTCTTGTAAACCGACTTGGCTTTGCCGCGGTAGAGTTCTTCACGTTTTTCCATGATGGGCTCCGCTTGCTAAGTAGATGGGCTAGGCGATGTGGCGCCAGTCGAGCCCTGAATCTTGATCGGCCAGTTGCAGCCAGTCCGGGTCGCACCCGAGAGTGTCGACAAAACATTGCCGGGCCAGCTGCGGCAGGTTGTTCTTGCTGCTCAGATGGGCCAGGACCAAATGTTGCAGGCCTTGCCAGCCCAACTCGGCCACCAGGAATGCCGCCTGATGGTTGTTCAAATGTCCCAGCTCGCCGCCGACCCGCTGCTTGAGAAAGTACGGGTAATGACCACGCGCCAACATGTCACGACAATGGTTGGATTCGATCATTAACGCATCGAGATCCCGATAACCGTCCAGCACCCGCTCGCAATAAGAACCGAGGTCAGTCAGCAGGCCGAAACGCCGCTCGCCGTCACTGAATACATATTGGGTCGGTTCCTGCGCATCATGGGCCACGGCAATGACCCCGATGTTCAGTGCACCGATCTGCAGTTGCTCGCCACCGGCAAGAAACCCGGCAGCTTCAATCGGTTTGCGCATCCCGCGCAGTGTGCCGCGACTGAGGTAGACCGGCAGATTGTAGCGCCGAGACAGCAAACCCACGCCATGCACGTGATCGGCATGTTCGTGGGTCACAAGTATCGCGCTCAATTGCGCCGGGTTCACACCCAGGCGCAACAGGCGTTTTTCGGTTTCCCGCAGGGAAAAACCACAATCCACCAGCACATAGGTATCAGCGCTGGCGATCAGCGTGCCGTTCCCTTGGCTACCGCTGCCGAGAACGGCAAAACGCATGGTATCAGCCCAGGTTGTCCTGAATCAGACTCAACACCTTGCGAGCCACATCGGCCGGAGCCACGGTATTGATGTTCTTCTCGACGGTAACTTGCACGTTCTCGCCGACCTTGCTCAGACGCACCTGATAACGCTCGGCACGGGCTTCAACTTCTTCCTTGCTCGGCGCACTGCCGAACAGGCTGCTGAAGAAACCAGGCTTGTCGTCTTTCTTCTCGGCCTTTTCGGACAAGTTGATGTAGTACAGGCCCAGGCTGCGGTTGATGTCTTCAACGCGCCACTCACCTTGCTCCAGCGCACGACCGACGCTCGACCAGGCACGATCCAGGTCATTGCCGACGTTCAGCACCGGGTTGCCGCTGCCGTCTTCGCTCAGGCTGACACGGCTTGGCGTATCGAAATCGCGCGAAGCCAGCATGGACACCGAACCGCCCTTCTCCGCGATGCGGCTCATGCTTGCAAGCATGTCGTCGACCAGCGCGGCGTCGAGACCGGTATTGACCGAACGATTGGTGAACGCCACGTCGGCCGTGCTGCCGGCAGGACGCTCGGCGCTGACCACGTAGACTTCACTGGTATTGCGCTGCACGCCTGGCTCGATGCGTACCCGCACGCGAGTTTCGCTGTCGGTGCTGATACCGGCCGCGCTCAGGCGCTTGGCCATTGCAGCCGACAGTTCATCCGAGTGCTGCCAGGTCGTGGTGAACTCGCCGGTTTGCGGGCGCTGTTCATCCAGACGGAAACCGTTGTCCTGGAAAAACTGCACCGCCACTGGCCAGACTTCAGCCGGTGGATGCTGAGCCATGACCCAACGCGAGTCACCGCTCTTCTGTAGCGAGTAGTCGCTGGCATCGGCAACAGCCGACAGCGGCTGAGGACGCGGAACGATGTATTCGCCCTTGGCGGTGTCGTCGGCTACGTTGCGCGGAATCGGCAACAACGGATCGAGACGCTTGGCGGTGGCTACGTCGGGTGGCAGTTGCATCGGTGCAGTCTGTTGCGCTTCCAGGTAATCGCTACCACGGTCACGGAAATAACCTTCCGGGCCCCAGACCCATCCGCAGCCACTGGTGCTGGAGATAATCAAGGCAAGTGCGGAAAGTCCGGCCATTCGCTTCATGCGTTGTACTTCCTCAATTAAACCAGGACGCTGCATTGGCGCAGGGCCGAACGCAACGTTTCATGACAAGGGGTGCTCAGCCAGGTCAGCGGCAGGCGGATGCCTTCGTGCATCAGACCCATTTCCACCAAAGCCCACTTCACCGGAATCGGGTTGGCTTCGATGAACAGGTCCTTGTGCAGCGGCATCAGTTTTTCGTTGATCGCTCGTGCTTTGTCGGCGTTGCCCTCGAGCGCAGCCTCGCACAGATCAGCCATTTCGCGCGGAGCGACGTTGGCGGTGACGGAGATGTTGCCTTTACCACCCAGCAGGATCAGTTCGACGGCGGTCGGATCATCGCCGGACAGCACGATGAAATCCTTGCTCACGCCGTCGATGATCGCTTTGGCACGCTTCAGGTCGCCAGTGGCTTCCTTGATGCCGATGATGTTCGGCACGGTGGACAGGCGAATCACGGTCTCGGCCTGCATGTCGCAGGAAGTGCGGCCAGGAACGTTGTACAGAATCTGCGGAATGTCGACCGACTCGGCGATGTGCTTGAAGTGCTGGTACAAACCTTCCTGAGTCGGTTTATTGTAGTACGGAACGACCAGCAGGCAGGCATCGGCCCCGGCTTCTTTGGCGTTGCGGGTCAGTTCGACGGCTTCGCGGGTCGAATTGGCGCCGGTACCGGCAATGACCGGGATGCGGCCGTTGACCTGCTTGACCACGGCCTTGATGACGGCAATGTGCTCATCGACATCCAGGGTTGCCGACTCGCCGGTAGTACCGACCGCGACAATGGCGTGGGTGCCGTTCTTCAGGTGAAAGTCCACGAGTTTGCTGAGGCTGTCCCAGTCAAGACGCCCTTGTGCATCCATGGGTGTGACCAGTGCCACCATACTGCCCGCAATCATGAAACCGCTCCTGCCGGAAAAAGAGAGCGGTAATGGTACTGGCGCCAAGATGCTTGCACAAGCGAAGTACTGCGCCGCTGCCATTCCCCTTGGCCGCGCTTTTCGCTACCCTTCAGACTTTGATCGGTAATGATCAGCTTGTACGCCGGGTTCCAGCCTCCCATTTCGGCCTCCCAGGCCCCGTTCCAGCGTCGCCTCGACGCGCTTCCGCCAAAGTGGAGCGAGTTGCGAGTGCTGCCGGGGATTTCTGACGGACAGACTGAATTGGCTCATGCAGGCAACTTCCGGTAATCAATGCCCCTCACCCTACCGACCGCTCATCGCTTTAGGAATGCTGCATGTCCACCCCCACAGTTCGCGAACAATTCCTTGTCATCAGTGCCCTCGGCGCCAACCCCATGGAGCTGACTAACGTCCTGTGCCGCGCCAGCCATGAAAACCGCTGCGCCGTGGTCACGTCCCGCCTGACTCGCCATGGCGAGTGCAGTGCGCTGATCCTTGAGATCTCCGGCACTTGGGACGCCCTCGCGCGTCTTGAAGGCAGCCTGTCGGGCCTGGCCAAGAAGCACGCTTTCACCGTCAACGTGGTGCGCAGCGCGCCGCTGGAAAATCGCCCACAGGCGCTGCCATACGTGGCTTACGTCAGCTCGGCATATCGTCCGGACATCATCAACGAGCTGTGCCAGTTCTTCATGGATCACAACGTCGAGCTGGAAAACCTGACCTGCGATACCTATCAAGCTCCGCAGACCGGCGGCACCATGCTCAACGCCACGTTCACCGTGACTTTGCCCGCGGGCACGCAGATCAGTTGGCTGCGCGATCAGTTCCTGGATTTCTCCGACGCGATGAACCTCGACGCTCTGATCGAACCGTGGCGCCCACAGAACCCAATGTAAGGATGCTTTCATGGCTGTCACCATCGACCAACCGGTAGCTGATTTCGAAGCGCCTGCGACCAGCGGGCAGACCTTCAGCCTCGCCGCCCTCAAGGGCAAGCAAGTAGTGATCTACTTCTATCCGAAAGACAGCACGCCGGGCTGCACGACTCAGGGTCAGGGCTTTCGCGATCAGCACGCGTCATTTCAGGCTGCCAACACTGAGGTGTTCGGTATTTCTCGCGACAGCTTGAAATCGCACGAGAACTTCAAGGGCAAGCAGGAATTCCCGTTCGAGCTGATCAGTGACAAGGACGAAGCCGTTTGCCAGCTGTTTGATGTGATCAAGCTGAAAAAGCTCTACGGCAAGGAATATCTTGGCGTGGATCGCAGCACGTTCCTGATCGACAAGAATGGCGTGTTGCGCCAGGAATGGCGCGGCGTGAAGGTGCCAGGACATGTTGATGCGGTGCTGGCTGCTGCTCAAGACCTGAACAAGGCCTGACACTTCGGCGTCCTGGCGGACGTCGATATTGCTTGTTTCACGCTTTTTTCAGCCAGTAACGATAGACACCCGCTTCATCTTCTTCACGCAACAGCGTGTGACCGGCCAATTTGGCAAAGGTACGGAAGTCGCGCTGTGAGCCCGCATCGGTGGCGATCACCTTGAGTACCGCGCCGCTGGCCAACTTGTTCAATTCCATCTTGGCCTTGAGCAACGGCAGTGGACAATTCAAGCCACTGGCATCCAGTTCACAATCAAAGGCTACAGCGTCGGTCATGCATCACTCCAGATCGAAGGTCGGGCTGCCTAGAATATCTGGTCGCAAGCGCGGTGTCCGGCTACAGTAAGGTCTTTGTCGACTAAGGCTTTGTGCATGACTTTTTTGCGCCCTACCCTGCTGACGCTCGCTTGCCTGCTCGCCTCACCGGGCTTCGCCGACGACCTGCCGTCACTCGGTGACGCCAGTTCTGCCATCGTCTCGCCACAACAGGAGTACCAGTTGGGTCGCGCTTGGCTCGCCATGCTGCGCAGTCAGGTTTCACAGCTCAACGATCCGCAGCTCAAGGATTACGTGGAGTCCAGCGTCTATAAGCTGGTGGAAACCAGCCAGGTCAACGACCGGCGCCTCGAATTCATCCTGATCAACAGCCCGCAACTCAACGCCTTCGCGGCGCCGGGCGGGATCGTCGGGGTCAACGGCGGTCTGTTCCTCAACGCGCAGACTGAAGGCGAATATGCCTCGGTGCTGGCTCACGAACTGGCTCACTTGTCGCAACGCCACTTTGCACGCGGCGTCGAAGCTTCGCAGCGCATGCAGGTGCCGATGATGGCCGCGTTACTCGCAGGTATCGTGATTGCCGCGGCGGGTGCCGGTGACGCCGGCATTGCCGCGATTGCCGGCACTCAAGCCGCCGCAATCCAGGAACAACGCCGTTTCTCGCGCCAGAACGAACAAGAGGCCGACCGCATCGGCATCCTCAATCTGGAAAAGGCCGGCTACGATCCGCGCTCGATGCCGACCATGTTCGAACGCCTGATGCGCCAATATCGCTTCGATGCCAAACCACCGGAATTCCTCCTGACTCACCCGGTCACCGAGTCGCGGATCGCCGACACCCGTAACCGTGCAGAACAGGCCAAACCGGGCGGTATAGAGGACAGCATGCGTTATCAGCTGATCCGCGCACGGGTGCAGTTGATCTACGAAGAAACCCCGGGACTGGGCGCCAAACGCTTCCGCGCACAGCTGGATGAAAATCCGAAAAACGACGTGGCGCGTTATGGTCTGGCCATCGCGCAGATCAAGGGCGGCCAGTTGAATGAGGCGCGGGAGAATCTCCAGCAACTGCTGACCAGATTCCCGAACGAGATCGTCTACAACCTGGCTCAAGTTGATCTGGATATCACCAACAATCGCCTGCCGGATGCGCAGTCGCGGGTTGACCGGATGCTCACGCAGTATCCGGGCAACTACCCGCTGAATCAGGTACGCGTCGATCTGCTGCTCAAACAGAATCGCACGGCGGATGCCGAGAAAGCGCTCGAGGGTTTGCTCAAGTCGCGCCCGGAAGATCCCGACGTCTGGTATCAGGTAGCTGAAACGCGTGGACTTTCGGGCAATATCATCGGGCTGCATCAGGCGCGGGCCGAGTACTTCGCTTTGGTCGGCGACTATCGCCAGGCTATTCAGCAACTTGATTTCGCCAAGCGCAAGGCGGGCAGCAACTTCCCGCTGTCATCGCGCATCGATGCTCGTCAGCGCGAGCTGATGGAACAGGAGCGCATGGTCAAGGACATGATGGGCTGAGCCTTTTCTCCAGACATAAAAAAACCGCCTCATTCGAGGCGGTTTTTTATTCAGCTCACAACCGGATTATTCAGCCAGTTTGAAGGTGATGAAGCTGGCACGACCTTGACGCAGCACGCGCATCGATACCGAACGATTCTTCGGCAGCGCCTTGGCAATCTCCGAAAATTCCTTGCTCGAACCGATGGCCTGGTTGTTCAAGTGCGTGATGACGTCACCCGGCTGCAGACCGATCAGCGCCGCAGGACCGTCTTGCACTTCCTTGATCACCACACCACCTTTGAGGTCGTAGGTTTTCTTCTGCTCGGCGGTCAGCTCACTCACCGAAACACCTAGACGGTTGCTGCTGGTTTCGGCGCTCGACTTAGGCAGCGCATCCAGCTCTTTGTCTTCGTCAGGGATCGCGCCGACCGTCAGTTCGACATTCTTGCGCTTGCCTTCACGAATCACTTCCAGATTGGCCTTGGCACCTGCCTTCAGTGCACCGACCAGATGTGGCAGATCAGCCGACATGACGATCGGCTGACCGTTCATGCTCAGAATCACGTCGCCAACTTGCAGGCCACCCTTGGCCGCCGGACCGTCGTCCTGAATCTGCGCAACCAATGCACCGGCCGGTTTTTCCAGACCAAACGACTCGGCAAGATCCTTGTTCACTTCCTGGATGACCACACCCAACCAGCCACGGCTGACCTTGCCACCGCTTTTCAGCTGGTTGGAAACGTCCATAGCCACGTCAATCGGGATGGCGAACGACACGCCCATGAAGCCGCCGGAACGAGTGTAGATCTGCGAGTTGATGCCGACCACTTCACCGTTCAGATTGAACAGCGGGCCACCGGAGTTACCCGGATTGATCGGCACGTCGGTCTGAATGAACGGCACGTAGTTTTCGTTCGGCAGGCTGCGGCCGACGGCACTGACGATGCCTTGGGTCACGGTATGGTCAAAGCCGAATGGCGAACCGATCGCTACGACCCACTGGCCGGCTTTCAGATCCTGGGATTTGCCAAGTTTAAGTACCGGCAGATCCTTGCCTTCGATTTTCAGCAGCGCCACGTCGGAACGAGGGTCGGTGCCGACCAGCTTGGCTTTCATCTCACTGCGGTCGGCGAGGCGCACGAGAATTTCGTCGGCATCAGCGATCACATGGTTGTTGGTGAGGATGTAGCCATCCGGCGAGATGATGAAGCCTGAGCCCAGCGACTGCGCTTCACGCTGGCGATCGCCACGCGGGGAACGAGGCTGTTGCGGCATGCCCCGCTCGAAAAACTCGCGAAGCATGGGCGGCAAGCCTTCAAGATCAGGCATCTGCTGATTAACTCTACGGTCGGGCAGTTTCTGCGTGGTGCTGATGTTCACCACCGCAGGCGAGGCTTGCTCGACCAGTTGGGTGAAATCAGGCAGTTCAGCTGCTTGCACCGCCGTAGGCACGGCCTGACCGAGCACCAGCACGGTGGCGAAAATTGAGAGATAAGACTTCAAGCTAAGTGTCGACATACAGCTCCCGTTACGACGAGCAGGATTAAGCGATATGGAGCAAGGAACACCGGGCGCGACCGGCCGGCATTTTTGTTCCGGCAACAACAAACAAGGCCAGAGCCGTGAGGCTCTGACCTATAAAAAATTTTTGGATTATTTGCAAATGAAAATGCTCAGCAAACATTTCTACGTCCCGCTGAGGAAACGCGATTTGCTGGATTCAGCTCACTGCTTGCTGGTGGCTGCGTCATTGCTGCGCATCGATAAAGCAATTCGTTCGGCGGTGCCGATCGGGATTTCGCCGACTACCGTCACCATCATTTCACCCTCAGGGGTAGTCAGACGGCGTGATACGGCAACGGTTGGACCCAACTGAGTCCGAGTGTCAGTGACGGTTGCACCATTTAACGGCTCGAGAAACACCGAGAATCGCGCAAGACCATCGTCATACATCAGGCTGTTGACCTGGGTTTTGGTTTCAGGATCTTTGTGCGAAGAGCTGCTGGTCAATTCGAAACCTGGCGGCAGCCAATCCGAGTGCCAGACCTGCGCGCTTTTTACAGCGGATGCCTTGTCGCTCTGGAGATTGACTGGCTTGCAGTCGGCGTCGGCCATCAATTCTTTGTCGGTCGGCGTTTCCACCGTGTTCAAACGGGTGAACTGAAACCGTTCCAGCAGTTGACCCTTGTCGTTGAGTAGCAACGACTTGAGGGGCAAACCGGTTTGTTTGTCCAGATGCAGTTCGAAACCATAGCGATGCTGATCACGCGGGGTAAGCGAAACGATCACCGCTTCGCGCCCAGCGACACGCGACTTGCCGACGACGGCAAGCTCATACCAATTCTTCAGCTTTTGAGGATCGAGTGCACGCGCGCCAGAGTTGGGAGAATCGCCCAACCCCGCAACCAGGGTGCCGCTAACGCATTGAGTATGCCCATCAATTCGCACGACTTCCTGGGCCGAACCGTCAAGCTGTAACAAACGCTCGCGGATCTGACCATTCTGGACGCGATGCCAGATGTTGTGGGTAGAAAAACTACCGTTACGCTCGTAGACGAAAGTACCGTTGAAGCTTTGCTGCTGCTCGGCCTGGCCCAGGCGTGTCAACCAGTCCTGGGCTTCGTCGGCATGGGCTGGAACTACAAACCAGCCGCTAAGCAGAAGCGAAAGTAGAGGTATGGAGCGCATGATCCTCCTTAACGGTTTTCCAGGCTTGCTGCACGTGCATATGGCAGGGCGCTTTCAGTACCTTTGAGCGCAGCCTGCTGAGCGTGCTGGCGCAAGTAGCCTGGCAGACGCTGGTCATGCCAACCTGGTTGACCTTGCAATACGCCGTTGGCCATAGGGCCAGTAGCTTCGGAGCTTTCACTATAGCCTGCCAGTACAGCCGGACCTTTGACCTGTGGAGCGGACAGAGTCGGCTGATTGGATTGCTGAGCGAGCTCAACACCAGCGATTTCATCCTGGTTGTACAGGCGAACACCGGCCAGAACTGCAACTGTCACCGAGGCTGCAACAGCCAGACGACCGAGGCTACGCCATGGACCGCGGGATGCTTTGGCTGGAGTTGCTTCGTCTTCCAGCGCAGCAGATACGGCCGAAGCGATATCCAGGCGAGGAAGCAGCAGATCCTTATGCATGGCTGCCCGAGCGATTTGGTAACGAGCCCAGGTTTCACGGGTTTCGACATCATCGAGTGCATTGATCACTCGACGCAATTCCAGTTCGTCCGCTTCGTTATCCATCACTGCGGACAGCGATTCCTGCAGGGCTTCACGACTCATGGCGTTCCTCTCTTGGCTATCGCCGCTGTCTTTAGTTTTCCTGCAACAACGGCTGCAGGGCTTTATCGATGGCCTCCCGAGCGCGGAAAATCCGGGAGCGCACGGTGCCAACCGGACACTGCATGACGCTCGCAATGTCCTCGTAACTCAGACCATCGAATTCACGTAAAGTTAAAGCGGTACGCAAATCTTCCGGCAATTGCTGGATGGTTCGATGGACGGTGCCCTCGATCTCATCCCGCAGCAGTGCACGCTCTGGAGACTCAAGATCTTTCAGGCCATGATCGCCGTCGTAGAACTCCGCATCTTCGGAACTTACATCGCTATCCGGCGGCCGGCGGCCGCGAGAAACCAGATAATTCTTCGCCGTGTTGATGGCGATACGGTAAAGCCACGTATAAAACGCGCTGTCTCCGCGAAAATTTCCCAGCGCTCGATATGCCTTGATAAAGGCTTCTTGCGCTACGTCCTGCGCTTCATGGGTGTCGTGCACAAAACGCACGATCAACCCGAGAATTTTGTGCTGATACTTCAGCACCAGCAGATCGAAAGCTCGCTTGTCGCCACGCTGAACGCGCTCGACCAGCTGCTGATCCTCTTCCTGGGTTAGCATGAACACTCCTCGATAAGCTCAGAGGAAGCTTGCATAACTAAACGACCAGACTTGCAAACATAGACTCGGGCTTTTCGCAAAAGTTCTCCCCCTCCAAGCAAGTTTCCTGCGGGCTCTGATTTGGCACGCACGAAAAACGCAGCGCGGGATAAACCGGCTGCGCGAATAATCTTGTAATCGGTTCGCCGGCAGGAACCCAACCGCAGGTTCCGCATTGAAGCCGACACTGTCCCGTGGTTTTGGCAACTGTCTATTGAGCTTGAGCCTCTGACAAAAGTTCCAATTATTTATAACGTCACATCGCCGACATGTAGCCACAACGTGGCGAAAAAGGGTGTTTCATCCTCGATACAGTCGCCTTTTCCCAAAACCTGCGGAAATTTCTTCCGACGAAGCGTCGCGCTGTTCACGCCACTGTAGTCTCACAATGCCATATCGGCCCGGCTATTGTGCCGCTCCACCCCTCTATATACTAGTGGGCTGTGTGGCTGTCTCGACTCGCGAATCGCCTGTCCTGCGCCACCCCCGACCCGGGTCGCTTTGCGCGGAATCCTGAAATGAGCCAACAGTTTCAACACGATGTTCTGGTGATTGGCAGCGGCGCTGCCGGTTTGAGTCTCGCGCTGACCCTGCCGGGCCACTTGAGCATTGCTGTATTGAGCAAGGGCGATCTCGCCAACGGTTCTACCTATTGGGCCCAGGGCGGTGTCGCCGCTGTGCTCGATGACACCGACACTGTCGAATCGCACGTCGATGACACGCTGAATGCCGGCGGCGGCCTGTGCCACGAAGACGCCGTGCGTTTTACCGTCGAGCATAGCCGCGAAGCGATTCAATGGCTGATCGACCAAGGCGTGCCCTTCACCCGCGATGAACAGTCTGGCACTGAAGACGGCGGCTTCGAATTTCACCTGACCCGCGAAGGCGGCCACAGCCATCGACGCATCATCCACGCAGCCGACGCCACCGGTGCGGCAATTTTCACAACCTTGCTGAACCAGGCTAAACAGCGCTCGAACATCGAGTTGCTGGAGCAGCGAGTGGCTGTCGATTTGATCACCGAACGCCGTCTGGGCATGGACGGCGACCGCTGCCTCGGCGCTTACGTACTCAATCGCAAGAGCGGCGAAGTCGACACCTACGGCGCACGTTTCGTGATCCTTGCATCGGGTGGCGCGGCCAAGGTCTATCTCTATACCAGTAACCCCGACGGCGCCTGCGGTGATGGCATTGCCATGGCCTGGCGTTCCGGTTGCCGAGTGGCAAACCTGGAGTTCAACCAGTTCCACCCGACCTGCCTGTATCACCCGCAAGCCAAGAGTTTTCTGGTGACCGAAGCCCTTCGCGGTGAAGGCGCTCATCTTAAACTGCCGAATGGCGAGCGCTTCATGCAGCGCTTCGACTCACGCGCTGAACTGGCGCCGCGCGACATCGTCGCCCGCGCCATCGACCATGAAATGAAGCGCCTCGGTGTCGATTGCGTCTACCTCGACATCAGCCACAAGCCGGAAGCGTTCATCAAGTCGCACTTTCCGACTGTTTACGAACGCTGCCTGACATTCGGCATCGACATCACCAAACAGCCGATTCCGGTCGTACCAGCGGCGCATTACACCTGTGGCGGGGTTATGGTCGATCAACACGGCCGCACCGACGTACCGGGCCTGTACGCCATCGGCGAAACCAGTTTTACCGGCCTGCACGGCGCCAACCGCATGGCCAGCAATTCGCTGCTGGAATGCTTCGTCTACGCACGCTCAGCGGCGGCGGACATCCTTGACCAACTGGACGAAGTCGCCATCCCCCGCGCTCTGCCCGTCTGGGACGCCAGCCAGGTTACAGACTCCGATGAAGACGTGATCATCGCGCACAACTGGGATGAACTGCGGCGGTTCATGTGGGACTACGTCGGCATCGTGCGCACCAACAAGCGCCTGCAACGCGCGCAACATCGGGTGCGTCTGCTGCTGGACGAGATTGACGAGTTCTACAGCAACTATAAAGTCAGCCGCGATCTGATCGAGTTGCGCAACCTCGCCCAGGTCGCTGAACTGATGATCCGCTCAGCGATGGAGCGCAAGGAAAGTCGCGGCCTGCATTTCACCCTCGACTACCCTGATCTGCTGCCGGAAGCACTCGACACTATTCTGGTACCGCCCACCTACGTCGACTGAACTTGAGCCGCACTCGCAGGCGTCGGTGCAAATCCGCCGCCTGCGCATCGCGCGGCACGCAGATCGATCTGACCCGCCACTCCCCGCGCAAACGAAAACGCAGCACCACGATCAGCGGCAGCGCCAGGCTGTCCGGTCGCAGCTGCACCGCTTGCCAGCCATTCGCCTGATTCCACAGCTGCCAGCCATCGGCGTCACGCCGCAGCCCGCAGAAGGCTTGCGGATGACTCAACAGAATCTGCCGGGGCAGCGCCCACATAGCGTGAAGCGCACAGCCGAAGGCCCCGAGCAAACTGGCCCAGATCGGAATAGATAGAAGAAACCAACAACCCAGAGCGAACGCCTGAGCCAACAAATACGCCGCCAGCAACTGCCGTGAGGCATGCCAGCGGCATTCGAACGAATTACTTGGGCTGGACACGATCCAGAATCATCCGGACCATGCGCTGAAGCTCCGGATCTTCAGATTCGTTACGCTCCATGAACCAGCCGAACATGTCCTGATCCTCGCACGTCAGCAGACGGACATACAGATCGCGATCCACCTCGTTCAAAGTCGCGTAAACCTCCTGAACGAATGGCACCAGCAGCACGTCGAGTTCAAGCATGCCGCGACGGCTGTGCCAAAAGAGGCGATTCAGTTCAACTTGTTCGACCATGGGGCCCTCCTCAAATTTGGCGGCAAGTATACAGCCCCCAAGCGGGTCGCACAGTCGGCTTTGGTCGGGCACCTCCGATCCTTTATGAACTACCCATTTCAATAGCGCCCCCTTATGATGTGCCCCAGACTTTTTACCCTGCGATGACCCATGGCCGATTCTGCTTTTTTCTGCACCCTTTCACATGAAGGCGTTCTCGCGGTTCGCGGCGTGGATGCTGGCAAATTTCTGCAAGGCCAACTGACCTGCAACATCAATTACCTGAGCGACACCCAGGCCAGCCTCGGCGCGCGCTGCACGCAGAAAGGCCGGATGCAGTCGAGTTTCCGCATTGTGCTTGAGGGCGACGGCGTACTGCTGGCGATGGCCAGCGAGCTGCTCGAACCGCAACTGGCGGATCTGAAAAAATACGCGGTGTTCTCCAAATCCAAATTGACCGACGAAAGCGCTGCCTGGCTACGTTTTGGTCTGGAACATGCCGACACAACGTTGGCCGCACTCGGGCTGCAATTGCCGGCCGAAACCGACAGCGTTGTACGTCACGAAGACCTGATCGCAATTCGCGTCTCGCCAAACCGTGCCGAACTCTGGGTACCGGCCGATCAGGCCGACGCCATCAAAATCAAGCTGTCCGCGCAATTGGCTGAAGGTGAACTCAACCAATGGCTGCTGGGCCAGATCCGTGCCGGTATCGGCCAGGTCATGCCGAGCACCCGCGAGCTGTTCATTCCGCAGATGCTCAACCTGCAAGCCGTCGGCGGCGTGAGTTTCAAGAAGGGCTGCTACACCGGCCAGGAAATCGTCGCGCGCATGCAATACCTCGGCAAACTCAAGCGTCGTCTGTATCGCGTCCAACTCGATGCCAGCGAATTGCCGGAGCCGGGCACGCAATTGTTTGCCCCAAGCCACAACAGTGCGATCGGCGAAGTGGTGCTGGCCGCCCGCGCCGAAAACAATATTGAACTGCTGGCCGTGTTGCAGGCCGAAGCTGCCGAAGCCGGTGATTTGCATCTGGGCGCCATCGAAGGCCCGGCCCTGCACTTGCTCGACCTGCCCTACGCACTGGATCGCGACCGCGAAATCCAGCGTTGAGCGCAGCATTTGTTGCAACACCTAGAGAAACGACATGAGCGATCTGGCGGATAAGGTCCAACAGGATTTGGTTGAGGCCATCGATAACGATGACCTGGTTCTGCCAACGTTACCGGAAGTGGCCCTGCAGATTCGCAAGGCCGCGGAAGACCCTGAAATCAGCGTCAGCGAGCTGAGCAAAGTCATCGGCCGCGACACCGCGCTGTCGGCGCGCCTGATCAAAGTGGTCAACAGTCCACTGCTGCGCGCGACGCAGGAAGTCACCGACTTGCATACCGCCATCACGCGACTCGGCGTCAATTACAGCAGCAACCTGGCCATCGGTCTGGTGATGGAGCAGATTTTCCACGCCCGCTCCGAGGTGGTCGAACACAAGATGCGCGAAGTCTGGCGCAAGAGTCTGGAGATCGCCGGCGTCAGTTATGCGCTGTGCCGCCGTTACACCCAGCTTAAACCCGATCAGGCTGCGCTGGGTGGACTGGTGCATCAGATCGGCGTGTTGCCGATCCTGACCTACGCTGAAGATCACAACGAACTGCTGTCCGATCCAGTCAGCCTCAACCATGTAATCGACCACATCCATCCGTTGCTCGGTGACAAGCTGCTGCGGGTCTGGGAGTTTCCGGAACGGCTGGTGGCGCTGCCTGGGCTGTATCAGGATCTGGAACGCAATTCGCGCGAAATCGATTACGTCGATCTGGTGCAAGTGGCGAGTCTGTATTGCCACAAGGGCACCGATCACGCGTTTGCGCGAGTTGATCCGCTCAACGTTCCGGCGTTCCGCAAACTGGGGATCGACCCGGACAACAAAGCGTTGTGCGCCGATCTGGAAGAAGCGCTGACAATGTTTTACTGACGCTTAGCCGGCAATAAAACTCACCCGCACTTTCAACCCGGCATGCTCGCCGTCATGCAGCGAGATCTGCGCCAGATGCGCGCGGCAGATTTCCCCGACAATCGCCAACCCCAGCCCAGAACCGGCGACCTGCTGATTGCGCCGGTAAAAGCGTTCAAACACCCGGTCCCGCTCATCCTGCGGAATGCCCGGGCCGTCGTCTTCGACTTCCAGCACGGCCGGCGACAGCACCCGCAAAATCACGTTGCCACCCGTCGGCGTATGCGCCAGCGCGTTGTCCACCAGATTGCTCAGCAGCTCATTGAGCAAGGTCGGCTCGCCGCGCAGCCACACCGGTTCGTCTGCCTCTAACGCCAGCGCCACACCACGAGCGTGAGCCAGCGGTGCCATAGCCATGCCCAGTTCGCGGGCCAACTGGCTCAAATCGAGCAATTGCGCGCCACCTTCGGCGATGGCTCGGGCGCCGTTTTCCACCCGCGCCATCGACAGCAATTGGTTGGCCAAGTGGGTCAGACGATCGGTGCTTCGCGCGGACGATTCCAAGGTGTCGCGCCAGGTTTCCGCTTCGCTGGAGCGCAGCCCCAGTTCCAGCCGCGCCTTGAGCGCCGCCAGCGGGGTGCGCAATTCGTGAGCGGCGTCGGCAATGAATTGCGCCTGGCGCTCGAACTGCCCGCGCAGGCGTTCGGTGAAATGGTTGAGTGCGCGCACCAGCGGCCATAACTCGTGCTGCACTTCTACCAGCGGCAGCGGGCGCAGATCGTCGGGCTGGCGCTCTTCCACCGCCGTGCGCAAACGCTCCAGCGGACGCAACGCGGCACTCACGGCAAACCACACCAGCAACAATGCACCAATCGCCAGCATGCCCAGACGCAGCAAGGTATCGGCGGCCAGACTGCGCGCCATGCTCACCCGTGCTTCATCGGTTTCGGCGACACGAATTTCCGCCATGCCATTCATATTCGGCTCGCTCACCGCTTTCAACAGGCTGACCACGCGCACGTTTTGCCCTTGATAGGTGGCGTTGTAGAAACGCGCCAGCGCGGGATAGCTGTCAGTTCGCGGCGTGCCAGGCGGCGGGCCGGGCAGGTTTTCGTAACCGGAAATCAGCTTCTGATGGATGTCATTGACCTGGTAATAGATACGCCCGGCGCTGTCGTAAGCGAAGGTGTCGAGGGCCACGTAAGGCACGTCGGCACTCAGGCTGCCATCGCGTTGCGAGAGGCCGGCGGCAATAGTGCGCGCCGAGGCCAGCAGCGTGCGGTCATACGCGGTGTCGGCGGCTTCGCGACCGTTCCAGTACGCGCTCAAGCCGCTGGCCAGCATCAGCACCACCAGCAGCGCCGCGAGGTTCCACAGCAAGCGCCAGCGCAGGCTGCTGGGCTTATGCATCGCGGCTCTCCAGCAGATAGCCGAGGCCACGGAAAGTCACGATGGCCACCGGTTGGCCGTCGAGTTTCTTGCGCAGGCGATGCACGTAGATTTCGATCGCATCGGGGCTGGCCTCTTCATCCAGACCAAACACCTGCGCGGCCAGTTGTTCCTTGCTCATCACCCGCCCCGGACGCGCGATCAACGCTTCGAGCACCGCTTGTTCGCGGGAAGTCAGGGTGAGCAACTCTTCACCGAGGGTGAAGCGCCGGGTGTCGAGGTCGTAAGCCAGCACGCCGCAGCGCTGCTGACGTTCACCGCCGAGCACACTGCGCCGCAGCAGGGCTTTGACTCGTGCTTCCAGCTCAGTCAGTTCAAACGGCTTGGCAAGGTAATCGTCGGCGCCCAGATTGAGACCATGCACGCGGTCCTTCACATCACTGCGTGCAGTCAACATCAGCACCGGCAGATTCTTGCCGCGTGCGCGCAGTCGCGCCAGCACTTCGAAACCGTCCATGCGCGGCAGGCCGACATCGAGAATCGCCACCGCGTATTCCTCGCTGCTGAGTGCCAGGTCGGCAGCCACGCCATCGTGCAACACATCCACGGTCAGACCGGTGCTCTTGAGCGCCTGGGCCACGCTTTCGGCCAGTGGCAAATGGTCTTCGACGAGCAGGACACGCATGGATTTTTACCTCGTTCAGGGATGGCCGACGCCATTCTTTGGCGCGGAGTTTACAGCCGCAACCGCCGCTGTGAAGCCCGAAAACCGTGAAAGCCGATTGAAAGGTTAGCGAAAGGTTAGCCCGTTAGAGTCGGGCCACGGACAGTTCCGACTGCCGTCGCTGATGCCACACAGCGAATACGAAAAACGCCTCGAAGCGTTTTCGCCAATAAGAACAATAAACGGAGTACACCCCGCATGCCGTCCTTGCAGACCAAGGCTCTTACGCCTGTTCGTCCTTCCCGTCTCAGTCACACCGCCCTTGCCAGTGCCGCCGCCCTCGCCGTTTTTTCGCCGTTGAGCTACGCCGACTTCATCGAAGACAGTTCCGCCACCTTCGAAACCCGCAACATGTATTTCAACCGCGACTTTCGCGACGGCACCAGTGCCCAGCAATCCAAGCGCGATGAATGGGCGCAGGGTTTCATGCTCAATCTGCAATCGGGTTACACCGACGGCACCGTGGGCTTCGGTGTCGATGCGCTGGGCATGCTTGGAGTCAAACTCGATTCAAGCCCTGATCGCACCGGCACGGGTCTGTTGCCGACCCACGATGACGGGCGCGCGGCGGATGAATACTCCAAGCTTGGCCTGACCGGCAAAGTGAAAATCTCCGCCACCGAACTGAAGATCGGCAGCCTGATCCCGGAACTGCCAATCCTCAAACCCAATGACGGGCGCATCCTGCCGCAGACCTTTGAAGGTGGTTTGCTGACTTCCAAAGAGATCAAGAACCTCACGTTCACCGGCGGGCGTCTGGAAAAAGCCAAGGACCGCGACAGCACCGATTTCGAGGACATTGCCCTCAACAACAAGAACAGCCGCTTCGCCGGCACCACCGCCGGCAAACATTTCGACTTTGGCGGTGTGGACTACAAGTTCACCGACAAGATCACCGGCAGCTACCACTTCGCACAACTCGACGAAGTCTATAACCAACACTTCTTCGGACTGGTCGCCTCGCGGCCGATGGGACCGGGCACTTTCGCGACCGACCTGCGCTTCGCCGTCAGTGATGACCAAGGCGCGGCGCGTGGCGGCGAGATCGACAACCGCTCGCTCAATGGTCTGGTGAGTTATGGCCTGAGCGGCCACAAGTTCAGCGCCGGTTATCAGCACATGTCCGGCGACAGTGCCTTTCCGTATGTCGATGGCAGCGATCCGTATCTGGTCAACTTCGTGCAGATCAACGACTTCGCCGGCGCCGAAGAGCGCTCGTGGCAAGCCCGTTACGACTTCGATTTCGCCAGACTCGGCATTCCCGGCCTGAGTTTCATGAGTCGCTACTTGAGCGGTGACAACATCAAGCTCAAGAACGGTGATGAAGGCAAAGAGTGGGAGCGCAACACCGAGATTAAATATGTAGTACAAAGCGGCGCCCTCAAGGATGTCGCGGTACGCCTGCGTAATGCCACTTACCGTTCCAACTACTCCGCTCGCGATGCCGATGAAGTGCGTCTGCTGGTGAGCTATAGCGTTGCCCTTTGGTAATTCAGTACGTCCATAACAACAACTCCCAAGGAGACATAGATGAACTTATCACTGCGTAAAGTTGCTTTAGCCGCCGGCGTCATGCTGTTCGCCGGCCAATTGCTGGCCGAACCGAAACGCCCTGAATGCATCGCCCCGGCCTCCCCCGGCGGCGGTTTCGACTTGACGTGCAAATTGGTACAGAGCGCGCTGGTCAACCAGAAGCTGCTGAGCAAACCGATGCGCGTGACCTACATGCCCGGCGGCGTCGGCGCAGTGGCGTACAACGCGGTGGTCGCTCAGCGTCCGGCGGATGCGGGAACACTGGTGGCGTGGTCGAGCGGCTCGCTGTTGAATCTGGCCCAAGGCAAGTTCGGGCGTTTCGATGAAACCAACGTGCGCTGGCTGGCGGCAGTCGGCACCAGTTACGGTGCGATCGCGGTGAAAAGCGATTCGCCCTACAAGAATCTCGACGATCTGGTACAGGCGCTGAAGAAAGATCCGAGCAAAGTGGTGATTGGTTCGGGCGGCACCGTCGGTAGCCAGGACTGGATGCAGACCGCACTCATCGCCAAGGCTGCCGGAATCAACCCGCGTGACCTGCGTTATGTAGCCCTTGAGGGAGGCGGCGAAATCGCCACCGCCCTGCTCGGCGGGCACATCCAGGTCGGCAGTACCGACATCTCCGACTCCATGCCGCACATCCAGAGCGGCGACATGCGTCTGCTGGCAGTGTTCGCCGACAAGCGCATCGACGAGCCGGAAATGAAAGACATCCCCACTGCCAAGGAACAAGGCTACGACATCGTCTGGCCGGTGGTGCGCGGTTTCTACCTCGGGCCAAAAGTCAGCGATGAAGACTACGCGTGGTGGAAAGATTCTTTCGACAAACTGCTGGCCTCCGACGAGTTCGCCACGCTGCGCGATCAGCGTGAACTGTTCCCGTTCGCCATGACCGGTCCCGAGCTGGACACCTACGTGAAGAAGCAAGTCGCGGACTACAAGGTGCTGGCCAAAGAGTTCGGCCTGATCCAGTGATCGTCGCTGTCTAGCGTCCACGGCCTCGCTCAGCGCGGCCGTGGCACAGGAGTTCCTCATGCTTATTCAACGCATTTTTGCCTCAGTGCTGTTGCTGGTTTGTGCCGGCCTGGCACTGATGGCCTGGCCGTATCAGGCGGCTTTTTCCTACGAACCGGTTGGCCCACGGGCCTTTCCCCTGCTGATGCTCGGCCTGATGGGCGCAGCGCTGCTGTACATGGTGTTTCGTCCCGCGCCAATCAAGCACAGCGATGACGAGCCGCCGCTGGATCGCGAAACCCTGACCAAGATCAGCATCTGCGTCGTACTGCTGCTGGTGTTTGCCGGCCTGTTTGAACCGTTGGGATTCATCCTGTCCAGCATCCTGATCGGCATTCCAATGGCACGTCTTTACGGCGGGCCATGGGTGCCGAGCGTCGTCGTGACGACGTTGATGGCCATCGGTTTGTACTTGCTGTTCGACCGCGTGATGGACGTTCCGCTGCCCCTTGGCCTGCTCGACGTTCTGGAGAACTGATATGGATACTCTCGGTTATTTGAGCCAGGGCTTCGGCGTTGCGCTGACCCCGTACAACCTCGTCACGGCGCTGACCGGCACCTTGATCGGCACGGTGGTCGGCCTGCTGCCGGGCCTCGGCCCGATCAACGGCGTGGCGTTATTGATCCCGATTGCCTTCGCCCTCGGGCTGCCGCCGGAGTCGGCGCTGATCCTGCTGGCGGCGGTGTATCTGGGCTGCGAATACGGCGGGCGGATCAGCTCGATTCTGCTGAACATTCCCGGCGAAGCGTCGACCGTGATGACCACCCTCGACGGTTACCCGATGGCGCGCAAAGGCATGGCCGGCGTGGCGTTATCGCTGTCGGCGTGGAGTTCGTTCATCGGCGCATTCATCGCCACCTGCGGCATGGTGCTGTTCGCCCCGCTGCTGGCGAAATGGGCGATTGCCTTCGGGCCGGCGGAATATTTCGTACTGATGGTGTTCGCGATTGTCTGCCTCGGCGGCATGGCCGGTGATCGACCGTTGAAGACGTTTATCGCGGCGTTGATCGGGCTGTTCCTGTCCAGCGTCGGCATCGACGCCAACAGCGGTGTGTATCGCTTCACCGGCGACAACATTCACCTGACCGACGGCATTCAGTTTGTGGTGTTGGTGCTGGGTCTGTTCTCGATCAGCGAAATCCTGCTGTTGCTGGAGAAAACCCATCGCGGTCAGGAAGCGGTAAAAGCTACCGGACGCATGATGTTCAACTTCAAGGAAGCGGCGTCGGTGTTCACCGTGAACATCCGTTGCGGCCTGCTCGGGTTCATCATGGGCGTGTTGCCGGGTGCCGGCGCGACGCTGGCCAGTGCCGTGGCCTACATGACCGAAAAACGCATCGCCGGTGCCAGCGGCAAATTCGGTGAAGGCGATGCCCGTGGCCTCGCGGCTCCGGAAACCGCCATCGGCGCTTCTGCCTGTGGCGCACTGGTGCCGATGCTGACCCTCGGCGTCCCAGGTTCAGGCACCACGGCAGTAATGATCGGCGCCTTGTCGCTGTACAACATCACGCCTGGCCCGCTGCTGTTCCAGCAACAACCAGACATCGTCTGGGGCCTGATCGCGTCGTTGTTCGTCGCCAATATCATGCTGGTGATCCTGAACATCCCGATGATCCGCATCTTCACGCGCATCCTCGCCGTGCCGAACTGGGCACTGGTGCCGGTGATCGCGATCATTACCGGGATCGGCGTGTACGCAGTGCACGCGACCACCTTTGACCTGTTCCTGATGGTGGGCATCGGCATCTTCGGTTACATCCTGCGCAAACTGGATTTTCCGCTGTCGCCAGTCCTGCTGGGTTTCATCCTCGGCGGTCTGATGGAGCAAAACCTGCGGCGTGCGCTGTCAATTTCCAACGGTGCGCTGGAAATCCTCTGGTCGAGCCCGATCACTTTCGGCGTCTGGGTGCTGACCGCCATCATGTTGCTGATGCCGCTGCTGCGCATCTGGCGTCGCCGTGCTGCTGCGCGTAACGCCATTGCCGATGTCTGATCGGCCCTTCAAAAGCTGGTGGGGAACGCCGCTGGTCGGTCTGCTTGGCGGTTATCTCGCCAGCCAGATCGGCTGGCCGCTGCCGTGGATGGTCGGCTCGTTGCTGGCGATCATCCTGGTGCGCTGCCTGACGCCGTGGCAATTGGCGGAAATACCTGGTGGACGCAAATGCGGGCAGTGGATCGTCGGCATCGGCATCGGCCTGCACTTCACCCCGTTGGTGATGGAGCAGGTGCTCAGCCACTTTGGCCTGATCTTCTTCGGCGCGCTGGTCACCAGCCTGTCGGCGGTGGTCGGCGTGTGGTTGATGCGCCGTACCGGGGAGGATCGCGCCACGGCGTTTTTCTCAAGCATGCCCGGCGGCTCCGGGGAGATGGTCAACCTCGGCGCACGCAACGGCGCGCTGCTCAGCCATGTTGCGGCGGGCCAGAGTCTGCGGGTGTTGGTGGTGGTGTTGTGCGTGCCGGCAGCCTTCAAATATTTGCTGGGTGACGGCACACCGATTTCTCACGCCGGCAGCGTCGATTGGCGCTGGCTGGCGATTCTGTTTCCGGCGGGCGGATTGCTTGCTTGGGGTTGGCAACGGTTGCGCCAACCCAATCCGTGGCTGTTCGGGCCGTTGCTGGTGAGTGCGACGGTGAGCATCGCCTGGGATCTGCACATCAGTCTGCCCAATGGCGGCAGCCAGATTGGGCAGTGGTTGATTGGCAGCGGATTGGGTTGTCACTTCAACCGGCAGTTCTTCCGCCGCGCGCCGTCATTCATGGGCCGTACCCTGATTGGTACGGCGCTGACCATGTTGATTGCGACTTTGGCAGCGCTGGGTTTGAGCGCCCTGACCCATCTGGATCTGCGTTCGTTGACACTGGGCATGATGCCTGGCGGGATTGCCGAGATGAGTCTGACGGCGGAAACCCTGCAACTGTCGGTGCCGTTGGTGACAGCGATGCAGGTGATGCGGTTGTTGTTTGTGCTGTTTCTGGCGGAGCCGTTGTTCAAATACTGGAACCGTAATCCCGATTGAGACCGAGTGAACTTCATCGCTGGCAAGTCGAATCGTCGCACCGCAGCTCCCACAGGTTTGGGGGATGCCACAATTATGTATTCCCCCCTAACCTTGTGGGAGCTTGCCTGCAAGCGATGAGGCCCTTCAGACCCACATCAAATCGGCGGAAGACGCCACTCAATCGGCGTCTCGCCATTCTGCTCAAGAAACTTGTTGGTGCGGCTGAAGTGCCCGCACCCGAGGAAGCCACGATAAGCCGACAGCGGCGACGGATGCACCGACGTCAGCACCAGATGCTTGGTCGCATCGATCAGCTTCTGCTTGCTCTGCGCATGCGCGCCCCAGAGCATGAACACCAGGTGCGGCTGCTCGCGACTGACCACTTCAATGATCCGGTCGGTGAAAAACTGCCAGCCCTTATCCTTGTGCGCGTTGGCGTTGGCGCGCTCGACGGTCATGGTGGTGTTGAGCATCAGCACGCCCTGCTCGGCCCAGCTCTGCAGATAGCCGTGGTTGGGAATGTCGATGTTCAGGTCGCGTTTCAACTCTTTATAGATGTTGACCAACGACGGCGGCGTCGGCACGCCGGGTTGCACCGAGAAGCACAAACCATGCGCCTGTCCCGGGCCGTGATATGGGTCTTGGCCGAGGATGACGACTTTGACTTTATCCAGCGGCGTCGAATTCAGCGCATTGAAAATCATCGGCCCCGGCGGATAGATTTCCTTGCCGGCCGCCCGCTCCTGCTGCAGAAAATTGCGCAACTCTGCCATGTACGGCTGGTCGAATTCAGCACGCAGTGCCTCCTTCCAGCTCGGTTCGAGTTTGATACGGTCGTCAGCAGTCATGGTCATTTCCGGCAAAATCAATGGGGCGAACCCTAGGAAACCCGCCCCTGCTTGTCAATTGATCTGACGCAGATCCGGCACTTTCCTACACTGCGATCATACTGATCGTTCAAATTCCCGATCGAGGTCACGATGAATCTGCACTTCGAAGAACTCACCGGCACCGACGGCGCACGCATCGGCGTGGCCAGTCTGGATGCCGAAAAGTCGCTGAACGCGCTGTCTCTGCCGATGATCAACGCGCTGAGCGATAAACTGAACGCTTGGGCCAAGGATGAACAAATTGTCTGCGTACTGTTGCGCGGCAACGGCGCCAAGGCCTTTTGCGCTGGCGGCGAAGTGCGCAGTCTGGTGGAAGCCTGCAGCGCGCATCCCGGCGAAGTGCCGCCGCTGGCCGCGCAATTCTTCAGCGCGGAATACCGTTTGGACTACAGCCTGCACACTTATCCGAAACCGTTGATCTGCTGGGGCCACGGTTACGTGCTCGGCGGCGGCATGGGTTTGCTGCAAGGCGCGAGCACGCGGATCGTCACGCCGAGCAGCCGCTTGGCGATGCCCGAGATCTCCATCGGTCTGTACCCGGATGTCGGCGCCAGTTGGTTTCTGTCGCGGCTGCCGGGCAAGCTCGGGGTGTTTCTGGGTTTGACCGGCGCGCACATCAATGGCCGCGATGCGATTGATCTGGATCTGGCGGATCGCTTTCTGCTCGATGAACAGCAACCGGATCTGATTGAGGGTTTACTGCAACTGAATTGGCAGGAACAGACCGAAATGCAGCTCAACAGTCTGCTCAAGGCCCTGCAACAGGAGGCGGTGGCGCAGATGCCCGAAGCGCAGTGGCTGCCGCGTCGTCAGCACATCGATGAGTTGCTGGATGTCAGCGATGTAACCTGTGCCTGGAAGGCCATCGCCCTGCAGCGCGACAGCAGCGATCTGCTGATCGCCCGTGCAGCGAAGACCATGAGCGAAGGCTCGCCCCTGACTGCGCATCTGGTCTGGGAACAGATCAAACGCGCGCGGCATCTGTCGCTGGCCGAAGTTTTTCAGATGGAATACACCCTGAGCCTCAATTGCTGCCGGCATCCGGAATTCAGCGAGGGCGTTCGTGCGCGTTTGATCGACAAGGATCAGAAGCCGCACTGGCATTGGCCGGAGATTGCACATGTGCCGGACGCGGTGGTCGAGGCGCACTTCCACAAGGTTTGGGAGGGGCGGCATCCGTTGGCGGATCTGACGCAATACTGAAATTTCTTATTACCCGCGATGGCTGCCTATCGCGGGAAATCTTGCTAGCAGCGGTGTTCGTTACGGCTAAACGTTCAACTCGTAGAACTCGATTATTTCCATAATTGCCCGTAATGACTCTTCGTCATTTTTCGGCAAAATATCCTCAACATCCCGTAGGGGGGGAAGAGGATGCAGGAACTCTTCCAGTTGGCTGCCCGTGATGTCCTGCGCGACTCCCCCTTCGTCTAGAACTCTTATGAAGCTGATAGCAGCGTCGCCACCTGAAAAATGCTCGGAAACACGAATCTTTGGCGACATTCCGTAACTTACGACTATGACGAGATCATTCCGCTCACGGTGAAATTTGAGTTGGTTGATCGGCAGCCCAACTTCTGAGAAATCTATACCATCGATTCCGCCACCGGCGTTTACAACCAGGTCTCGCCCGAGACCATCGTATTTATACACGTCATTACCGGTGCCACCGGATAAGGTGTCATTACCCGGTCCACCGTAGAGCACATCATCGCCTGCGCTACCGTAGAGCAGATCATCTCCTTGCATTCCTCGTATTTCACCAGCGCCGCTCAGAGTGTCATTACCGCGACCACCCACGAGTGGTAGAAAACGATTCTCTCGAAATGACTTAACACGAGCAGCGCCCTTAACAGAAACACCATGATGATAGGTATCGGGGGCAGAGCCTAACTGGCTCACAAGGTCTTTCAAGCTAATGCTTGAGCCGTCAGAAAACTTCACCAGTTCAATTCCGGAACCACTGAGATCATTCGAATTGGGCATAACGATTCGTACTTTTTGAGATCCGCCCCATGTCATATCGAGTGTCGTGTACAGCATTTGAGCTCGAGGCGGGTGTCGATCATTACCGCGTAGCGGATTGGGCGACAGTTCAGTATTGACCACCTCAATCAACACAGCGCCCCAGCTTAACTGCAATTTAGCCAGCCTCGCCGCATCTGGAAGGACGACAGTATCAATATCATCCGCTCCAAATTCGTCAGACCATCCGGAAGCTCCAACCTCAGGACGCAAAAAAACAGGGCTTAGCACGTCCGCAATAATGGTGGTTGCGCCATCATGTGCCTCAACGATGTAAGTGTCGGGACCGTTTTCCCCGTACAGCCGATCATTTCCCGCTCCACTGACCAGATAATCGGCACCCTTGGAACCGAGCAGCGTGTCGTTGCCTGCGCCAGCCGATAGAAACGCGCCAGGGATCCTGTCATTCACCCCGCCATAATCAAGCACCGAGCCTGCATAGGTGACGATCAAGTCATCTCCTGCACCGCCATGAAAGAGATTTCCCACTTCGAGATTTACCCTGCCGCCAGCGTCACCGCCATGGACAATTTTATGCTTGATCGTCTGGGTAGTAGCATTCCAGCGAAACTCCTTTCGGACTGTTTCATTGGCGTTGAAACTACCAGCGGAATACACGTACCACCCTTTAATCGCGCCGGAATCCTCCCTGTCTTCAACTACAAGGTCGCCTAAATTGAACGAGAACCCTGAATAAGTGGAACCAGACGGATAGTAATGTGGTTTATTTCCCGATGAATGCGGTGCTCCCTCTGCTTTTACAGATTTGAAAGTGCTTTTGCTCGTAGTGACTGACTGCCTATCACTCGCCACGGCGTCAGCGGCGATAGCCCCCATCCACTGCGGCGTCTCTGTCAACGATCCGGAAACGATGCTCTCATTAATCAGGTCGGCGTTAACGGTATAGCCACTGTCGTCGGTGGTTATATGACTTCTGACCCAAACACCCTGACTATTCAGTGCGAACCCTGAAGCCTGCCTGCTCTCCGAGCGCTTCTTCTGGATGTCCGAAAGGAATTTGTCGTTCCAGGCAACTTTACTATTGCTCTCCAGTTCGCCTCCCTCGGTAGGCATTTCACCATCGTCGGTCTGCGCAGGGTCGACAATTACCGAATTTGGCTTCATACCACTGACCACCACAACATCCGTGACGGACGTTTCTTTCGCATCTACCGGACGCTTTATCAGGGCCATTAAATCCTGATACTTCAAAACCTGCCCATCATCAAATCTGAAAGTCGCCCCGTACCAATTCTCATAACTGCGAATTAACAAGGCATCCCCCAGACCGTTCGACAGCCGCAATACCAAGCCGGCATCAACATTGACAATATCAGCCTTTAAACTTTCCGCAGAAAATCCAGCGCGAAAACTTACGACATTATTGCCACCGGTATCGGTAATAAGATCCAGTCCATCACCCACTCCGAAATAGAAAACATCATTGCCATCCAGCCCTTCCAGATAGTCGTTTCCAGCACCACCATCAAACACGTTATCGCCAGGACCGCCGCGCAGATAGTCCACGCCTTCTCCACCAACTAACGTGTCGTTTCCACCGCCACCCAGCAAAGTGTCGTTGCCTGAACCACCATCAAGGTAATCGGCGCCATGTTCCGTTTCGGGAGTTTGGTCATAGTCCCCCATTAGAATGTCATCATCAGCACCTCCCAGAAGCGTATCGGCGCCCAAACCTCCCCAAAGCGTGTCGTTTCCTGCATCGCCGCTGACGTGGTCATCATTGGTTCCGCCCGCTTGCAAGTTGGGCTCATCACCATCCAGAGCGTCAGCGCCTGCCCCGCCTATCAGAGTGTCCGAACCACCCAAGCCGCGGAGTGTGTCGTCACCCGCAGCGCCATCGAGATAATCATCACCGTGGTAACGAATTGGGTGCTCATGGTAATCACCGACCAGTTCGTCGTTACCGCTGCCACCGAAAAGTGAGTCACCGGCACCTCCGCCCCAAAGAGTGTCGTTACCCGGGCCGCCATCGAGAACATCACTCCCGAAAAAATGCGCCGCATCACCCGAAATTCCTCGCAGTACGCTGTCATCTCCGTTCAGAACATCATTGCCAGCGCCGCCATACAACACGTCGCTACCACCGTTGCCGGCTAGAGCGTCATCGCCATCGCCGCCCTGCAACAAATCGTTGCCATGGTGGCTGCCGTGGAGACCGCCACCCCAATCGAGGTTGTCTCCAAATAATGTGTCATTGCCACTCCCGCCAGCCAGCGTGTCATTACCTCCCTCGCCGGCCAACGTGTCGTCTTCACTTCCGCCGTCAAGCAGATCATCTCCCCAGCCTCCATTGATAAAATCCCGGCCCCCTTGGCCATAGAGAACGTCATTGCCTCCCTCCAAGGGTTGGTTCAAAGAGGAGTTCTCGAAGACGGTACGAAAGCTAGTGACTCCACCGGGGATTTGAACGTTGATTTGCTTGTATTCCCAATTTTGCTCATGTACTCCGGTCGTTTCGTCACCGGATAAATTGTCATCACCTGCTCCCCCGACCAACGTATCTCGACCATTCCCTCCGAGCAGCACATCTCCCGCAGCAGTGCCCACGAGCAAATCATTACCCTGCCCACCATCCAGCCAATCGCCGCGACTAGCCTTTCCCTTTGCAGCACCAGCCAAGGCTTTTTCGAGCGTCGACTGCTTGTCGCCGAACAAGCGGTCGTTCCCGTCTTTGCCAAACAATCGGTCAGAACCGCCAAGACCAACGATGACGTCATCTTTTGGTGATCCGTAGAGTAAATCGGCTTTGTTCCTCTGCTTTACATTGGGCAATAGCACTACATTGCCTAGCTCATCGTAGGCAGGCTGATCTCCGCGAACAGTGGGGTCGCTGTCTTTCGCTTTCCAGTCGCCTTGAAGAACCAGGTCTGGGGCGGAGAACGTCTGGTTTGGGTAATCAGGAAGATCGATGCCTAGCATCCCCGGTTTGAAGTTCTTTATGACTATCAGATCGTTCAGGCCGTATTTGATGTTCAGCGTTTTTTCAGCGATCTCCTCAATGAGCGTCAACGAGATGGCTTGATCTTCGGTTAACCAGGTACTACTCAGCGGAGCACTGCGTTTTAGGGCAGGAATGGGAAGTCTATTTATCAGCAACGTGCCGCTAACGTCCCCTTCGAAGATCTCATCTATTCCATCTCCGCTGGAGAACTCATACCGATCGTTGCCCGGCCCGCCGACCAGAGAATCATTGCCCTTGCCACCCACCAAAATGTCGCCACCGGCCATCCCGTACAACGCGTCATTACCATCACCTCCACTTAAAGAATCATTACCGCGAGCTCCCTGGATAAAATCTTTGCCGGCCAGTCCGTTGATTGAATCGTTGCCACCGCCGCCGTACAAATGATCGGAATTCGCTCCGCCACCGAATGATCGTCCGCCGTCATCACCGAACATGACCAAAGGGTTCGAGACGCCTGTGTTCATCGGAGCCTGCCTGCCCGAAGCCAGATCCGAATAGGAAAACGTCTGCGCTGTGTTTTCTCCGAACGAACCATTGGTTCGCGAAATCAGCCGGGCCAGCATTTCCGCGCGATCAGCAAGCCACAGCTCAGTGATAGAGCCCTCGCCAGTTTCGGGATCGTAGAGCTCCAGTCCGCGTCCGGGAAAACCGTCAGGTCGCTCAATCACTATTTCACTGAGCTGCTTAAGAGAATTGCGCAACGCTTCGCCGACTGGCGTTGCTTGCCCAGCCAACTTCGCCCAAGCCTTGGCACTGCCATACTCGCCAATTGTCTTGGTAACGATGCTTTGGGATTGAGCCGGCGAAAGTGCGGAAAAGAATGCGTAGGCGTTGGCGGCGAAGGTTTCATCGGTGGTAGGCGTTGCAGCTGAGTTGCCGTCGTAGGTTCGCCTGAACATATCGAAAAAGTCATTCAGGCCGTATCGCAATATCAGGCGGACGATGGGCGAGATCGGTGTGCCTTTCACCACATGCTGAATGAGCGGGTTAATGCTGCCACTGGCCAGAGCGATATTTATTTGCTCGGGCAGCACCGAAAACAGGCTTTCGAAGATGTTTAGTCCGAAGTTTTTGATCACCGCCTGCAAAGCAACGCTGTAGGAATCTATGGCAAACAGAATATTCTTTAAGTCGTCGAACCTATTGAACTTGGCCAGCTCATGATTACCTTTTATATGGGAGTCTGGATCACCTGCGGAGATTAACCTCCAGGTTTCATACGGAGGCTTTCCACCTAACAGACTAAAGCCGATTGTTCCAGACCACCCCGCGTTACGACTTGTAGCGGTATCATTCTTACCACTTTCATTAAGAAATAATACTTTACCAATTGCGCTCGCATCAATTGCTGCGATTTGACTGATTGAAGGTACGGTCCACGGGGCCAACTCATTCTCAATCGAACCTTTTATCAGCGTATTCATGAAGTTCACAGCAACCTGGTTAGATGACTCTTGCATCTTTGACTCAGAAAACTGTGTATTTAACCTCAATTCACCCTGCCGCTGGGTGTAGGCACGGATCAATGCGGAGTAAGCGCCCTGTCCACCGTTTGCGTCAATTGCTACATCGAGCCATAGCTTGGCACTTTTTAAAAAACTAATTTCCTCTTTGTCGAAACCAGAAACAGCGAGAAGCTTTTCACTTAAAATATTTGACAATGACTGATACAGCAAAGCACAGCCTCGCCGCTCCACGGATACGGCACTATATTCCTTCTCTTCAATATCAAACGTCATTCCATCGCAAAGATTGGCGGCTTGAAAAATTACCGACCTTTCTGAATCACTGAAAACATAGCTCATATTTACTTCCCTGTAATTATTGAACGTGAAAGATAGTCACTAACAAACTTAAGCGCTTCAGGAGCACCGCGTAACGCATCCGTACTCAAACTTACTCGACCATCTCCTCCTGCAAAGTCGAAACTGTGTAATTCCACAGTACAATAGGTACGCAGGCTACCAAAATCCAAACTTTCTAACTCTTGTTTACTCATTTTCAATAAATCTGCCTTACCCAAACCGCTGGCCAAGGTCTTCGGATCTGGAGAGTTCAAACCATCGCACTTTATCTTCCGTGGTGTTCCGTCACTCCGGCGCCAGTCGCGCATAACGAACGTGCGAATAGAAAACTCATTATCAACATGGGGTGGAGGTGCACTAAGCCAAAGTTCCAAACCTGGATAATTTTTCAGCTTCACAACCAGCTCATCCGGCCAATCAACATGCCGTCCGCCCATACCGTGCGGCTCAGTGGTTTCTTTTCTGGTGTACAGCCTGGCCGCAACCTGGAAATACCCCCAACTATCGGGTGGTTCTTTCCCGCTCTCCTCATATTCCGGACGCAGCTCAGTTCCTGTCCACCAAAAAGAACCCTCCAGGATATCGGCGATACACGAGCCGTCACTCCTCAACGTCGATCCAAAATAAAATCCGGGAATCCGCGTCCGGTCAAGCAGGCTGCCGCCACGGATGGGGACCTGTTCCATACCCGCGAGTTTTTTACTGCATTCACCCTGTTCTTTGTGATAGATCGCTCGGGCTTCAGCGGCTTCTTCCCATCTAATATAGAAATCAACTACCCAGTAACAGACTGCGAGAATCACACCGTATTTGATGCCCCTTCTGCACTGCCGAAAGACTTCCCTGCGAGACATCTTAAACATTTCAAATCTCCATTTTAAAATGACAAAACGTTCCTTTTAACCAACAACTCTGAGACTTTCAAAAACCTCAAAGTACCCTTTCATACCGTTCGCGACATCAAACTTGCTTGCCGTCAACTTTGCGGCCTCCTTTTGAGAGTCAAACTCACCGACAGATTTCAAAACCCTGCACACTTCTTCAGCTATTGCTTCAACATCAAAAAAACCGACAAGCATTCCGTTGACTCCATCCTCAATGACCTCGCGCACTGGAGCTGTATCGGAACCAATAACGAGACAGCCAGACGCCATCGCCTCTAACAGAGACCACGACAAGACGAATGGATAAGTCAGATAAACATGAGCTTTTGATAGCTTCAGCAGCGACCGATATGTTTGATACGGAACCTTCCCGGTGAAGTGCACGTTAGAAAAATCATATTCCAGCTCGGAAACCATTTTGCTACGCCAGTTCGGATACCCAATGGGTTTGCCCCCATAACTGACGTCGTCTCCGCCGGCGATAATTATTTGGGCGTTCGGGCACTGGTTCTGAATAAACGGAATACATCTCATGAAACTGTGAAACCCACGGTACGGTTCGAGATTTCTAGCCGCATAGGTCACGATTGGTTGACCAGTCTCTATCACGCAGCCACTGGGCAGCTTCACAAATTCATTTTTGTCTGGCGCGAAATCTTGAACAACGCCTTCATGAATCACGCGAATCTTGGACTGATAAGCCTTGGGAAACAGACTTCGTTGCCATTTGGTTGGAGCAATACCAATGTCACACTGTTCAATATTCAACAGATGCATCGAATTCAAGATTCGAAGTCTTGAAGACGTATCTACCGCAGATGGAAACTCAGGGTCAAAACCTGAGTCCGCCCCCTCAGCTCGATAATAGTATTCACAAAAATGGATGAGCGGCACATCTGGGTATACATCTTTTACGAACAGCGTTTCGCCCCATCCAGGATGCGCAAGTACCACATCAGGGCGATATCCAATGTGCTTTAATCTCTTCAATATCCGGAAAACTTGTTGACCGTCGAACACAGCATCTTCATATCGACTTAAATAAGCGTGAACAGCGCTGTACGTTTTTACTGACGCACAATATCGATATATTCTCACTCCGGTCAAACCCGGCGCCGTGTTTCGCCCAATAGCAGTCACCGCAAAATTTCTGCGAAGCGCCTCCAATGCCACATGACGAAATTGCCCCGGGAAATTCTGATGAATAATAAGAAGATTCATATCTAGACAGCATTCCATGCTTGTAGACGTCTTTAAATTGAGGTTTTCACCCTCAATTTGTGCCTACAAACGCTAACAAATGCCCAGAAATAAAAATGTAGGAGGCTTCCGAGAACGCGCTAGGAGATGGAGATACAACCCATTTCCCGCAGGCACAAAAAAAGCGGCGCTCAATGCGCCGCTTTTTTGTGGTTGGTTACCAGCGGTTACCACGACCGTTGTGATCACCGCGACCGCTGTGACGGTTGTAGTCGCCCCGGCCGCGTTGGTTGTCCCAACCGTTGCCGCGATGCCCCTCCCAGCGTCCGCGATCGTTACCATGCCAGCGCCGATTATCGTAATGGCGCGGTGCTGGTTGGTAGTAACGTGGCGCCGAGTAATAACGCGGAGCCGGTTGGTAATAACGTGGTGCAGGCTGGTAATAGCGCGGGGCCGAGTAGTAAGTGCTGCGGCCGCCGCTGTAATAATTTCCACCACCGCCGTAGTAGACCGGCGCGGGTGATGTGTAAACCTCTGACCTGTAGTAGGTGTCTGCGTAGGAATACGGGGCGCAGCCACTGAGGGAAAACAGCATCACGGCAAACAGAAAGATTCGGCGATACATGGCGGCCTCCTGGACCGCGGGTAGCCACACCAGCGACGCTGGCAGGCGTCAGTCGACTATTCGGTGACTGACGCAATATCTGACAGCGTTTTCGGAATCTGGTGCGTTTCCGTAACAAGTTGAAACAAGTGATTAATGAAACCTTGTTCATCCGCAGATGGCGCCGCCCGGCGATGGATTAGTGCTGGCCGGCCGGCAACCGCTTGCGCTGTCCAGAGTGCGGGTCGATCATGCATGCAACGCCTCAGTCGACTGATCTAAATATGACCCAAGCCAACCTCTGCCCCGCCTGTGGCGCGCGCAATGACTGCACCCTGGCCGATCCGCGCACCGCAGATCGCGCCTGCTGGTGCTACGGCGTTTCGATCGACCCGGCTGTGCTCGAAGCGCTGCCCGCGCAACTGCGCGACAAATCCTGCCTGTGCCCGCGCTGTGCTCAGGTCGAGGCTCAACTGCAAGCGGCCAGGCTGCCGATCCCGTAACATGCGCGCCCCTTTATCCGCCGATTCCTGACCATGCGCGTCGACCGTTTCCTCAGCAACCTGCCCCGCTACAACCGTAAGCAGGTTCGCCTGTTGCTGGCGGAAAAGCGTGTGCGCGTTGACGGAAAAATCGTCAGCGACCCGCACAGCGACGTCCTGGAGTTCAGCCGTGTCGAGGTCGACGACGAAGTGCTGCAAACCGGCAAACCGGCGCGTTACTTCATGCTGCACAAACCGCCCGGCTGCGTCAGCGCCACGCTCGATCCCCAGCATCCGACCGTGCTCGATTTGATCAATGAGCCGGGTAAGGAAGATCTGCACATCGCTGGGCGCCTGGACTTCAACACCACCGGGCTGATGCTGATCACCAACGATGGCGCGTGGTCGCGGCGACTCACTCAGCCGCAGACCAAACTGCCGAAGGTCTACTACGTCGAGACCGAACAGGAAATCGGCGAGGAATATGCGAGCAAGTTCGCCGAAGGGATCTATTTCGCTTTCGAAGACCTGACCACGCAACCGGCGCAGCTGGAAATCCTCGGCCCGAAAGCCGCGCGTTTGAGCATCGTCGAGGGGCGTTACCATCAGGTGAAGCGCATGTTCGGCCACTTCAACAACAAAGTGCTGCGCCTGCACCGTGAATCCATGGGCCTGCTGCATCTGGATAACGCGCTAAAACCGGGCGAGTACCGCGCTTTGCGCACCGAAGAGATCCATTTGTTCTAAGCAGCCGACCGCTCAGCAGAAGTTGTCGAACAATTCTCCAAACGCACTTGCGCGATCCGCCTCCCCCTGCTTGAATCAGGACGTCGGCCAGATTGTGACCGATGAGTCACAACGTACATCCAAGAAACTTTTTGCCGGTAGACAGCCCTCAAGGCTGCGCCTCAGCCGGCAGACTGCCCGCCAATAACAATACCCGTCGACCTGCATTACCGGATCGACATGGGCCTGCAAAATTCAAGGCGTATGCCTACCTGTCACAAAGCTCGTGCAATCTCTATTTGCGCGCATACCCGCTTGCTTGCCAGGAGTCTTATGACATGAGGCCAGAAATCGCTGTGCTGGATATACAGGGTCAGTATCGGGTTTACACGGAGTTCTATCGCGCAGACGCCGCAGAAAAGACCATCATTCTGGTCAACGGCTCGATGGCCACGACTGCGTCGTTTGCACAAACCGTGAAAAATCTGCACCCGCAGTTCAACGTGGTCTGCTACGACCAGCCCTACGCGGGCAAGTCGAAAGTCCACAACCGCCATGAGAAACATCTGACCAAAGACGTCGAAGGCCAGATCCTGCTCGAGCTGATCGACCACTTCGCCGCCGAACACGTTCTGTCGTTCTCATGGGGTGGCGCCGCCACGCTGGTCGCGCTGGCGCACCAGCCACGACGCATCGAAAAAGCCGTGATCAGCTCGTTCTCCCCGGTGATCAACGCGCACATGCTCGACTACCTCGAACGCGGCGTTGATTACCTCGGCAAACGTGATGGAGACCGCGTTGGCGAACTGGTCAACAGCACCATCGGCAAACACCTGCCGTCGCTGTTCAAGCGCTTCAACTATCGTCACGTCAGCAGCCTGGCCGAGCACGAATACGGGCAGATGCACTTTCACATCAGCGACGTGCTGCACAGCGACCGTCAGTGCTATCTGAAAGCCGCGCAGAAGATCAACGTGCCGGTGTTGTTCGTCAACGGCGAATGGGACGAATACACCGCCGCCACCGACGCCCGCCTGTTCGGCAACCACGTGGCGCAAAGCACTTTCACCACGCTGCAAGCCACCGGGCACTTCCTTGACATGGAACACAAATCGGCCTGCCGCGACAGCCAGAACGCCTTGCTCGGCTTTCTGAAACCAGCACCGCAAGCCAGCCGAACGCGTTACCAGTTTGTTCAGGATCACCATGCATTGGCTATTTGAAAAAGTGTCAGCGCGAGCAAGCCTGCGGGACTGAGTTTCCATCGACTCCCAGTCCGCAGTGCTTGCTGGCGATTGACCGTTTTGGCTCTGATTCAGGCTTTTGCAGCGCGTCGGCGCAAAGAAAACTTCTCATCCGTGGCCGAGTCTGGTACAAAGTCAGCCGCTCTGAGCGGGTGTCGTATAATGGCATTACTCCAGCTTCCCAAGCTGATAACGAGGGTTCGATTCCCTTCACCCGCTCCAATCGAATATTTGTCCTGCGTTGTGGTTTGACGGGGGATGCGCAAGTACAAAAAACCGGTCTTGATGGCCGGTTTTTTTGTGTCTGGGGTTTGTTGAAACCTAGTAGGGAACTCAGCGGTTACTCCCTGATAAATATTCCAGCTCCCCTTTCCCCGTGAGTGCTCCTACCCTCACAACAAAGCCAAGAGATCAAAGCCGAGCTGCGAACAGCCAGCATCCTCAAAGGTGCGAGGGTTGTATTCAATATCGGTGGTAACAAATATAGAGTGATTCTGGCGATTGATTATCAGCGGCAGCTTGGCTTCATCCGGTTCGTCGACACCCATGCCCAGTATGACCAGATCAATGCGGAGACTGTGTAATGAACATTAAACCGATTCGTAGCCCGGAAGATCTGGCCGCTGCGTTGACGCGTGTGGAAGCACTCTGGGGCGCCGAGGTCGGCTCGACTGAAGGCGATGAACTGGAGATCTTGGCGCTGCTCATCGAAAAGTACGAAGAAGAGCAATACCCGATGCCACCGTCCGATCCGATTGAGGCGATCAAGTTTCGTATGGACCAGCAAGGTCTTACTCCGCGCGACCTCGAGCCTTTCATTGGCACCAGCGGACGCGTGTCGGAAGTATTGAACCGTAAACGAAAGCTGAGCCTGTCGATGATCAAACGCTTGCACGAGGGCCTGCGGATTCCTTATGAGAGTTTGCTTTCCGGAGTAAGCTGAGGAGTGAGAATTCAGAAACTCTTGAGCAGAAAACAAATACTGAACGCAGATGACAAAGCCAAGAAAACAGTTGGAAGCATGGCCGGAGCCATTGTTGGCGGGGTTGCAACTGATACGTTCGACCCAGAGCTAGAGGAGCTGGCCCATTGGCACATATTCTGACGCCTGCGGAACGAGCAAGTATCCAGATCGCGCTGGCAGAAGCCTTCGTAGACAGCGCCGTCGACTATGCCTCTATCGCAGAACGAATACGGAGTTACGACCCAAAGGTCGTTGAGGACATCTTGTACTCAGAGGTTGCGCCTGTGTGCTTCTGCAACCTTGAAACGCCCGTCCCTCCTGTTTGGAGTGGTTTTCAGGATGAATGGTTACTAGATGAAATAGCCAAAGAACTCAAAGCGCGAGAAAACAGCTGGCTACGACGTGGCTTCGACTTCTTAAAAGTTACCTGGCTACGCTATAGCTACGGTTACATTTGGAAGGAGCTGTTGAAGTTTCATCATTTCTGAATCCCTGGGATAAGGAATCTATGCCGATTCCCTTCACCCGCTCCAATCGAATATTTGTCCTGCGTTGTGGTTTGACGGGGGATGCGGAAAAACAAAAAACGGTCTTGATGGCCGGTTTTTTTGTGTCTGGGGTTTGGGGTTTTGTCCTCAAATCCCACGATGGATAACGATGACACGTGCTGCGGTCAAGTCGGGCGCGGCCGTTGATTGACGCAGCTATAATTCTTTTTTGTTGTGTCTTATATCTTGATAAATGCGATAAACCACACCATAAGAGAATTAAGATCTTTGACAGGTTCAAGCTTGAGTCTGTAGTTTTGTGCCTTGAAGCACATCAAGGCGGGATGAGAGTCACCATGCTGGAACTAAGCCTCAGCAAACCGGGCGAGATCGTAAAGCGGCTCTGCCAACGCCTTCGCACGGAACGCCTCGCTTTGCAGATGACGCAGGGCGATGTAGCCGCTCGTGCGGGCCTCGGGATTAATACCGTCTCCAACCTCGAAGCCGGGCGCAATGTCAGTTTCGAGTCGGTTATTCGCGTGGCCATGGTTTTGGGCCGCCTCAAAGAGATCGAAGAACTGTTCCTGCCCAAGCTGGATAGCCTGGACGATATCCTTCGTTACAAAGACAGCGCCAAGCGTCAACGGATCAAAAGGAAATCTGACAATGCTTGAAAAAGTGGACGTTTATTACGCTGGCTGGGGCGAGCACTGGCGGTGGGGCACGCTGGTTTCCACGACCGCCATCACCGGCCGCCCACTGATCGTGTTCGAGTACAGCGACGAGGCTAAAAATAGAGGGCTGCAACTGTCGTCCTTCAAGCTTCCACTGGACGGCAGTAAGTTACACCGTGACTTTCCGCTGCACCAAATGGGATTACCCGGACCAGTCTACGATTCGCTGCCCGATGGCTGGGGCATGCTTTTGATGGATCGCTTGTTCAAGCGGCGAGGCCTCAACCCGGCGCGAGTGGGTCCATTGGAGCGATTGGCCTACATCGGCGGCAATGCGATGGGTGCCATGTCCTTCCAGCCGGTCGCACCCGAAGCACTGGAACCGCAAGTAGATGTCTCGATTGGCCTGCTGGCAACCGAGGTGCAGCAAGTGCTAAACGGCGAAGGTGGGGAGTTTTTGCAACGGCTACTGCTGGTGGGCGGTTCTCCGCAAGGCGCCAGGCCTAAGGCGCTGGTCTACCGTGATCCGCAAACAGGCACTTTTACTACCGCTGCCAAAGCAGGTTTTGAAGCTTGGCTGGTCAAGTTTCCGGCCAACCAAGAGCATCCCGAAGTATGTGCAATCGAGATGGTCTACGCCGAATGCTTGCGCATGTGCGCGATCAAAACGCCAGACACGCAGTATTTCAGCCTGCCGAACGGACTCGCCGCTTTCGCGACCAAACGTTTTGATCGACACGACGGTCTGCGCGTCCCCATGCAAAGTCTCGCCGCCTTTACTGCTGCGGACTTCCAGACCGCCGGAACATTGGACTACGTCAATTTCCTGCGCGCGACCCACATGTGCACCAACGACGTACGAGAGAAAGCTCTGGCGTTTGAACGTGTAGTCTTCAATGTCGCGTTCAACAACCGGGATGACCATCCGAAGAACTTCGCCTATCTCATGTCCAAATCTGGTGAATGGACGTTGGCGCCAGCTTACGATGTGACCTTTTGCGAGGGGCCGGGTGGTTACCATCAGATGGACGTGATGGGCGAAGCATTGGAGATACACCGAAAAGCCATGCTGGGTCTTGCCGAGGAAGCCGAGGTTTCAGCCGAAACGGCAGATGACATCATTAAACGGTTTTGTGATGTAGCAGACCAGTTCACAGCCATCGCCCAAAACATGTTCCCCGGCGTCATCACTCCAGACACCCTGCGCACTATCCAGAATCGCATCGACGAGAACGTCAAACTGCTGCGCTGAGTGCGCTCGGCCAAAGAGCCGACAATTGCAACCGGTCTATAGGGCCGGTTTTTTAGTGTCTGGGATCTGGTAAAACCGCGACCCTACTGCATTTCGCAGCAATGGCCTGCAATACACCTGCGTTCCTGCCGAGTCATCCCCGCCTAGACTTCGACCAGCCCTGCGGCTCCATCAAAGGATGATGACCGTTCGGTGGTTATAGTGTTGATCGAAAAACAATCGTGGGTATAGTAACCACCAAGCGCACCACAAGGAGGTGTTGTGAATAGCCGTTTTCTAATTGGCCAGCTCGTCGCAGACGGTTGGTTTCTGGTACGGATCAGAGGCAGTCATCACCACTTCAAGCACCCGACCAAGCCCGGTCTGGTGGCAGTGCCTCATCCGAAGAAAGATCTGCTGAAGAAAACGGCCATCAGTATTCTGCAACAGGCGTTGCTTTGACCCGTCAGGGCAGCAGCATCCAGGAGGACAACACACATGCTTTACCCAATCGCGATTTCATTAGGTGATGAAGACCATGCCTGGGGAGTGGAAGTGCCGGATATTCCGGGCTGCTTCTCCGCCGGGGATGATCTGGACGATGCGATGGCCATGGCCCGTGAAGCCATTGAAGGACATTTCGAGATTCTGGCAGAGGACGGTTCGCCGATCCCACCGGCCAACAAGGTCACGCTGCATGCAGCCAATCCCAAATACGCCGGTTGCACGTGGGCCGTGGTGGATATCGACGTGACCAAGTACTTGGGCAAAGCCCAGAAGCTCAACATCACGTTGCCGGGGTATCTGCTTAACCGGATCGATGAATACGTGTTGCATCACCCTGAGGAGAAAAGCCGCTCCGGATTTTTGGCTTCGGCGGCGCTCAAGGTTTTGCAGCAGGGTTGAAGGCGAATGTAAAAAACCGGTCGTAATGACCGGTTTTTTTATGCCTGCGGGAAAACGCTTACGAAGTGCTCATGCCTTCAGCTCAACGTTATCCAGTGCCTGATTCACCGCCAGCCCTCCGAGCATGACCACCTGCGCAATGCCCAGTGCAGTCTTGCGGTGGGCGGGGTCGAGCACGGCGGCGAAGTTGTAGAGCATCTCGGTGGCCGAACCGAGTGATTCACTGGCGTTGGCGAGCAGGGATTCGGTGTCGCACGCCGGGTTGGCGTAGTACATCGGGGCGGGTTCGTTGCTGGTGCCCATGACGTGGGCGCCGGGGCAGAGGTAATGATCGAGGGCGCGGTCGGCGGCTTCGTGGAGTTTTCTGGAGTCGATGGACGCGTAAGGGGATGTTGGGTCGGTTTCGAACTCGGGTGGATTCGGTGTTGGTTTTTTCATGGCGATTGCTTCCTGTTAGACAGTTGGAGCTGGCCCATTCGGTTCCAATCGAAGAGGTGGCAGCTGTACGCGGATTGGAACCCGGGCCACAGAAAGCAAAAACCCGACAGACTCGAAGTCTCCCGCGCACAGCCGCCATAACGGAGTACACACCATGAAGGCGCGCAAGCATACGTCATGAAAAGTGCTTTTGCTTTCTGTTGAGCCGCAGGGTTCCAATCCCGGTCGCTGATTTGGCAGCGACCCACACAGGCTAGAGACCGCGCTTCCGACGGACAACCTGAAAACATTGTGGGAAGGTTCGGCAAATTCGAAACACGCGTTAAACATCCCGAATCGAAATACAGCAATTACACATCCCCAACATTCAACCTATTCTCTCCCGGCTCACGACCCGCTAGCATCTCCCCATGACTCAAAACATCTACGACGATCCCGAATTCTTCCAAGGCTACAGCCAGATGAACCGCTCCATCGGCGGCCTCGACGCCGCGCCGGAATGGCCGGCGCTGAAGGCTTTGCTGCCCTCCATGCACGGTTTGCAGGTGGTGGATCTGGGCTGCGGTTACGGCTGGTTCTGCCGCTGGGCCAGCGAGCAAGGCGCTGCTGATGTGCTGGGGCTGGATGTCTCGCAGAAAATGCTCGAACGAGCGCGGGAAACTACGTCAGCCGCCAACATCCGCTACGAACGTGCCGACCTCGAACAGCTCGATTTGCCTACGTGCACTTTCGATCTGGCCTACAGCTCGCTGGCGCTGCATTACATCAAGGATCTTTCAGGGCTGTTCGCCAAGCTGTATGCGGCGCTAAAACCGGGTGCGCATTTTGTGTTTTCGATTGAGCATCCGATCTTCATGGCGCCGCGTAATCCGGGGTGGCTGATCGACGGTGAAGGTCGCAAGCGTTGGCCGTTGGACAGCTATCAGATGGAAGGTGAGCGGGTGACGAACTGGTTGGCTGACGGGGTGATCAAACAGCATCGTACGGTCGGGACGCTGTTGAATTCGTTGATCGCGGCAGGGTTTGCCATTCGTCACGTTGATGAGTGGGGGCCGAGTGATGCGGAGGTGGCGGCGCAACCGGCGCTGGCGGAAGAGCGTGAGCGGCCGATGATGATGTTGGTGGCGGTTCAGCGCTGAGTTGATGGATTGCGAAGCCGATCCAGGATTTTGGGGTCGCTTCGCAGCCCGGCGGGAGCAACCTCCCTCGCCACAAGGTTTGCTTCAGTTCTCTAGCGCGTAGCCACAATAAACAACCGCGGAAACGGCAACAGCACCGAGCCATCCGCCAACGCCGGATAAGCCTTGGCAACAGCCTCCAGATACAACGCCAGATATGCCTCGCGCTCCACTTCCGTCAGAGGGCTGAGGAACGGAATCAACCCGCTACCCTTGAACCATTCAACAACCCCGGCCGCCCCGCCCGCCAATTGATGGTGATAAGTCGTACGCCACACATCAACCCGCGAACAGTGCGCTCGCAACATCGAGAAGTAAGCACTGGCACTGGCCATCTCCGTTCGCTGCCCCGCCGCATCGGCAAGTTTGCCGGCCCACGGGCCGTTGGCCGCCACTTCACGCATCAACCGATGCGACGGCTCATTCAAGTTGTCCGGCATCTGAATCGCCAGACTGCCACCCGGCGCCAACTTCTCCACCAGCGCCGGCAACAATGTCGCGTGATCCGGCAACCACTGCAAAACAGCATTGGCAAAGATCACATCAAACGGCCCGGCCTCCGCCCACTGATCAATCTCTGCAACATCGAACTGCAACTGCGGCAACCGCTTGCGCGCGGCCTCGATCATGTCCGGCGAACTGTCCAGTCCTTGTACTTGCGCATCCGCAAAACGCTGCGCCAGCAACTCGGTCGAGTTACCCGGGCCACAACCGATATCGACCACGGAGCGTGCGTCTGGCGTGGGGATAGCCGCCAGCAAGTCACGCGCCGGACGGGTGCGTTCATCTTCGAAAGCGACGTATTGTTTGGCGGACCAGGTCATTGCGTTCTCCTGTCGGGATCTTCCTGCGGAGCGTCACAATACAGTCAGCACCGCGAGCAGTTCCACAGTGACTCATTTTCCGACGATGTCTGCGCAGTAGGCGTCGGGACCGTCAGGATTAGAACCTTGTCTGAAAAGCGACCGCTCGTCGACCCAGGCAAAAGCGATTTTGACAGCTATAAAATCCTGCCTATAGTCAAGCTGCGGCAGTCGGAAGGAACCCGATTCGAAAGTTTTCGTGCATGGAGCACGGCCTGCTCATTTCCCCTGACCCGGTGGGTTCCCCCAGTAGTGTGCTCGCAAACGCCATACGGCAAGCAAGCGTCGTCGTGCCTGGATTGCAGTCCGACGTTCACTATGAAAAAGGAGCGTTACCATGTCTCGAGTTACCGATGTGCTGGTTTCCATCGACACCGAAACCATTCTGAAAAACTACCCGAACATCAGTAAAAATCCGGCCTCGCCGACGATGATCGACGTCAATCATGTGTACATGGTTACCAATCGGGACAACGTAATCAACGGCCAGGCCGGTGGCGAGCTGAACATCAAAGCGCAGGTCGGTGATCTGATTCGCTGGCGTGAAACCAGCCTGTCGCAGAGTTTCGAAACGGCAGTGATTTTCTACAAGTTTATTGGTAATCAAGGTAGCGAGTTGATCTCCACGCCGACCCCACGCAAGGCAACCGCCTGCGTTGCGGTACCAAACACCAGCAATCCATCAGTGCCTAGCTGTCAGAAAGTCGACAACCATTACTGGTCTTCGGAAACGCTGTCGTGTGGCAGTGTGACTTATCATTTCCACTTCCTGATTGTTGATCGCGATTGCAAGATCGTCGGCTGCTGCTCGTGGGATCCATTCATCACCATTCGCAACTGACGATGCACCGACCCCTTGGCAACGAGGGGTCTACCGATCCGACACCGCCCCGGCCGGAACAGGATGTTTTGCCTTGACCGAAGCGGCTGCCATGTTGCGCCACCATCATGAAAGGAATCCATGATGACTTCTCAACCGATCCCATCCCCCTCCAGCGCCGTGACCAATGCACAGAATGTATTGCTTGTCATTGATGCTGAATCTGTACTCACGGGTTATCCCGACCCGAGTGCAGATGCCGCTAACCCGACGAGCATTACTGACGAATTCATTTTTATCATCACAGCTGCCAACTCGAAGAAAATAGCTACAAATGACAGCAATGTGACGCTGACCGTTGAAATTGACCGGGACCTGCATTTTCGCTCACGGTCCATTAGCCTGATCGCCGAACACAGCGTAGCGGTCTACAACATGACAACCGACGACAGCGCTGTGCTTTCCGAGCCGAAGCTTGAGGTCCACCAAGACCTTACCGTCCCCGCCCCTGATCACACCAACCCGACGGTGCCGGCAAGCCACAGGGCGGATGACCATTTCTGGGTATGCACGCCGAAAACGTTCGGTACCGCCCAGTGCGCGCTGAACTTCATGCTGGTCAATCAGCAATGCGAAGCAGTGGGATATTTTCGCTGGCAGGTTGCGGTGGAACTCAGGCCCCAAAGGTAATTCGCCAGCACAAAAAAACGGCGCATTACGCGCCGTTTTTTACCCGTAAAATCAACGGCTGGCTTGCAACGCCTTGGCCTTCTCCAGATGGCTCTGCAGTTTGGGCAAAGTCTCATCGGCAAACGCCTTGATCTCCGGCACGTCGGTAGTCTGCGCTTCCAGCTCGATTTGCTTGATAGCGTCTTCGGTAGCCTTCACCTGACTCGCTGCATAAGCCTGATCAAACGTCGCGCCGTCCTTCACCTCAGGCATCAACTCTTTGGCTTTGTCCGCGACTACTTCACGCGGGGCGACCGGCAAGTCGAGCTTCTTGGCGATCTTCGCCAGGTGCTGATTGGCCGTGGTGCGGTCGTTGATCACGGTGATGGTGTAATCCTTGACCTCTCTGGATTCGGTCTTCCCGTGCGCCAAACGACTGGCTTCAATGTCGGCCATGCCTTTGGCCGAGGCATCGTTGATGAAGTCGGCGGGCGACTGGGCAAATGCGCTGCTGGCGAACAATCCCAGCAGGCTGATAAAACTGATGCTGCGTACACGGGTGGCCATCCGGCTCATGGTCGCGCCCTCCTTCTAGCGGAATTCAAGCGGGAGCTTGCGCCCCCGCCTCTCAATCAAAACAACCTTCACCGACTACTTCGATTTCTGAGCAGGCTTGCGGCCCGTTTCTGTTTTCGCAGGCTCTTTATCGACCGTCGTTGTGGTGGTTTTCCCACCTTTGCGACCGGCTTCAGACGCCTTCGTTCGATCGTTGGCGAAGTTTCCCGAGTTCGAGTTCCTTGAATTAGGCATGATTCTCTACCTCTTGGTATTGATCGTAGCGAGCAGGTGCCCGCCTAGATTGAGAATTTCCTGACGGACAAAGGTTTAGAAAGATTGCCAGCGCTGCGACGAACGGCGCGCCCGGACTAGATACCCAGCGCTCGATGATTCAGGCGTTTGGCGGCGTACATGGCCTGATCCGCATGACGGAACAGTTGCTCTTCATGATGGCCATGTTCCGGATAACGAGCTACGCCGATGCTCGGTTCAATGTGCAGATTGTGGCCATCCAGGCGCAGCGGTTGCACCAGTACCTGTCGGATTTTTTCCGCCACGCTGTCGGCATCTTCGGCTGCATGCAGGCTGTGCAGTAACACCACGAATTCGTCGCCGCCAATGCGCGCGACGGTATCGCTTTCGCGCACGCAACCCTTGAGCCGACTGGCGACAGCCTGCAGCAACATGTCGCCGACCGCGTGACCAAAGGTGTCATTGACCTGTTTGAAGCGGTCCAGATCAACGTACAACAGCGCCATGTGCCCGGTCTGCTCGCGCGCGACAGCCAGCGCAGTCTTGAGTCGGTCGCGCAGCAGTTCGCGGTTGGGCAATTGCGTGAGCTGATCGTATTGCGCCATACGTCGCAGCCGCGCGTGCAACTGTTGGCGTTCGATGGCGGTGGCGACCTGGGCGCAGACGTATTGCAGCAGTTCCTTGTCGCGCTCGGTGTAGCGCTCGCCGCCGGCCAGGCTTTTGACGATCAATGCGCCGATGGTGCGGTCTTTCGAGTTGAGCGGCACGCCGAGCCAGCACGGTGATTGCTGACCGGCCACCAGTGCTTCGAATTCCGGAGGCGTGTGTGGGCAATCCGGGGTCAGCAGAATCGGCTGGCCGCTGCGGATCACTTCCGAGCACAGACGTCCCGTCACCGTACCGGGCTGCTCCGGCTGCAAATCATCGTCATCGACGTGATAGGGAAAATTCAGCTGCGCGCAGTGTTCGTCATACAGCGCGACGGAGAAATTCAGCGCCGGCAGCCATTCGCCGATGATCAGGTGGATACGCTTGAACAGCGCGAGTAAATCCTCCGCCGCATGCGCCGCTTCGGAGATCGCGTACAGCGCGGCCTGACGCGATTCCGCCAGCTTGCGCTCAGTGATGTCGCGGGCCACGGCGATGCGCAGTTGATCCACCTCCGACCAGCGTGCCGACCACAAGATGTGCACGACACCGCCGTCCTTGCGCAGGTAGCGGTTCTCGAAATTGAGTTTCGGTTCGCCGCCCATGATGTCGCTGGCCGCCGACAACGTGCGCTCGCGGTCGGCCGGGTGCACGTAATCGATCATCGACTGGCCGATCAATTCGTCAGGCGTGTAGCCAAGAATTCGCTCGCACGCCGCGCTGACAAAAACGAAGCGGCCCTGCTTGTCCACCGCACACACGGCGTCCAGCAACAGGTCGAGGTAACTCGCCAACGGCGCGGAATTTCGCTTTTCCATGATTCAGCGTGGGTGTCCGGACAATGCAGCACTGAGCAACCATCCCTGCCCCGACAACTTCGCGTCCTGCGATTGAGTTCAAGCCTTGTTCGGTAGCAATCCGGGCAACGCATGCACCAGCGCGTTGATCGCGAAACCGATGAACATCACCCCGCACAAACGGGTGATCGCCAGCTCATGCCGCTGATACAACGTACGCACCTGCCGCGCGCCGACAATGCCAATCAGAATAGCGTAGGCGAGCAATCCGCCGAGGAAACTCAGGGCGATCAGCATCGGCAGCATCGACCAGTTGAGCAGTTCGGCGCGGCTCGACAGCAACGCGGTAAAAGTCGCCACCGCCACCGGGTACGCTTTGGGATTGGTCAGGCCGAACAGGATGCCGTGCCAAAATGGATGACGCGCCGCGCCCTGGGGTTGCTCACCGTCACTACGTTTGGCGCGTACCGCACGCCAGCCGAGCCAGAACAGGTACAGAGCGCTGAGCACACCGAGCACATCGAACGCGGTGCTGCCGATTTCCTTGGCGCCGACAATCGCGATCAACGCCGTGCTGCACCAGATCACATCGCCGAGCAGATGTCCGCAGAGAAACCCCGCCCCGGCCCGCCGGCCACGCGCCGCACCGATGCCGAACACCGCCAGCACCCCCGGTCCCGGCGTGATGCCGTAAATGAAACCCGAGGCCAGCACGGCCAGTAGCAACGAAGGAGTCATGGAAAACCTGTAAGCGCCGGAAAACGTGGCGGCCAGTCTATATCAGCGATTGGCGGTTGATCACGACTCGTCGAAAAAACGCATGCCCGCGTAAGGCTTTTGCCGACACGCGGCCAGACGCGAGGCCAAGTCACCGACATGCGCTTCGAGCTTGTGCCCGTCCGGGTCGAGGAAGTAGAACGACGCACCTTCGCTGCGGTTGTCACGCCACTCGCGTACGTTCGCGGCACGTAGCTGCTGCACGAACAACGGGAAATCCGCTGCGCCGAGGCTGAAGGCGTAATGCGTGTAGTCGGCGGCGGGTTGTTGATCGCGCTTCGGGTCGAGGGACAGGCACAACCACAGACCCGGGAGCGACAGATAAGCGCCGGCGTCCCACGTAGCTTCAACCCGCAGATGCAGCACGTCGCGGTAGAACGCGAGGCTGCGGTTCAGATCGGTGACGGCGAGGGTCAAATGGTTAAGGCCGGTGAGCATCGGATCAGTAACCTCGCAAGTCTTCGGGGATGATGTATTGAGTGCCGTCGTAGCTGAGGGTGATTTGGGTTTTCTTCAGGTCGGTGGTTTTCGAGAGGCATTCTTTGCCGGATTTGTACGAGGTCATCACCACACCGCTGGAGCTGACGATCAGATCGGAAAATCCATTGTGGCTCAACGGGCCTATTTCGACGGTTCTGCGAACTCGCGTGTCCTGCGTTTCACACTCACTTGACCCCTCGCCGAAGTCTTTGCGGATGACCAGTCCCTCAAGCACCGGCCGCAGTCTGGTGCCTTCGCGTACATATAACGCCAGATCGGTTTTCGCGTAGGGATTGGCGCGGGAGAGCTGATCGGCAAACTTTGAGCGTAAGCCGAATGCGCGAACGTTCGGTGCCAGTCTGTAGCGTGCGGTGTCGATTACCAGATCAACGAAACGGATGGCATCGGAGTTGTACGCGCCTGGTTTGACGAACGTGGCAAGCGGCTTGGCGTTGGAAGCGTTGAGCAGCGACAGGTCGAGATCAAACACCCCGTCATGCCCGTCGTCGGAATCCGTCAAGAACGTGGACTTTGCCGAGATCGCCTGATCCGGAAACGCCGGCCAGACTTTGCAGCGTGAAAGCGATTGGCCGTTGAACTTCTTTACCTCGCAGGCGGCTTGGGCCTGGGTGGTGATGGCGAGAAAGCTGAGGGCGATTAAGAGTCTGGTTGAGGTGAGCATTGTTCTTCCTTGATAAAAGTTGTGTTTGACGGCTGCCTGTTAAGTGCCTTTGAAGCCCTGAGGCAAAACATACGACTTGCCGTCATAGCGAAGTGTGGTGAACACGGGGTTTTCAGGCGTGCTCCTCAACTCGCAAGTGTCCGGCGGCCCTTCACCGACGAGGCCCGTCACAACCGATTTGATGATCAGATCTGCGTAACCATGGGAACTGGTTTTGCCGATTTCGAGGGTGCGCTCCATATAAGCGCGCTCTCCTGCACAACCGCCATCCCACTCGCCGCTGTAGTTGTACGTCACCAGCCGATCCAGTACCGGGCGCAATTTATCGCCCTCTTTGACGTAGAGCGACAGCCAGACCTCATCCAATGGATTGACGCGGGATGAGCCTTTGAACCTGACTCGGACTCCAAACGCCCGAAGCTCGGGTGTAAGTTTGTAGCGAGCGGTATCGAACTCCACGCTGTCGAGCGCGATAGCATCGGACACAAAGGCAGCAGGCTGGTGATAGGTCGCGAGTGGTTTCGAGTCCTCCGACAACACGGATAGGGCGAGATCGTAACTACCGACGTCACCCGTTTTGCCATACACCGGATCAGGCTCAAACTTCGATACAGCATTGAGCGTCATACCCGGATAGGCAGGCCAATCCTTACAAACCGAGAAATCCCGCTCACCTGCCAGCGGCGCAGGTGTGCAATCGGCAAACACCTCCCCCGCCATCAGCCACGCGCAAAGCAGCACACCCCCAACCACCGCAGACTTCACTGTGACGTCCCGCTCCTCATATATTTCAGCCGCGCACTATCCCCTCCTCAATCCGCTGATTCAACCCATCGCCTGCGCAAATCACAGACGAGCGGAACTGGCGTCATCGTGTATGTAGCTGTAGTGTCGCGTATTACACATCACTACACCGAGAACGCCATGTCAGTCATGTCCTTGCGTCTTCCAGACGAACTAGCCGACACGCTCGCCAACCTCGCCAAAGCAACCGGGCGCAGCAAGTCCTATCTGGCAGTCGATGCACTACGCGAATACATTGCCCGCGAAGCCTGGCAAATCGAAGAAATCCAGAAAGCGCTGCACGAAGCCGATGCGGGGGATTTCGCATCCGCTGAAGACGTCAAAGCCATCGCAAACAAGTGGAGCGCCAATGCAGGTTGATTGGCTGAAAACCGCACTCAGAAATCTCGATGACGAAGCGGCCTACATAGCGAAGGAAAATCCCAAAGCTGCGGCAGAATTTGTTCAAGCGATTCTCGCCAGCGTCGATCACCTCGCCCAATTCCCCGCTGCCGGACGCGAAGGCCGATTGCCCGGAACCCGCGAATGGGTCGTGACCGATCGCCCATACTTGATTCCCTATCGTGTGCGCCAAGGCCGCTTGCAGGTTTTGCGCGTCTTTCACACCCGCCGACTCCCGCCCTCTGTCTGGAAGTGAACATTCAACTGAGCGCTTCAGCTCTGGCAATCCCCTCCTCAATCCGCCGATTCAACCAGTTCAACGCCTGATCCCCACCCCGGCGCTTGTGCCACGCCAGTACGAACGTGAACGGCGCGATCTCGAACGGAGGCGGCACGACGATCAGCGACTCTCTGTCTACATCATTCAACGCACGCGAAGCCACCGTGAGAATCAGATCGGTGCCACTGATGAACTGCGGCGCGACGCTCCAGTGCGGCAGGCTGATGGCCACGCGGCGGCGTTCACGCAACGCGGTCAGCGCGCGTTCGATTTCCGGCGTGCCACTGCCACGCATTTCCAGCAGAACATGCGGGCGTGACAAGTAGGTCGGCAGGTCGAGTTGGCCATCGGCCGGCAAACTCTGACGATCCAGCAAACACACGTAGTGCTCCTCGAACAACGGCGTGCTACGCAGTTCATTGGGCAGTTCGGGAAACACCCCGGCGGCCAGATCGATATCGCCAGTGAGCACACCATCAAGCATGCCTTCGCGACTGGCATGGCTGATTTGCAGATCGATGCCCGGCGCTTCGCGGCGCAAAGTGCGAATCAGCCCCGGCAAAATAATCGCCGCACCATAATCCGACATCGCCACGCGAAAGGTCCGACGCGCGCTGGCCGGATCGAAGCTGTTCGGCACCAATAGCGATTGCACCTGAGCCAAAGCCTCAGCCAACGGCGCCACCAACTCCAGCGCTCGCGCCGTCGGTGCCAGAGTTGACCCGGCGCGCACCAGCAACGGATCACCAAGCAAATCCCGCAACCGCGCCAAGGCATGACTGACCGCCGGTTGACTCAGGTGCAGACGCTCGGCGGCGCGGGTCACGTGTTGCTCGCTGAGCAAAGCGTCGAGGATCACTAACAGGTTGAGATCGATACGCCGCAGATCATTCATCTGATGCATGTTCCGGATGACAAAACGGAATTTAAATCTGCGCGACGAATACCTTAGAGTCCAGCAAAACCTTGCTGGAGAACCATCATGAGTACGTTGCATTGGACCGGTCTGTTGCTGTTGGCCGCATTCGCCGGGGCGGTGGTGCCATTCCAAAGCGCAATCAACACCAATCTGGCGCGCGGATTGGGACATCCGTTGTGGGCGACGCTGGCCTCGCTGCTGGTCAGCGTGCTGGTGCTGTTGCCGGTAATCATCGCCCTGCGCTTGCCATTGCCATCACCGACTTTCATCAGCAAAGCGCCAATCTGGATGTGGGCCGGTGGCGCATTCGGCGTGTGTTTCGTGGCGCTGGCGGTGATGCTCTTGCCCAAGCTTGGCGCGTCAGGATTCGTGGCGCTGGCACTGGCCGGACAAGTGATTGCATCAATGCTGCTGGATCACTTCGGATTGTTTGGATTGGCGGAGAAACACCTGACGTTGCCACGCGTATCTGGAGCACTGTTGCTGATTGCCGGAGTGGTGCTGATTCAGTTTGGAGGGGCGATAGAGAAGAGCGTGGTGGCAGCGGGATGACATAGTACTTCAGAGCTGTGGCGACTGGACCGACGCCATCGCTGGCAAGTCGAATCGTCGCACCGCAGTTCCCACAGTTTTGATATCCACCCGAGAACCGCACTTCGCTTCTCACCACGCAACACAATGAGCGTTAGCTCGAGTAAAGCTCTTGATCTAAATGGCCCCTTCGGCAGGCTGAGTGGAGGGATTCATTCGGGGCTGGCGCGCAGCGCCGTTCGACGCAGTCGAACACATCGAGAGGAGGTGCAGCGCAGCAAACCGGAGGCGATGCCCCCGAATGAATCCCGGAACGAAGGAACCCCGAGCCCCAGCGAGCGGGCCGAACGCCGGGGCCCAGCCTTTTGCTTACTTTTTGGCGTTTGAAAAAGTGAGTCGCTGTAAGAGCGAAACCGCCAGCCGCCGCACCCGAAAAACCGGATATACACCCACCCCCCTACACCCAAAACCCCACCGCCCTACAACCAAATCACCATCCCCTCTCAGCCCTATCAGACATAGCCGATTCAAGCGGTAAGGCCCTGTCTGTAAAGTCTCGCAACACACACAAATTGCAACACCCCCAAGGATCGCCAAGCTCAAGGAGAGCCCCCCGTTGAACCACCAGCCCAACACCCCCAACCTCTTCACCAACTACCGCAAAGTCATCGCCCGCGCCGACCACGATTGGGAAACCGCTGAAAGCGGAAAAATCGCCGCCCTCAACGTCGAAATCAAAGGCCCCAACCACCTGCAAGATCAACACGGCCGCCACTTCCACCATTTCTGCACCACCTCCTACCTGGGCCTTGATCATCACCCCGCCCTGCTCGAAGGCGCCATCGCAGCCCTGCGCGAAACCGGCACCCTGCGCGTCGCCAACTCGAAGAACCGCTGCAAACTGGCAATCCTCGACCAATACGAAAACGAACTCTCGGAACTGTTTGGCGCCGTGTGCCTGAGCACCTTGTCATGCAGCGCCGCCAGCGCAGGAATTCTGCCGCTGCTGGCCAGTGGCGTGTTCACCCAAAACCGCCCGCCCGTGATGGTCTTCGATCGCCTCGCGCACTACTCGATGAACCACCTCAAAGCCAACTGCGCCGACGAAACCCAAGTCTTGACCGGCCCACACAACGACATGGATTTTCTCGAAAGCGTGTGCCAGCGCCACACCAGCGTCGCGTACATCGCCGACGGTGCCTACAGCATGGGTGGCGTGGCCAATCTGGACAGCCTGCTGTATCTCAAGGAACGCTACGGCTTGTTCCTCTACCTGGACGATTCCCACGCGCTGTCCGCCGTCGGTAGCAACGGCGCCGGCCTGGTGCGCCCGAGAATCAGTGCGCTGGAGGACGATTGTCTGATCGTCGCCTCGCTGGCCAAATCCTTCGGCGCCAGCGGTGGTCTGGTGATGCTCGGCAACCAGCGGCAGAAGACGCTGATCCAGCGTTACGGCGGGCCGAGCAACTGGTCGCAAAGCCTCAACTGCGCGGCCATCGGTGCCGGACGCGCGTCGATTCGATTGCACCGCAGCGCAGAATTTCGCGTTCTGCAGGGCCAGCTTCAGGCTAATATCCGCCTGTTCGACAGCCTGATCGGCACCGAACAGCACAGCAGCCCCATGGCCATTCGCCTGATCAATTGTGGCAAAGCCGCGCTGGCCAACCGTATTGCCATGGAACTGGCCGATCAAGGTTTCTTCACCAGCGCGGTATTCTTTCCGGTGGTCGCTCAAGGCAAAGCCGCAATCCGCATTACTCTGCGCGCCGATATGCCGCCGGCTTTGATCCAGCACTTCTGCGAGCTGATCACCGAACTTTTATTGACCCACAGTCGCAATCACTAACGCCACGGGCGACGCATGAACCCCAGCCTGATCCTGCTCATCACCTGCTGCACCGTATTCCTCGCCCAACTGGGCATGAGCATCTATTTGCCCGCGTTGCCGCAGATCGCCAGATATTTGCAGGTCGATGCCTCGCAGGTCGCCTGGGGGTTGGCGCTATACCTGATCGGCATGGCGTTGCCGATGCTGTTCTGGGGCAGCCTCGCCCAGCGCATCGGGCGCAAACCGGTGTTGCTGGCGGCACTCGGAATTTATGGGCTGGCGAATCTGGCGTTGCCACTGGGCGCGACGCTGGAGTCGTTCTTGTTGCTGCGATTTGTTCAGGGGATCGGCGCCAGCGGTATTTCGGTGATGGCGCGGGTGTTGATTCGCGACAGTTTCAAGGGCGATCTGCTGGCCAAGGCACTGTCGTGGATTTCGATTTCGTTCGTGGTGGCGCTGGGGATTGGTCAGTACGTCGGCTCGATCATTCAGGTGACGCTGGGCTGGCAGGCGATTTTTTATCTGCTCGGCGCCGTCAGCCTGATGATCGCCGGGATTGTCTCGCGCTTGAGCTTTCCCGTGCTCGCAGAAACACCCTCAACGGTTTCACCATGGACGGTCTATCGGCAGATTCTGAGCCATCGCGCGTTCCTCCTGCCGGCACTCGCGGGCGGTCTGGGATACGGCGTGATCATCGCCTTCAACACGGCTGCGCCGTTGATTCTGCAAGGTCCGTTGAATTGGTCAGCGGCCGATTACGGACTGCTCGGATGGCCAATCAGCGCGGCGTATTTTCTTGGCGCAGTGGCGGTCAATCGCTTCGTGCTGCGCACCGGTCAACAACGCTTGATGGCCTTGGGCGTGGGCCTGGTGCTGGCCGGCAGTGGCGTGATGTTGCTCGGCAGTCTGGCGGCGAGTTCGCTTGCCTGGCTGCTGTGGTTGCCCTACTGCGTGGCGGTGTTCGGCCAGTCGCTGAACTACCCGATCAGCCTGTCCCGCGCCAACGACGGCGCGCCGATTGCCGGTGCCTACGCCATGGCGCTGAGCGGCTTCATTCACCAATTGCTCGCGGCAGTGATCGGCGGACTGGCCAGCCTGATGGCCGGCCCGCACGCGTGGCCACTGTCGTTATTGTGCTGCGTATTGGCACTCGGCGCGGTGCTTTGCGTGCGGTTCGCGCCGGATCGTCCACGCGCTTAAAACGCGCTGCGGAAGATCTCTTCGATCTGCCGCTGATCCGCCGCGCGTGGGTTGGTCAGCCCGCAGGCGTCTTTCAGTGCATTGGCGGCCAGCACCGGAATGTCGGTGCATTTGGCGCCCAGGTCGCGCAAACCGCTGGGGATCTCCACGTCTTTGGCCAGACAGCGGATCGCCGTGATCGCCGCTTGCGCGCCCTCCTCCGCGCTGAAACCGCGAATGTCCGCCCCCATCGCGTGCGCGACATCGGTCAGCCGATCCGCGCAAACCAACGCGTTGAACGCCTGCACATGCGGCAGCAGCACCGCGTTGCACACGCCATGCGGCAGATCGTAGAAACCGCCCAACTGATGGGCCATCGCGTGCACATATCCCAGCGACGCGTTGTTGAAGGCCATGCCGGCGAGAAACTGCGCATACGCCATGTTCTCGCGGGCGGCCAGATCGCTGCCGTCGCGCACCGCCAGACGCAGGTTGTTGCTGATCAGGGTCATGGCCTTCAGCGCGCAGGCGTCGGTGATCGGGTTGGCAGCGGTCGAGACGTAGGCTTCGATGGCGTGGGTCAGAGCGTCCATGCCAGTGGCGGCGGTCAGGCTTTTCGGCATCGCTACCATCAGCGCCGGGTCGTTGACCGACAGCAGCGGCGTGACGTTGCGGTCAACGATGGCCATTTTCACGTGGCGCGATTCGTCGGTGATGATGCAGAAACGGGTCATCTCGCTGGCGGTGCCGGCAGTGGTGTTGATGGCGATCAGCGGCAGTTGCGGCTTGCTCGATTGATCGACGCCCTCATAGTCGCGGATCTGCCCGCCGTTGGTCGCGCACAATGCGATGCCTTTGGCGCAATCGTGCGGTGAACCACCGCCCAGCGACACCACGAAATCACACTGAGTTTCCTTGAGCAGGCCCAGCCCGGATTCGACGTTGGCGATGCTCGGATTCGGTTTGGCGCCGTCGAAGATCACCGAGTCGATGTCCTGCATTGCCAGTTTCTCGGCAATCATCGAAGCCACGCCAGCCTTGGCCAGACCGACGTCGGTGACAATCAACGCCTTGCGAAAACCGTAGTTGCGGATCGCGACCATGGCTTCGTCGAGGCAGCCGTTGCCCATGATGTTCACCGCCGGAATGAAAAAGGTACTGCTCATGCGCGTCTCCTGACTGAGGCCGAATCGACACCTGCTATCCGGCGGATACGCACAGCATCGACCGATCGGTCACCGGCGATGTTGATCTGGCTCAATGCCGGCTCGTGATAAAGTCGCCGTCCATCTGCCCTTCGTTTTGAGACCTGCCCTGCAATGACCGATTTTCTCGATGTCGACGCCACGCTCGAAGACTGGAGCGCCGTGCGCGCCAGCACAGACTTGCGCGGTCTGCTGATGGGCAATGGCGCCAGCCGCGCGCTGTGGGACGATTTCGGCTATGACTCGCTGTTCGAAAACGCGCGCACGCTGCCGGACAAGCCGCTGAGCCAGTCGGAACTGAGCGTGTTCGAGGCGATGCAGACGCGCAGTTTCGAGCAGGTGCTTGGCGCGCTGAAAACCACCAGCCGCGTGAACAAGGCGCTGGCCGTGAGTTCGGCGGCGCCGCGCAATCGCTACTACGCGATCAAGGAAGCGCTGATCAACAGCGTGCACGACGTGCACCTGCCGTGGCGACTGGTCAAGGCCTCGACGCTGGCGACGCTGAATCAGGAACTGGCCAGCTATCGCACGGTGTTCAGCAGCAATTACGACTTGCTCAATTGCTGGGCCGCGCAGCACCAGAGCGATGCCCTCGACGACTTGTTCAACGGCGCCAACGCCAGTTTCGACCTGAGCCAAAGCACCAGCGAAAAACCGCGTCTGCTGTACCTGCACGGCGCTCTGCACCTGGTGCGCAATCAGGACGGCAGCGCACGCAAAATGACCGTCTCCGAAGGCACGCTGCTCGGTAATTTCGCGATCAACAACACGATCAAAACCCTTGATGACGTGCCGCTGTTCGTCAACGAAGGGCCGAGTGCGGACAAGCTCAAAAGCATCCGCAGCTCGGATTATCTGTCGTTCTGCTATGAGCAGTTACTGGGGCATAGCGATGGCTTGTGCATCTTCGGCCACGCGTTGGGCGAGCAGGACAGCCACATCGTTGATGCCTTGCGCCAGGCCAGACCGAAGACCGTGGCGATCTCGATCCATCCACGCAGCACTGCGTTTATTCAGCATCAGAAGCGGCATTACGCGCAGGTGTTTGAGGGCACGGGCGTTGAGCTGCGGTTTTTTGATTCGAAGAGTCATGCGCTGGGCAGTCCGAAACTCAGAGTGCCGTTAGAAAAATAGTTGAATGGCTACTGACGCCATCGCTAGCAGGCTAGCGATGGCATTCGCCCAGTCAACTCAGTCTTCAGCGCTGTGCACGACGACCAGCAACTGCGCCTGCACATCCCCGACTGACCGAATTCGATGCGGCTTCTGCGCATTGAAGTGCAGCGCATCGCCGCGTTCCAGCAGCACGCGCTCGCTCATGAAGTCGACTTCCACCCGGCCTTCGTGGACGAACAGAAACTCCTCGCCCAAGTGTTCCTTGAAGGTTTTGTCGGTGAACTCGCTCGGCGGGTAAATGATGAACGGCAGCAGATTGCGCTCGCTGACCTGATGCGCCAGCACCGCGTAACCTGGGCTGTGCTGATCGGCGCCGAGCGGCTGGCGCTCGTGGCTGCGCACCAGGCTGTAACTGTCGAGGCTGACGTTGTCTTCGGAGAACAACTCCTCGACTTTCACGTTCAGTGCCTTGGCCAGTTTCAACGCGGCGGCAATCGACGGCGTGTTCAAGCCGCGCTCGACTTTTGACAGATAGCTCTTGGTCATGCCGGATTTTTCGGCCAGCACCTCAAGCGTCACGCCAAGTTTTTTTCTTAATAATTTCAAACGGATAGACATGAAAAACGATTAATCCAGCAAAGGAATGACGATTTGTCCTTGCCAATGACACTTTGTGTCATATAGCCTCTTTAGTGTCATTTGCATGAACACACCCGAGGACACCCGATATGGCCAAGACATTAGCACTACCCAAAGAGCAACTGGTCAAGCAAGCCCTGACGCAGATGCAAAATCACCTGGCGGATAATACGTGGACTGACCGGCAAAAGCTGGCCCTGACCTGCCGGATCCTGTTCGAGAGCGGCCATGACTCCGGCCTCGCCGGGCAGATCACCGCGCGTGGCCCGCAGCCCGGCACCTATTACACTCAGCAACTGGGCCTGGGTTTCGATGAGATCACCGCGAGCAATCTACTGCTGGTCAACGAAGACCTGGAAGTGCTCGAAGGTCACGGCATGGCCAACCCGGCCAACCGTTTCCACAGTTGGGTGTACCGTGCCCGACCGGACGTGAACTGCATCATTCACACGCATCCGACCCACGTTGCCGCGCTGTCGATGCTCGAAGTGCCGTTGCAGATTTCGCACATGGATCTGTGCCCGTTGTACGACGATTGCGCGTTTCTCGAAGGCTGGCCGGGGGTGCCGGTGGGCAATGAAGAAGGCGAACTGATTGCCGGTGCGCTGGGCGACAAGCGCGCGATTCTGCTTTCGCACCACGGTCAGCTGTCTTCCGGGGCGACGATTGAAGAAGCCTGTGTCATCGCGCAATTGATCGAGCGCGCCGCCAAGTTGCAGTTGCTGGCGATGGCTGCCGGCACGATCAAGCCGATCAGCCCCGAGTTGGGCCGTGAGGCGCATGACTGGGTGTCGAAACCGAAACGCCACGCCGCCGCGTTCAACTACTACGCCCGACAGAACCTGCGTCAACACGCCGATTGCCTGAACTGAAACTTCATCCTTGCGGAGCACCCAACATGTCCAACATTCACGGCATCATCGGCTACACCATCACCCCGTTCAGCGCCAATGGCGAAGACCTCGACCTGCCGGCGCTCGGCCGCTCCATCGACCGACTGATTGACGGCGGCGTCCACGCCATCGCCCCATTGGGCAGCACCGGTGAAGGCGCTTACCTAAGTGATGCGGAGTGGGATCAGGTCGCCGAGTTCAGCATCAAGCACGTCGCCAAACGCGTGCCGACCGTGGTCAGCGTCTCCGATCTGACCACCGCCAAAGCGGTCCGCCGTGCGCGTTTCGCCGAAGCTCATGGCGCCGATGTGGTGATGGTGCTGCCAGCCTCGTACTGGAAACTCACCGAAGCAGAAATCCTCGCCCACTACCGCGCCATCGGCGAGAGCATCGGCGTACCGATCATGCTTTACAACAACCCGGCTACCAGCGGCACCGACATGTCGGTCGATCTGATTCTGCGCATCGTTAACGCTGTGGAAAACGTGACCATGGTCAAGGAGAGCACTGGCGACATTCAGCGCATGCACAAGCTGCAACTGCTCGGCGAAGGTCAGGTGCCGTTCTACAACGGCTGCAATCCGCTGGCGCTGGAAGCGTTCGCCGCCGGGGCCAAGGGCTGGTGCACAGCGGCGCCGAACCTGATTCCACAGCTGAATCTGGATCTGTATGCCGCAGCGCTGAGCAACGATCTTGGCAAGGCGCGCGAACTGTTTTACCGCCAGTTGCCGCTGCTGGACTTCATCTTGAAAGGAGGGTTGCCGGCGACGATCAAGGCCGGGCTGCGTGATACCGGGCTGGAAGTGGGGGAGCCGCGTTTGCCGGTATTCCCGCTGAGCGAGGCTGGGCGCAATCAACTGCAAGCAATCCTAAAAACCCTGCGTTGATCCCAGGCAACACACAAAACCATGTGGGAGCCAGCCTGCTGGCTCCCACATTTGGATCTTCAGCAGATTCAGAGTACCGGCAAGGTTTTGTCCTTGATCACTTTGCTCGGCCCATTCGTCTTGACGCTGGCAATGCCCTTGTCACAAGCGGCATCAGAGGAATATGCCTCACTGCTGCCGATGACTTCATGGTTGCCAGCCTTGAGATTGAAATACGGATGACCGTCCTTGGTGGATTTCTTCTCGTAGCGTTCATCCAGCGGGCTGTTGGTCTGCACCGACGCGATGCCTTTGTCGGCAGCGCTGCGGGTGGTGTACAGCTCACTGGTCAGAATGGTTTCGGCATTCGCGGCTTTCAGTACAAACCTGAATTGACCACTGCTGCTTTTGCTCACTTCGTACCATCCGGACATGCTCGTTGCTCCTTGGCGATTGAAAGGATTGGCGCCAGAGAGTAAAGACCAGCGCCGGGCATCTGTCGCCTGCGCAGCGCTACTTCACCACTGCACGCACCACCGACAACTCCGGCGCAGCCACGCGCCGCTGACTCAGATAGCGCGTGCAGCTCACCCGTAGAAACGAAGCGAAATTCACCACCTCACCGCGATAATCCATCACCTCTTCATACAGCTTGGCCACCAGTTGATTGGTGCTCATGCCGTCGACCTCGGCGATTTCGCTGAGGATGTCCCAGAACTGGTTTTCCAGGCGCACCGTGGTCACCACACCGCAGATGCGCAGCGAGCGCGAGCGTGATTCGTAAAGAATCGGATCGGCTTTGACGTACAGCTCGCACATGCGCGCAACCTCGTTACAGAGTGATTTTGGTGCCCAGCAGACCGAGGAAACCGGCCAGCCAATTCGGATGCGCCGGCCAGGCTGGCGCAGTGGCCAGATTGCCCTGAACGTGGCCATCGGTCACGGCGATGTCGATGTACGTACCACCCGCCAGTCGCACTTCCGGCGCACAGGCTGGATAAGCGCTGCACTCGCGACCTTCGAGAATGCCCGCGGCTGCCAACAGTTGCGCGCCGTGGCAGACGGCGGCGATTGGCTTGCCGGCCTTGTCGAAGGCTCTTACCAGGTCGAGGACTTTTTCGTTCAGGCGCAGGTATTCCGGCGCACGACCGCCGGGCACCAGCAGTGCGTCGTAATCCTTGGCATCGACTTTGGCAAAGTCGAAGTTCAGCGCAAACAGGTGACCGGGTTTTTCGCTGTAAGTCTGGTCGCCTTCGAAGTCATGGATCGCGGTGCGCACCGTCTGGCCCGCAGCCTTGTCCGGGCACACGGCGTGGACGGTGTGGCCGACCATTTGCAGGGCCTGAAACGGCACCATCACTTCGTAGTCTTCGACGTAGTCGCCAACCAGCATCAGAATTTTTTTCGCGGCCATGGGGAGAACTCCTCTGGAAAATACGCAGGAGTCTTCAAGGTAGTCCGTATCTGACGGGGTGGGTAACAACCGGCTACTACGCCGCTGTCGTCCCGCCCCTTACAGTCCCCGTTTAAACCACATAGGTCAGCTCAGATAACCATCAGCGCGCAGCAAGGTTTCCAGGCAGTGCTCGCTGATGTTGTAAAACGCCTTCAGTTCTTGAATCTTCACCAGCAACTGAGCCGGATCGACCGCCTCGGCGCGTTTCACCGCCAGAATCATCTTGTTTTTGTTGGTGTGATCGAGCGAGATGAACTCGAACACCTTGGTCTCGTAACCGCAGGCCTCAAGGAACAATGCACGCAGACTGTCGGTGACCATTTCCGCTTGCTGGCCCAAGTGCAAACCGTATTGCAGCATCGGCTTGAGCAGCGCCGGGCTCTGGATTTGCAGGCGGATCTGCTTGTGGCAGCACGGCGAGCACATGATGATCGCGGCGCCCGAGCGGATGCCGGTGTGGATCGCGTAGTCGGTCGCGATGTCGCAGGCATGCAGGGCGATCATCACGTCCAGCTCGCTCGGCGCCACACTGCGTACATCGCCGCACTTGAACACTAGACCTGGGTGATCGAGTTTCGCCGCCGCGTTGTTGCACAAGTCGACCATCTCTTCACGCAGCTCGACACCGGTGACTTCGCCTTCAGCCTTGAGCGTATTGCGCAGATAGTCGTGGATGGCGAACGTCAGGTAACCCTTGCCCGACCCGAAATCCGCCACCCGCACCGGTTTATCCAGCGCCAGTGGTGAAGTGGTCAGGGCGTGGCTGAAGACTTCGATGAACTTGTTGATCTGCTTCCACTTGCGCGACATCGCCGGGATCAGCTCGGACTTGGCGTTGGTCACGCCCAGATCCTTGAGGAACGGTCGGTTCAGCTCAAGGAAGCGGTTTTTCTCGCGGTTGTGCTCGGCAGACGGCACCTCGCGCAATTGCTGGGGTTTGCTCATGAACAGCGAAGATTTGCCCTTTTTGCTGTATTCCAGCTGGGCTTCATCGTTCAGCGACAGTAAATGCGCGTTTTTGAATGAGGCTGGCAGCAGAGCAGCAATCGCCGCCACGCCTTCAGTCAGGGGCAGATTCTTGGTGATGTCGCGGGTCTTGTAGCGATACACGAACGACAGGCAAGGCTGGGCTTTGACCGTCACTGGTTTGATGATGATCCGCTGCAACTCCGCTTCGTCGCCGACGTACTTGGCCAGCACCAGTTTGATGAAGCCGCTCTGCTCGAGGCTGGTTTGCAGCAGCTCGATGAACTGGGCGTGGTGATCCGGCGCCGATTGGGTAGACGGGGCGGATTGGGCGGTAACAGACATGGGTGGCCTCGGGGCGGGGCGAATCGGGGATGGCGGGTATTTTAGGGGGGATGGCGGTTTGGGACACGCGCTTATTTACCCAGCGGTTGCTAAAAGCACCCTCACCCCAGCCCTCTCCCGGAGGGAGAGGGGGCCGATTGAGGTGTTTTGCGCTATACGTCGACCTGAACTATCGAGTCGAACTCAGGATTAAGAAGCAATGCAAATCGGCTCCCTCTCCCTCGGGAGAGGGCTGGGGTGAGGGGCTACGATCTTGCAGCGAACACAAAATCCTCAGCCCAGCACCACCAACCGATTCGGTAACTCATTCCTCACCTGCGTCACCGGCACATGCACCTTGAGCAACTCGCCACACGCCTCGATGCACGTCACGAAACCCTGCAACGTCTGCCCGCGCCTTACCTGCTCGGTAAACGCCGCGACAATCGCGTCCCAACTCTTGTTGTCCAGCCGTTTGGAAATCCCTTCGTCCACCAGAATCTCCACGTAGCGCTCGGCCTCGCAGACGAAGATCAACATCCCGGTGCTACCCACCGTGTGATGCAGGTTCTGCTCGAGAAACTGCCGTCGCGCCAGGTTCGACGCCCGCCAGTGCCGTACTCGGCGCGGCACCAGATGCGTGGTGATCTTCGGCAGCCTGAACAGCAGGCACAACACGATGAACAGGCCCCATTGCACCAGCAACAGACTGTGCAAGGTCAACCACCCGGTCAGGTAATGCACGATTCCCGGCAGCACCAGCGCCAACAGGCTGGCCCACAGCAGCGGGATGTAGGCGTAGTCGTCGGCGCGCGCCGCCAGCACCGTTACCAGTTCGGCGTCGGTGTCGCGCTCGACCCGGGCGATTGCCTCGGCGACTTTGCGTTGTTCGTGTTCATTCAGTAATGCCATGTCATGCAGTGCCTGTTCTCATTATTGTCATTACCAGCCGCCGGACGAACCACCGCCGCCGAAACTGCCACCGCCGCCGCTGAAGCCTCCACCGCCACCGCCGCCACCTCCGAAGCCGCCCCCGCCAAAACCGCCCCCGCCTCCGGAGCCACCCCGGCCAGCGGGCAGGATACCGAGCATCTGGAAGACAAACACCGCAAGGATGAACAACATCAGCAGGAACACGAACAGCGCAGGATGGCGCGAGATGAAATCGTCCGACGGATCGCCGGTCGATTCATACACCGTCGACGGCTCATCCAGCGGATTGCCACCCAGCACCACGAGCATCGCCGCGACGCCGTCGCTGATGCCCTTGCCGAAGTTGCCGGACTTGAACGCGGGTGTGATGACCTGATGGATGATCACCGAACTCTGCGCATCGGTCAGCCGATCCTCCAGCCCGTAGCCGACTTCGATGCGCAACTTGCGCTCGTCACGGGCAACGATCAGCAGCGCGCCGTTGTTCTTGTCCTTCTGACCAATGCCCCAGTGGCGACCGAGCTGGACGCCGTAGTCCTCGATCGTGGTGCCCTGCAAATCCGGCAGGGTGACCACCACCAATTGCTCGCCGGTCGCCTGCTCGTGAGCCTGTAACTGTTGGCTCAGTTGCGCGCGCACCGTCGGCTCGAGCATCTGCGCTTCGTCCACCACCCGTCCGCTCAGCGCCGGGAACGTCAACTCGGCCCGGGCGCTGACGGCGAACAGCCACAGCATCAGCACCAGGCCTATCTTCAAAACACGCATGGACATCACCGGATCAGAACTTCACTTCCGGGGCCTTGTCCGCACCGGGGGTGGTGGCTTCGAAGGTTTCACGGGCCGGCAGATCGCTGTACATCACGCTGTGCCACAGGCGACCGGGGAAGGTGCGGATTTCGGTGTTGTATTTCTGCACGGCCAGAATGAAATCGCGGCGGGCCACGGCGATGCGGTTTTCCGTGCCTTCAAGTTGCGATTGCAGGGCGAGGAAGTTCTGGTTGGCTTTGAGATCCGGATAACGCTCGGACACCACCATCAACCGGCTCAAGGCACCGGTCAGTTGATCCTGAGCCTGCTGGAACTGCTTGAGTTTTTCCGGGTTGTCGAGGGTGCTGGCATCGACCTGAATCGAAGTGGCCTTGGCGCGCGCCTCGATCACCGCCGTCAGGGTTTCCTTTTCATGCGCGGCGTAACCTTTGACGGTTTCCACCAGGTTCGGAATCAGATCAGCGCGACGCTGATACTGGTTCTGCACCTGGCCCCACGCGGCTTTGGCCTGTTCGTCGAGGGTCGGAATGTTGTTGATGCCGCACGCGGTCAGCAGCGTGGCCATCACCAATAACGTGGCCACCTGCAAGCGCGAGCGATAGACAGGACTGAGATTCATCGGATGGGTGCTCCCTTGCACATTTTCAGAAAAATTGACCGCGAAACATTCTCGGCCGGCTGTTGGGGCATAATCGCCCGCGCCACTGGATTGCTACGGGCCGATGGGCTAAAAAGAGGCCCAGCGCGATCATGCTGTGAAATTCGGCAACGCGCATTACGCCGCCGCATTTGCATCAGTACCCGAACAACAATAGTCGTTCCCTAAATTTTGGCTGGCCGGCATTGCAACGCCGTGTGTGCCCTTGAGAAAACTATTCATGAAGAAGCTGTGTTTGCTGGGCCTGTTCGTCAGTCTGGCCAGTCATCAAGTATTGGCCGCGGCGACCCCGGTGCCCCTGGAAAACAAGGACGCCTTCATCACCGACCTGATGAAGCAAATGACTCTCGACGAGAAGATCGGCCAATTGCGCCTGATCAGTATCGGCCCGGAAATGCCCCGCGAACTGATCCGCAAGGAAATCGCCGCGGGCAACATCGGCGGCACGTTCAACTCTATCACCCGTGCGGAAAACCGTCCGATGCAGGACGCGGCAATGCGCAGCCGGTTGAAGATTCCGATGTTTTTCGCGTACGACGTGATCCACGGTCACCGTACGATTTTCCCGATTCCGCTGGCCCTCGCTTCGAGCTGGGACATGGACGCCATCGGCCAGTCCGGGCGCGTCGCGGCCAGAGAAGCCGCCGCCGACAGCCTCGATATCACCTTCGCGCCGATGGTCGACATCTCCCGTGATCCGCGCTGGGGCCGTAGCTCCGAAGGTTTTGGTGAAGACACCTACCTGACTTCGCGCATCGCCACGGTGATGGTCAAGGCTTATCAGGGTGCGACCCCGAGCGCCGCCGACTCCATCATGGCCAGCGTCAAGCACTTCGCCCTGTATGGTGCGGTCGAGGGTGGTCGCGATTACAACACCGTGGATATGAGCCCGGTGAAGATGTATCAGGATTACCTGCCGCCGTACCGCGCCGCGATTGATGCCGGCGCTGGTGGCGTGATGGTGGCGCTGAACTCGATCAACGGCATACCGGCCACTGCCGATACCTGGCTGATGAACGATCTGCTGCGCCGCGACTGGGGCTTCAAAGGTCTGGCAGTCAGCGACCACGGCGCGATCTTCGAATTGATCAAGCACGGCGTGGCGCGTGACGGTCGCGAAGCGGCGAAGCTGGCGATCAAGGCCGGCATCGACATGAGCATGAACGACACCCTGTACGGCAAAGAGCTGCCGGGCCTGCTCAAGTCCGGTGAAATTGAACAGAAACACATCGACAACGCCGTACGCGAAGTGCTCGCAGCCAAGTACGACATGGGCCTGTTCAAGGACCCGTACCTGCGCATCGGCAAGGCTGAAGATGATCCGGCCGACACCTACGCCGAAAGCCGCCTGCACCGCGCCGAAGCGCGTGAAGTTGCGCGTCGCAGTCAGGTATTGCTGAAGAATCAGAATGAAACCCTGCCGCTGAAGAAAACCGCGAAAATCGCCCTGGTCGGCCCGCTGGCCAAGGCACCAATCGACATGATGGGCAGCTGGGCCGCTGCTGGTCGTCCAGCGCAATCGGTGACCCTGTTCGACGGCATGAGCAGTGTGATTGGCGATAAATCGAACCTGATCTACGCCCGTGGCGCCAACATCACCGGCGACAAGAAAGTCCTCGATTACCTGAACTTCCTCAACTTCGATGCGCCGGAAGTGGTCGATGATCCGCGTCCGGCCAACGTGCTGATCGATGAAGCGGTCAAAGCGGCGCAGTCGGCTGACGTGGTGGTTGCAGCGGTCGGTGAATCGCGTGGCATGTCCCACGAGTCGTCGAGCCGCACCGACCTGAACATCCCGCAAAGCCAGCGCGATCTGATCCGCGCCCTGAAAGCTACCGGCAAGCCGTTGGTGCTGGTGCTGATGAACGGCCGTCCGCTGACGATTCTCGAAGAGAAAGAATCGGCTGATGCGATTCTGGAAACCTGGTTCAGCGGCACCGAAGGCGGCAACGCCATCGCTGACGTGTTGTTCGGCGACTACAACCCGTCGGGCAAACTGCCGGTGACGTTCCCACGCTCGGTAGGCCAGATTCCGACCTACTACAACCATCTGAGCATTGGCCGGCCGTTCACGCCGGGCAAACCGGGCAACTACACCTCGCAGTATTTCGATGACACTACGGGGCCGCTGTTCCCGTTCGGTTTCGGCTTGAGCTACACCGATTTCAGCCTGAGCGACATGGCGCTGTCGTCGACCACGCTGAACACCACCGGCAAGCTCGACGCCAGTGTGATGGTGAAAAACACCGGCAAACGTGACGGCGAAACCGTGGTGCAGCTGTACATTCAGGACGTCACCGGCTCGATGATCCGCCCGGTGAAAGAACTGAAAAACTTCCAGAAGATCATGCTCAAGGCTGGCGAACAGAAAGTCGTGCACTTCACCATCACCGAGGATGACCTGAAGTTCTACAACGCTCAGCTCAAGTACGCGGCAGAGCCGGGCAAGTTCAACGTGCAGATCGGCCTGGACTCCCAGGACGTGACGCAGCAGAGCTTTGAGTTGCTGTAATTCGTCAAACACTGCAAAAACCTGTGGGAGCTGCGGTGCGACGATTCGACTTGCCAGCGATGGCGGACTGACAGTCAACTGAGATGTTGAATATGCCGGCCTCATCGCTGGCAAGCCAGCTCCCACAGTGTTCTAGGGTGACGCCGCTACCCGCGGCGATCCAGGATATTGACCACCACCCGATCCACCCATCCCCAAATCCTCTGCTTGACCCGCCGCCACAACGGCCGGCGCTGCCATTCCTCCAGACTCACCTGCTGACTCAGGCTGAAGTCTTTCTCGAAACTCGCCACCACTGCCGCCGTCAATTGCGGGTCCAGTGCTTCCAGATTCGCCTCAAGATTGAAGCGCAGATTCCAGTGGTCGAAATTACACGAACCGATGCTCACCCAGTCGTCCACCAGCACCATTTTCAGGTGCAGGAAGCACGGCTGGTATTCGAAGATTTTCACCCCGGCCTTGAGCAGACGCGGGTAGTAGCGATGTCCGGCATAACGCACTGAAGGATGATCGGTGTGCGGCCCGGTCAGCAGCAGGCGCACGTCGATGCCACGCGCGGCGGCCTTGCGCAGGGCACGGCGGATTTGCCAGGTCGGCAGGAAATACGGTGTTGCCAGCCAGATCCGGCGCTGGCCGCTGTTCAGCGCGCGGATCAGTGATTGCAGAATGTCGCGGTGCTGGCGGGCATCGGCGTAGGCCACGCGGCCCATGCCCGCGCCGCTGGCAGGGACTTTGGGCAAACGCGGTAGACCAAAATGCGCAGTCGGCTTCCATGCGCGGCGATAACTATTGGCAATCCATTGGCGGTCGAACAGCAATTGCCAATCGAGCACCAGCGGCCCGGTGATGTGCACCATCACTTCGTGCCATTCACTGGTGTCGTGGCCCGGCGTCCAGAACTCGTCGGTAACGCCCGTGCCGCCGACCACTGCCAGGCGCTGATCGACCAGTAGCAGCTTGCGATGATCACGGTAGAAATTACGCACCCAGCGTCGCCAGTTCAGGCGATTGTAGAAGCGCAGTTCAACGCCAGCACCCGTCAGGCGTTTACGCAGATTGAGCGTGAAGGCGAGGCTGCCGTAATCATCGAACAGGCAACGCACGCGCACACCGCGTTCGGCCGCGAGCACCAACGCCTGGACGATGGTTTCGGCGCAGGCGCCCGCCTCGACCAGATACAACTCAAGTTCGATCTGCTCCTTGGCGTTGGCGATTTCCTCGAGCATCTTCGGGAAGAATTGCGGGCCGTCGATCAGCAGTTCGAAGCGATTGCCGTCGCGCCACGGGAATACCGCACCACGCACGTCAGCGCGCCGTGAAGATCAGCACCGCACCCACCGGCACCGACAGACTGATGGCCGACAACCCGGCCATCTTGCGCAGACTTTCCAGCCCCGGTGCCAGATCGAAATCCTCGGCGCTGATCACCAGCGGCTCCAGCGTGACCACTTGAAAGCGTCGATCATCCAGACGCGTCGCCAGCAGTTCGGCAGGATATTCGTGTTGCTTGCCGTGCAGGTTGACGGTCAGCGGCAAGCGCAATTCCAGCTGCGCACCGGGCGCCAGATCGTTGATCGGGCGCAGATCGATTTGCGTGGTGATGGTCGCTTCGGGGAATTGCTCGATCTGGAACAGCTCCTTGCGCATGCGTTCGTCACGCAGCGGGATGCCGCTGTTGATCGAGTCCAGCTCGACTTCGACCTCGGCGCGACCACTCGGATCGACCTTGCCGTGCAACACCAGAAAGCGCTGCACTTCGGAAATGTGGGCGTTTTTCGTGCTGACGAAAGAAATCCGCGACGACTCGCCGTCCAGATACCAGTTGGCCTGAGCCGGCAAAGCGGCAGCCGCCAGCAATAGGCCGGCAGCGAGGTTGCACAGGGAGCGTTTGAACATTGAAGACTCGTGGGACCGATAAACGTGCACGAACCTTAACTGCCTGCGCGGTTATTGCAAACCGGATCGCCGCAAATCTGTCGATTGGTGGAAATCCCTGTGGGAGCTGGCTTGCCAGCGATAGCGCCGGCACGGGCAATATTGTTGTGACTGACACTCCGTCATCGCTGGCAAGCCAGCTCCCACAGGGTTCTCTATTCACAGGGGAATTGAGGGGTTTCAGGGATTGAGGAGACAGCCTTGTCGTTGGCTCAGCCACTGCGCGCTATTGGTTCGGCCCATGCCGCTGACAGTGATGGTTTTGCTGGCGGCGTCATCGCTGAAGCTGCTCGTCGGTAGCCACTGTTTGACGTAGCCGCGACAGTAATCGGCATCGTTGTTCATCACATAACGGCACGAACAATATTCCTTGGCGGTGTAGGCGCTGATGATGTCCGGAAACGCCCACAACGCCACGCGCTCATGCCAGATCCAGCCGAGCAGCACGATCAACAGCAACAACAAAACTCGCCCGATCCACTTCATGGCTGCACCGTCCCGGCGAATGCCTTGAGCGCCCATTTGAGCAATTCGTTGTGGCGGTAACTGCCGTCGCGGTCATCGGCGTAGCGCACGATCACCAGTTTTTCGCTGGGGATCACGTACAGCGCCTGCCCCCAATGGCCCAGAGCGGCGAAGGTGTCGGCGGGTGCATCCGGCCAGGGTGAGGCCGCACCGTCTGCCGGGCGATTGAGCCACCAGTGGCCGCCTGGCACCGCTTCGTCCTGATTCGCCTTGTAGCCAGCGAACGGTTGGCGGTTGAACGCGACCCAGTCCCGGAGCAGCAATTGTCGATCATTCCAGCGGCCATCGCGCGCCATAAGCAGGCCGATGCGCGCCAGATCTCTCGCGGTCAGATAAGCGTAGGAAGAGGCGACGAACGTGCCGGTCGCATCGGTTTCCCACACGGCGTTGCGAATGCCCAGCGGTTCGAACAGTGCCGTCCACGGATAGTCCGCATAGCGTTGCGCGCCGACGATGGTTTTCAGCGCCGCGGCCAAAAGATTGCTGTCGCCGCTGGAATAGCGGAACGCCTGACCGGGTTGTGCGTAAGTGTCGTGATCGGCGGTGAACGCGGCCATGTCGCGATGGCCACGGGTGTAGAGCATCGCCACCACTGAAGATTTAAGCGGGGCGTATTCGTAGTCTTCCTGCCAGTCGATGCCCGACGCCCAGTGCAGCAGATCGGCGAGGGTGATGGCCGGGTGTCTGGTCAGTGCCGGGTAAAACTTCGATGCCGGATCTTCGAGTTTGAACAGGCCTTCGCCGTAAGCCACGCCGAGCACCGTGGCCATCAGGCTTTTGCTGATCGACCAGGTCAGGTGCGGAGTGTCGGCAGTGGTTGGCGCGGCGTAGCGCTCGTAGATGAGCTGACCGTCGCGGATCACCAGCAAGGCGTCGGTGCGAATGCCTTGGCGGATATCGTCGTCGCGATTGGGGAAGGCATAAGTTTCCAGCGCTTCGACGGCCGGACCGGAGATCCTCGCGCCGACGGGCCACTGTTCGCCGGGCCATTGTTCGGCCTGAACGGCGAAGCTGATCAGCAGCAGAATCAGGGACAAGCCTTTGAACATGGTCAAGCCTCGGTAAACAGACCTGCCAAGGCTAGCCCACAAAAATGACAATCCCACAGGATTCAACGATCCGCCAATGCCTTGGCCAACCGCTTGGCCCGCGCACCCGCCGCCAATTGCATCACCGATTGATCACGCTGCCACATCGCCGCCCACTCCGGATTGCCGTCAGCCAACGCCTGATCCAGTTCAACCTTCAGCGCATCAAACTGCGCAAACAAACCGCCCAGCAGTACATGCCCGGCCGGACTGTTCGGCGGTTGCCGGCTCGCCTCCGAACAACCAGCCAACAGCGCCAGCAAGCGCAACTGCAAGGACTGCGGCCAATCGCAGTCCTGGCCGACGCCGTACAACCATGCGGTCATCGCGCTCAACACGTACACATCTTCAAGGGTGCGAAACGGTTTTACGTAAGCATCCCAACCGTCCCCGGCCAGCAACTCGCACAGCGCACCGTCGAGATGCAACCGACCGTGGCTGATGTCCGGCATCAACGGCAACGCAGGGAGTTTTTCCACCCGTACGCCGGGCTCGCCTGGATATACCACCGCCAGACTGAGACGGGGTGACTCGCCGGGCTGTTCACTGCGCGCGGCGATCAGCAGCCAGTCGGCGGCGTCGCCAGCAGTGACAAAATCCTTGCGTCCGCTCAGACGCAAATCCTTGAGGCGCGTTTGCATGTCCGCCGGACGCAAACTGCGCTGCTCGGTCGCGCACAGTGCGCCAAGGCTCAGCGGCGCGCTCGGCCAAAGCATGCGTAGCGCCGCCTGGTAACCCACCAGAAACGCCAGCCCCGGCGTCGCCATCCGCCGTCCGCCGGCCACCGCCAGTTCAAACGGGGTGACGTTGCCCAATTGCTGCAACAGCGTGGCGAACCCTTCCGCCAGGTCGGCGACGGCGGGCAAACGTTCGCGGCTTTCAAGCAGGGTCAGCCAGTTCATCCGAGGCTCCTCGTGGGCTGTCATATAAGCATCACCAAACATTCATGGCGATGACACCGGGGCTACATAGCCTGACTTTGCACAACACGGCTGCATAAAGAAAGTCGATGGCTGTAACCCACGACGGGTTAATGGCCCGTACGGAGATTCGCATGACTCAGATCGCCCGCATCAGCGACACCGGCAATGAACGCCGCCTGCAAGCCGAACGCCTGATCGGCGCCGAAGCGTTGCAGCAAGCCCAGGCCTTGCGCTTCAACGTGTTCAGCGGCGAGTTCAACGCCAAGTTGAACGGCGCGGAGCTGGGTCTGGACATGGATGACTATGATGTTCACTGCAGCCACATCGGCGTGCGTGACTTGAACACCGGCCGCCTGGTGGCGACCACGCGTTTGCTCGATCACACCGCCGCCACCACCCTCGGCAAGTTCTACAGTGAAGAAGAATTCAGCTTGCACGGCCTCGCGCATCTGCAAGGCCCGATCCTCGAAATCGGCCGCACCTGCGTCGACCCGGCCTACCGCAACGGCGGCACCATCGCTGTGCTCTGGGGCGAACTGGCAGAAGTATTGAATCAGGGTGGTTACAGCTATCTGATGGGCTGCGCGAGCATCCCGATGCAGGACGGCGGCATCCAGGCCCACGCGATCATGCAGCGCCTGCGCGAACGCTATCTGTGCACCGAACACTTGCGCGCCGAGCCGAAAAAGCCGCTGCCGACGCTGGATATTCCATCGAACGTGATTGCCGAAATGCCCCCGCTGCTCAAGGCTTACATGCGCCTCGGCGCGAAGATCTGTGGCGAGCCGTGCTGGGACGAAGATTTCCAGGTCGCCGACGTGTTCATCCTGCTCAAGCGCGACGAACTCTGCCCGCGCTACGCCAAACACTTCAAGGCGGCCATGTGATGAGCCGGTTGCGGGTGTACGCGCGGATTGCGCGAGTACTGCTGGTGGTGACGCTCGGTTTGACCATGGCCAGTGTGTTCGGGATGTTTGAACGCGCCGGGCTGGCGCATTCGATGCTGCGCCGGCAGCGCTGGTCGCGGTTTTTCATGGCGCGCTTGAGCAATGCTCTGCCCTTTCGCGTGACCGTGCATGGCGAGCTGCCGAAACAGCCGATGCTGTGGGTCAGCAACCACGTGTCATGGACCGACATTCCGCTGCTGGGCATGCTCACGCCGCTGTCGTTTCTGTCCAAGGCTGAAGTGCGCACCTGGCCGGTGGCCGGTTGGCTCGCGGCCAAGGCTGGCAGCCTGTTCATCCGTCGTGGTTCGGGCGACAGCCAGTTGATCCGCAAACAGATGACCCGCCACCTGCAACAGGCCCATCCGCTACTGATGTTCCCGGAAGGCACCACCACCGATGGCCGTTCGCTGCGTACCTTTCATGGTCGCTTGCTGTCGGCGGCGATTGATTCAGAGGTGATGCTGCAACCGGTAGCCATTCGTTATCTGCGCGACGGTCAGGTCGATACGCTGGCGCCGTTCATTGGTGATGATGATCTGCTGTCGCACTTGATGCGCTTGTTTGCCAATGATCGGGGTGATGTGGAGATTCATCTGCTCAAGCCGATTGCCTGCGAGGGCCGCGAGCGTGCGGCATTGGCGTTTGAAGCGCAGCAAGCGGTGCAGAAGGCGTTGTTTGGGGCAATTCCCGAGAAACAACAAGCCCCGATGCGCCCTGCGATTGCAGCTTGAAATTGAGATCTTGAAATCACGATATGACCCTGTGGGAGCGGGCTTGCCCGCGATAGCGATAGACCAGCCAACATCTTTGTGGAATGTGCTGACGCCATCGCGGGCAAGCCCGCTCCCACAGGGATCTAGGTTGCCTTTGAGCCTTGAGCAAAATCCTGCAGTTGTGGATAAAACAACGCAAAATCCTCACTCAACGGCTCATACAAGCGTCGCAACTCCTCCATCGCTCCCGACAGTTCTTCCGGCCGGGTCAGGCGCCGGGAAATCCCGCGCAACACCTGCTCCAGCACTTCAAATTCCTGATACGAACCCAGCCAATCGTTGGCCATCATGTGCGGCGCAATCTGCGCCAGGCGTTCGGGCAACTGCCGTTCGCTGGACAACACGCGATAAACGTCCGAAGTGAATTGCGCCAGCGGCCGGTCGGCATACAGCGTCCAGTCGCGCGCCAGGCAGTGGTCGAAAAACACATCAAGAACGATCCCCGCATAACGCCGGCGAGTGGTGGAAAAGCGTCCCAGTGAAACGTCGACCAATGGATGGCGATCGGTAAATACGTCGATCCGCCGATGCAGCGAAATCGCCGCTTCGACCTCCGGATCAAACTGCCCTTGCAGCCGTCCTTTGACGAAATCGCCATACAGGCTGCCGAGCAATTGGCCGGGGCGCTGGCCACCGAGGTGTAAATGTGCGAGATAGTTCATGGGCGCAGCTTAGCACTGCGTCCTGTGGTTTTTACACTCAACGTATCGTTATAACCCGATATACCGATTTATGCGGTCATCAGATCAAAATCATATTGGTATATCGCGAAATACCGATTTAAAGTTCGCCTCATCGCGATATAGCGTTTTACACACCGAGCACCCTGCCATGAACCTTGACCTCGACGAAATAATAAAAGCCCTGGCGCACCCAGTACGGCGAGACATCCTCAACTGGCTGAAAGACCCGAAAGTCCAGTTCCCGGAACAGTTGCACAACCACGAGTACGGCATCTGTGCCGGGCAGATCGATCAGCGTTGCGGCCTGTCGCAATCGACGGTCTCCGCACACCTGGCGACCTTGCAACGGGCCGGCCTGATCAGCAGCCAGAAGGTCGGTCAATGGCACTTTTTCAAACGCAACGAGGACGTGATTCAGGCGTTCCTCAGCACCCTCAGTAAAGAGCTCTGACCCTTAACGTCAGCCAGCCCAAAAGGAATCAACGATGCCCCTCTCGCTACTCATTCTCGCCTTGAGCGCCTTCGCCATCGGCACCACCGAGTTCGTCATCATGGGCCTGCTGCCCGATGTGGCGGCCGACCTCGGTGTGTCGATTCCCGGTGCCGGCTGGCTGGTGACCGGCTACGCCCTGGGCGTGGCCATCGGTGCGCCGTTCATGGCACTGGCCACCGCGAAACTGCCGCGCAAGGCTGCGCTGGTAGCGTTGATGGGGATTTTCATCGTCGGCAACCTGCTGTGTGCGGTGGCCAGTGACTATCAAGTGTTGATGTTCGCCCGAGTGGTGACCGCGCTGTGTCACGGTGCGTTCTTCGGCATCGGTTCGGTGGTCGCGGCAGGTCTGGTGGCGCCGAACAAACGCGCTTCGGCCGTGGCTTTGATGTTCACCGGTCTGACCTTGGCCAATGTGCTTGGCGTGCCACTGGGCACCGCGCTCGGTCAAGAAGCCGGCTGGCGTTCGACCTTCTGGGCCGTGACCGTGATTGGTGTGATTGCACTGATGGGCCTGATCCGCTTCCTGCCGGCCAAGCGTGACGAGGAAAAACTCGACATGCGTGCCGAACTCGCCGCCCTCAAGGGTGCCGGGATCTGGCTGTCGCTGAGCATGACCGCACTGTTCGCCGCATCGATGTTCACCCTGTTCACCTACGTCGCACCGCTGCTCGGCGAAGTCACCGGCGTCTCGCCAAAAGGCGTGACCTGGACCCTGCTGCTGATCGGCCTCGGCCTGACCGTCGGCAACATCATCGGCGGCAAACTGGCGGACAAACGCCTCGGCGCCACATTGATTGGCGTGTTCGTGGCGATGGCGGTGATTTCCACTGTGCTGAGCTGGACCAGCGTCGCGCTGATCCCGACTGAAATCACCCTGTTCCTCTGGGCCACCGCATCGTTCGCCGCCGTACCGGCGCTACAAGTCAACGTGGTGACCTTCGGCAAGGCTGCACCGAACCTGGTCTCAACGCTGAACATCGGCGCCTTCAACATCGGCAATGCGCTCGGTGCCTGGGTTGGCGGCAGCGTCATCGCCCACGGCTTCGGCCTCACCAGCGTGCCGCTCGCAGCGGCTGTCCTGGCAGTGCTCGCGCTGCTGGTGACGCTGATCACTTTCCGTCAGAGCGGTAATCCCGAGCTGGCACCTGCTACCCACTGATTCACTTAATCACCTCACGAGGGTTGTATCTCATGGCAACTATTTTCGATCCGATCAAACTGGGCGACCTCGAGCTGTCCAACCGCATCATCATGGCGCCGCTGACCCGCTGCCGCGCCGACGAAGGCCGCGTACCCAACGCGCTGATGGCCGAGTACTACGTACAACGCGCTTCTGCCGGGCTGATCCTCAGCGAAGCCACTTCGGTAACCCCGATGGGCGTCGGCTACCCTGACACCCCGGGCATCTGGTCCAACGATCAAGTGCGCGGCTGGACCAACGTGACCAAAGCCATCCACGCTGCCGGCGGCAAAATCGTCCTGCAACTGTGGCACGTCGGCCGCGTCTCGCACCCTTCGTACCTGAACGGCGAAACCCCGGTTGCTCCAAGCGCAATCCAGCCGGCAGGCCACGTCAGCCTGGTGCGTCCGCTGTCCGACTACGTCACCCCGCGCGCACTGGAAACCGCTGAAATCGCCGACATCGTCGACGCCTACCGCGTTGGTGCCGAGAACGCCAAGGCCGCCGGTTTTGACGGCGTGGAAATCCACGGCGCCAACGGTTACCTGCTCGACCAGTTCCTGCAAAGCAGCACCAACCAGCGTACCGACAACTACGGCGGCTCCCTGGAAAACCGTGCGCGCCTGTTGCTCGAAGTGACCGACGCTGCGATCGAAGTCTGGGGTGCCGGCCGGGTTGGCGTGCACCTGGCACCGCGTGCCGACTCCCACGACATGGGTGATGACAACCTCGCCGAGACCTTCACCTACGTTGCTCGCGAACTGGGCAAGCGTGGCATCGCGTTCATCTGCTCGCGTGAGAAAGAAGGCGCTGACAGCCTCGGCCCGCAATTGAAAGAAGCCTTCGGCGGCGCGTACATCGCCAACGAGCGCTTCACCAAGGACAGCGCCAACGAATGGCTGGCCAGCGGCAAGGCTGACGCCGTGGCGTTTGGTGTGCCGTTCATTGCCAACCCGGATCTGCCGGCACGCTTGAAAGCCGATGCACCGCTGAACCAGCCGCACCCGGAAACTTTCTATGGCAAAGGCCCGGTGGGTTACATTGACTATCCAACACTGTAAGCGTTAGTTAGTTGCAACTAAAAAAGCCCCGACTCGAAAGAGCCGGGGCTTTTTTAGTTCTCGCAAATAGGCAATTAAAGAAATAAACCATTACACACCGTATAAGCAAACCTTCAGCGGCGCTGTTATCTTCAGCCACCACAACACAACACAACACAATCAAACAACCAGAGATCGAATCATGGACGAAATTGAAGAACTACTCTCATACTTGGAAGGGGAACATGACCAGGAGTATATCGACAGCACCAGAACCTATTTAGCCGGCCTGAGCAAAGAACAATTCGAAAGCGAAAAGGCAAACTTTTTACTTGGTAGAAAATTTGAAGAAAACTATAAACTGGCTCGACAGCAGCAGCCTGTAGAATGGGAGGCGATTCGCAAAACAACCTCAAAGACCAACATCCTGATCCACATCTACAATCATACTCACGAAACATTTTCTCTGATCAGTTCAACGTGGGATGGCGAGCCGGAGGATTTTGAAATACCACCTGGCGATTGCTATTCACTTCTATTACCAAACGCGTTACTACGACGTATCACCAGTGGCAAGCAAGCATTTCGAAGTTCACTGATCAGTCATAAATTTACATATAGTAGCGGTGACTACGCATTCAGTTTCGCGACAGCAGCAACACTAACAAATCGCGGCTATGATCCGCTTGCTTTTGACGCAAAGTCGAGAGTATCGCGACAACACAGTATTCACTCGATTGGCCAGCGCAAAATCCTATGCGAATACGCACTGGAACAAAACCAGAGCGCCACCCCTTATAGCTACGCACTTAAGATTCAAATCCGGTATTAATTCTTGTAATTACCGGCCCATGAGCAAGCGCCCTTACGAGGGCGCTTGCCTCGTTCGCTCAAATCGAAACGACCAAATTTCCCTTCGGCGAAAATACAAAATCCCTACAAAAGACGTAGCGCGCTACGTATAAACTCGCCGCGTGAATATTCCTGTGCACCCTGGTTGACACAGCCCGCTCCAATCCCGGATTTTGTTTCATTTGCGCAGGCTGGGGCTGAGGCGCAGCATGTCCAACCCTGTATCGACCCAACGCTCGGCTTCAGCATGCAGCTCGAAGCTGTCCGGCGCGAGTAGCCAGCCATAAAGGAGGCCGTCGATATAGGCATGAATGCTGATGGCCGCGCGGGCAGTGTCGAGATCTTCCGGCAGCTGGCCGCGATTTACCGCATTACGCAGGGTCAGGCCGATACGCAGATTGCAATCGAGACTGGCCGTCCGGCGCTGCTGGCGCAGATCGCACATTTCATCGGTGAACTCGCACTTATGAAACAGAATTTCGTTGATGCGCCGGGTTTTCGGATCCAGCGCAACTTGATGAAACAAATGAATCAGCAGCTTGCGCATGCAGCCCAGCGGATCGAGTTCGTCCTCGCTCTCGCTGGCCTTGGCCAGTTCATCCAGCGGCTCATGCAAGGTATCGAGCATAGCCTGCAGCAAATCGGCTTTGTTGCTGAAGTGCCAATAGATGGCTCCGCGCGTCACGCCGGCCAGGGTGGCGATGTCCGCCAGCGTGGTGCGCGCGACCCCGCGCTCATAGAAAGCTTTCTCGGCCGCTTCGAGGATTTGGCTTCGGGTTTCCTGAGCTTCCTCTTTGGTACGACGAACCATGGCAGTAAAACCTCAAACAGGATGTTTCAGCGATGACTGAATATTCGCTGAATAAAAAGGGCTGGATCTCTCGCGGATCATCTCCCGGGCCTACAATTCCTAACCTTGCAACCACTTTTGTAACAGGCTGGATACGACGCCAGGGTGTTTACAAACAGCCATGAATGTAAGTATATTCCTTAGCAAGCTACTTATCCACCCGGTATCTGTTTTTTACCCTTACACATTTCTTGTGCGCTTTTTGCGCGCCTGACCCGAGGATCTTCATGCAATTCAAGCCAGCTGTTACCGCTCTGGTCACTGCCGTCGCCCTGGCATCGCTGCTCAGCGGATGTAAAAAGGAAGAAGCGGCGCCTGCCGCACCGCCTCCTCAGGTCGGCGTCGTCACCCTGCAACCACAAGCCTTTACCCTGACTTCCGAACTGCCGGGCCGCACCAGCGCGTTCCGCATCGCTGAAGTTCGACCGCAGGTCAACGGCATCATTCTCAAGCGTCTGTTCAAGGAAGGCGGCGATGTCAAAGCCGGCCAGCAGCTGTATCAGATCGATCCGTCGGTCTATGAAGCGACCCTGAAAAGCGCCGAAGCCAACCTGCGTTCGACCAAGTCGATCTCCGATCGCTACAAGCAGCTCGTTGACGAGCAAGCCGTGAGCCGTCAGGAATACGACACCGCCCTGTCCAACCGCCTGCAATCGGAAGCGACCCTGCAGAGCGCGCAGATCAACGTGCGTTACACCAAGGTTTACGCACCGATCTCCGGCCGCATCGGCCGCTCTTCGGTCACCGAAGGTGCACTGGTCAGCAATGGCCAGACCGACGCCATGGCGGTGATTCAGCAGCTTGACCCGATCTACGTGGACGTCACGCAGTCTTCGGTGGAATTGCTGGAGCTGCGCCGCGAGCTGGAAAGCGGTCGTCTGCAAAAGGCTGGCGATAACGCCGCTGCGGTCAAGCTGACCCTCGAAGACGGCAGCCAGTACAAGCTCGACGGTAAGCTGGAATTCTCCGAAGTGTCAGTCGATCAGACCACCGGCTCCGTGACGCTGCGCGCAGTGTTCCCGAACCCGGATCACACCTTGCTGCCAGGCATGTTTGTGCACGCTCAGTTGCAGGCCGGTGTGAACAGCGCCGCGATTCTCGCTCCGCAACAAGGCGTGACCCGTGACCTTAAAGGCACTCCGACCGCACTGGTAGTCGGCGCGGACAACAAGGTTGAACTGCGTCAGCTCAAGGCCAGCCGCACCGTTGGTAGCCAATGGCTGATCGAAGATGGCCTGAAAGCCGGCGATCGCCTGATCACCGAAGGTCTGCAATTCGTCAAGCCAGGCGTCGAAGTCAAAGCCACCGAAGCGACCAACGTCGGCAACAAGAACCCGGCCCCCGCACAGGCAGCTGATCAAGCCGCCGGCGGCAAAGGGGAGTAATTCATGTCAAAATTCTTCATCGACCGTCCGATTTTCGCTTGGGTAATTGCCCTGGTGATCATGCTGGTCGGGGCACTTTCGATCCTCAAATTGCCGATCAACCAATACCCGAGCATTGCGCCACCGGCCATTGCGATCTCCGTGACCTACCCGGGTGCTTCGGCACAAACGGTTCAGGACACCGTGGTTCAGGTGATCGAGCAGCAACTCAACGGTATCGACAACCTGCGTTATGTGTCTTCGGAAAGTAACTCCGACGGCAGCATGACCATTACCGCGACCTTCGAGCAGGGCACCAACTCCGACACTGCGCAGGTGCAGGTTCAGAACAAGCTGAACCTGGCCACCCCGCTGTTGCCGCAGGAAGTGCAGCAACAAGGTATCCGCGTGACCAAGGCAGTGAAAAACTTCCTCTTGGTGATCGGCGTGGTGTCGCGCGACGGCAGCATGAGCAAGGACGACCTGTCCAACTACATCGTGTCGAACATGCAGGATCCGATTTCGCGGACTGCCGGCGTCGGTGACTTCCAGGTCTTCGGTGCCCAGTACGCGATGCGTATCTGGCTCGACCCGGCCAAGTTGAACAACTTCAACCTGACCCCGGTTGACGTCAAGACCGCGATCGCCGCGCAGAACGTTCAGGTGTCGTCCGGTCAGCTCGGTGGCTTGCCTGCCGTACAAGGCCAGCAACTGAACGCCACGATCATCGGCAAGACCCGTCTGCAGACCGCCGAGCAATTCAAAGAGATTCTGCTCAAGGTCAACAAGGATGGCTCGCAGGTTCGCCTCAAGGACGTCGCCGACGTCGCCCTGGGTGGCGAGAACTACGCGATCAGTGCCCAGTTCAACGGCAGCCCGGCATCCGGTCTGGCAGTCAAACTGGCCAACGGCGCCAACGCCCTCGACACCGCCAAGGCACTGCGCACGACCATCGACAGCCTCAAGCCATTCTTCCCGCAAGGGATGGAAGTGGTATTCCCGTACGACACCACCCCGGTGGTGACCGAGTCGATCAAAGGTGTGGTTCATACCTTGGTCGAGGCCATCGTACTGGTGTTCCTGGTGATGTTCCTGTTCCTGCAGAACTTCCGCGCCACCGTCATCACCACGATGACCGTGCCGGTGGTATTGCTCGGTACATTCGGCATCCTCGCGGCGTTCGGTTTCAGCATCAACACCCTGACCATGTTCGGTATGGTGCTGGCCATCGGCTTGCTGGTGGACGATGCCATCGTCGTGGTGGAAAACGTCGAGCGGGTGATGAGCGAAGAAGGCTTGTCACCCAAGGAAGCAACCAAGAAATCCATGGGCCAGATCCAGGGCGCACTGGTCGGTATTGCGCTGGTTCTTTCGGCGGTATTGCTGCCGATGGCGTTCTTCAGCGGCTCCACCGGGGTGATCTACAAGCAGTTCTCCATCACCATCGTCTCGGCCATGGCCCTGTCGGTACTGGTGGCGCTGATCTTCACCCCGGCGCTCTGCGCCACCATGCTCAAGCCGATTCCGAAGGGTGAGCACGGCACACCGAAAAAAGGTTTCTTCGGCTGGTTCAACCGCAACTTCGACCGTGGCGTTCGCAGCTACGAGCGCGGTGTCGGCAGCATGCTTCAGCGCAAGATTCCTTACTTGCTGGCCTACCTGCTGATCGTGGTGGGAATGATCTGGCTGTTCACCCGCATTCCGACCGCATTCCTGCCCGAAGAAGATCAGGGCGTACTCTTCGCTCAGGTGCAAACCCCTGCCGGCTCCAGTGCCCAGCGCACTCAGGTAGTGGTGGATGAAATGCGCGAATTCCTGCTGCGTCCGACCAAGGACGGCGGTGAAGGTGACGCAGTGGCTTCGGTGTTTACCGTGACCGGCTTCAACTTTGCCGGCCGTGGTCAGAGCTCGGGTATGGCGTTCATCATGCTCAAACCGTGGGGCGAACGTAACGCTGACAACAGCGTGTTCAAACTCGCCGCCCGTGCCCAGCAGCACTTCTTTACCTTCCGCGATGCGATGGTGTTCGCCTTCGCTCCACCGGCGGTTCTGGAACTGGGTAACGCCACCGGTTTCGACGTGTTCCTGCAAGATCGCGCCGGAATCGGTCACGAAAAGTTGATGGCTGCGCGTAACCAGTTCCTCGGCATGGCGGCGCAAAGCAAAGTGCTGTCGCAGGTACGTCCGAACGGCCTGAATGACGAGCCGCAGTTCCAGCTGGAAATCGATGACGAGAAGGCCAGTGCCTTGGGCATTACCATCAGCGACATCAACAACACGTTGTCGATTGCCTTGGGCAGTAGCTACGTCAACGACTTCATCGACCGTGGTCGAGTGAAAAAAGTGTACGTACAGGGCCAGCCGGACTCGCGCATGAGCCCCGAAGACCTGAAGAAATGGTTCGTACGCAACGCCAGCGGCACCATGGTTCCGTTCTCGGCGTTCGCCAAGGGCGAATGGGCCTACGGCTCGCCGAAGCTCTCGCGTTACAACGGCGTGGAAGCGGTGGAAATCCTCGGTGCTCCGGCTCCGGGTTATTCGACGGGTGAAGCGATGGCCGAAGTCGAAGCCCTCGCAGCCAAACTGCCGGCGGGTGTGGGCCTGTCCTGGACCGGTCTGTCCTACGAGGAACGTCTGTCAGGCTCTCAGGCGCCGGCGCTGTATGCCTTGTCGCTGCTGATGGTGTTCCTGTGTCTGGCGGCACTGTATGAGAGCTGGTCGATTCCGATTGCGGTCATGCTCGTGGTGCCACTGGGGATCATCGGTGCGCTGATGGCCACCAGCCTGCGCGGTCTGTCGAACGACGTGTACTTCCAGGTGGGGCTGTTGACGACCATCGGCCTGGCGGCTAAAAACGCCATTCTGATCGTCGAGTTCGCCAAGGAGCTGCATGAGCAAGGGCGCAGCCTGCGCGAAGCGGCGATCGAAGCCTGCCGCATGCGTCTGCGTCCGATCATCATGACCTCGCTGGCATTCGTTCTCGGTGTGGTGCCACTGGCGATCTCCACGGGCGCAGGCTCGGGCAGTCAGCATGCGATCGGTACCGGCGTGATTGGCGGTATGATCACCGCCACCGTACTCGCGATATTCTGGGTGCCACTGTTCTTCGTCACTGTGTCGTCCATTGGCCAGCGTAAAAACGCCGACCTGGATGACGCCAAAGAAACTCCTAAAGAGGCTGGCCAATGAGCAAGTCGCTACTCTCCATCGCCGTCGCCGCCTTCGTGCTGAGCGGTTGCTCGCTGATCCCTGATTATCAGCAGCCCGAAGCACCGGTGGCAGGCCAATACCCGCAGGGTCCGGCGTATTCGCCGGCCCAGGCACCGGCGCAAGCCGCTGCCGAGCAGGGCTGGAAGCAGTTTTTCCATGACCCGGCACTGCAGCAACTGATTCAGGTGTCGCTGGAAAACAACCGCGACCTGCGCGTCGCGGCACTGAACATCGACGCCTATGCGGCTCAATACCGCATCCAGCGCGCCGATCTGTTCCCGGCCGTTTCGGCGACCGGCAGCGGCAGCCGTCAACGTCTGCCGGCGCGGGCTTCGCAGACCGGTGAGTCGAGCATCACCAGCTCGTACTCCGCCACCGTCGGCATCAGCGCCTATGAACTCGACCTGTTTGGTCGGGTCCGCAGCCTGAGCGAGCAATCGCTGCAGCAATACTTCGCCACTGAAGAAGCACGCCGCAGCACGCAGATCAGTCTGGTGGCCAACGTGGCCAACGCCTACCTGACCTGGCAGGCCGACAAGGAACTGCTCAAGCTGACTCAAGACACCCTCGGTGCCTTCGAAGAAAGCTACAAGCTGACCAGCCGCAGCAACGAAGTCGGTGTGGCCTCGGCGCTGGATCTGGCGCAGTCGCGCACTTCGGTGGAAAACGCCCGTGCACAACTGGCGCGCTACACCCGCCAGGTGGCGCAGGATGAAAACGGTCTGACGCTGCTGCTCGGCACTGGCATCCCGGCCAACCTGCAAGCGGCCAAACCGCTGTCCGACGACCTGCTCAGCGATGTGCCGCCCGGTCTGCCATCGGATCTGCTGCAACGTCGTCCGGACATCCTTCAGGCCGAATACAACCTGAAGGCGGCCAACGCCAACATCGGTGCGGCCCGTGCAGCGTTTTTCCCGAGCATCAGCCTGACCGCCAACGCGGGCAGCCTGAGTCCGGATCTGTCCGGCCTGTTCAAAGGTGGTTCGGGTACGTGGTTGTTCCAGCCGCAGATCAACCTGCCGATCTTCAACGCCGGCAGCCTGCGCGCCAGCCTCGATGCCGCCGAGATCCAGAAGGACATCGGCGTGGCGAACTACGAGAAGTCCATTCAAACGGCCTTCCAGGAAGTCGCCGACGGCCTCGCCGCGCGCCAGACCTACACCGAGCAGTTGCAGGCGCAGCGTGATTTCGTCCAGGCCAACCAGGATTACTACCGCCTGGCTGAGCGTCGCTATCGCATTGGCGTCGACAGCAACCTGACCTTCCTCGATGCCCAGCGTCAGCTGTTCAGCGCACAACAAGCGCTGATCACCGACCGCCTCGCGCAGCTGACCAGTGCGGTCAACCTGTACAAAGCACTCGGCGGTGGCTGGAATGCGCAAACCGCGCAGAACCAGCCGCTGAAAGAAGAAGCGCCGAAGATGAAGTTGTTCTGATCCTCGGCTGAATACAAGGAGCCCACCAATTGGTGGGCTTTTTGTTGTCTGCCAGAAAGTGGTGTTGTCTGGGCTGGCCCCATCGCCAGCAGGCTGGCACACACAACTCCAATTTGCGTACACCCCCGCGGCAAAGCCGCCCCACTCAACACAATGAGCGTTAGCTCGAGTACCGCTCTTGATCTCAAGCGCCCGTCACGCCCTGAGCCTGTCCGTCAATCTGTTGCCACCTCCATCGACGCCTTTATCAGTGTTGATCCGCGACGCGTCAAAGCCTGCAAGTAAGCCTTCTCGTCATAGACGGTG
>NZ_JAFCWW010000022.1:0-84955 GCF_049897765.1 Pseudomonas sp. TWP3-2 | reverse complement strand
CGGCCAGCCGTACGCCGACGTGGAAAGGATTTTATGAAAAGCAAAGAGGTCGCGGGCTCAGTACGACACAGGCCCTGGTGATCCTGGCCCGCAAGCTTGCCCGAGTGGTATTTGCACTGTTGAAGGGGGAGGACGAATACCAACCGAAAGTCGGTTGAGGGCTTCCCCTCAACCATAGAATCTCCCACAGGTTTTTTGTTGATTTCAGAATGTGCGGATGAACCGGTTTTCATGACAGTTTTGTTTCAATCGGCACTTTAGCTGTGCAATGCTGGCGCGCAGACCGTTAGCCAACTACAGCTTAAGTACACAAAGTAGAAAACGCGCGGCACCGTCAACTTGCCCCTCTGGGGCGCCTGCAATCACAGGGGGCCAGTATGCTCACCCTGCTCAATCTGCTCTCCGCCGTGGCCCTGCTGATCTGGGGCACGCACATCGTCCGAACCGGCATCCTGCGGGTCTACGGTTCCAATTTGCGCCATGTGATTGGCCAGAACATGTCCAAGCGTGGGCTCGCGTTCATTGCCGGCATCATCGTCACCGCGATGGTGCAGAGCAGCAACGCCACGGCCATGCTCGTCACCTCGTTCGTCGGCCAGGGCCTGATGGCGCTGACCCCGGCGCTGGCCACCATGCTCGGCGCCGACGTCGGTACGGCGCTGATGGCGCGGGTGCTGACGCTCGATCTGTCGTGGTTGTCGCCGCTGCTGATTTTCGTCGGGGTGATCTTCTTTCTGTCGCGCAAACAGACGCGGCTCGGGCAGATGGGGCGCGTCAGCATCGGGTTGGGCCTGATCATTCTCGCGCTGCAACTGATCGTCGAAGCCGCTGCGCCGATCACCCACGCCCAAGGGGTGAAGGTGATTTTCGCCTCGCTGACCGGCGACATCCTGCTCGACGCCTTGGTCGGCGCGTTGTTCGCGATGATTTCCTACTCGAGTCTGGCCGCCGTGTTGCTCACCGCGACTCTGGCCGGGGCTGCGGTGATCAGTCTGCCGGTGGCGATCGGTCTGGTCATCGGCGCCAATATCGGCAGCGGCGTGTTGGCGTTCATGAGCACCAGCATGCAGAACGCCGCCGGCCGGCAAGTGGCGCTCGGCAGTCTGTTGTACAAGCTGATTGGCCTGCTGCTGATCATCCCGGTGCTCGACCCGCTGGTGCACTGGATTGACAGCCTCGATTTCAGCCCGCAGGAAATGGTCATCGGCTTCCACCTGCTCTACAACACCACGCGATGCCTGATCTTGCTGCCAAGTGTCGGGCCGATGGCGCGGCTGTGTGCCTGGTTGCTGCCGGAGCGCAGCGAAGTCAACGGCACGGCCAAACCGCGCCATCTGGATCTGACCGCGCTGCTCACGCCGAGCCTGGCGCTGGCCAACGCGGCCCGGGAAACCCTGCGTCTGGGCGACCTGATCGACAATATGCTCGAAGCGATGCTCGATGTGCTGCGCGGCAAGCAGACTGCCGTCACTCAGGAAATGCGCCGCATGACCGATGACGTCGAGGCGTTGTACAGCGCGATCAAGCTGTATCTGGCGCAAATGCCACGCGAGGATCTCGGTGAGCGCGACAGTCGACGCTGGGCCGAGATCATCGAGCTGGCGATCAACCTCAAACTCGCCAGTGATCTGATTGAGCGCATGCTGCGCAAGGTGCAGCAGCAGAAGACTTCGCAGCGTCGTTCGTTCTCCGAAGTGGGGCTGGAAGAGCTGGCGGATCTGCACAGTCAGTTGATTGCCAACCTGCGGCTGGGGTTGTCGGTGTTTCTCAGCGCCGACCCGGAAAGCGCCCGCCAGTTGCTGCGCGAAAAACGCCGTTTTCGCGCACAGGAAAGGCGTTTGGCCCACGCGCATGTCAGCCGTTTGCAACGCAGGATCGTGCAGAGTATCGAGACCAGTTCGCTGCATCTGGAGCTGATTGCCGACATGAAGCGCTTGAATTCGCTGTTTTGCAGCAGTGCTTATGTGGTGCTGGAGACGGCTGATACGGGTGCACTGGCGGCGGATGATATGGCTGACATTACGCATTCGCCTTGAACGTCTGGGGCTGGGGCCAGTCAGTAACACAGAGTTCAGTCTCAAGGGCCTCATCGCTGGCAAGCCAGCTCCCACAGGGTTTTGTGAGCGCCGTAAATCCTTGTGGGAGCTGGCTTGCCAGCGATGGGGCCCTGACTGACAACACGGATCTCCAATTCAGCCGTATGGAAGCTCGTTATGCGTTGCCTGTTGTTCGCTTGTGTATTGCTCGGTTCCTTGCCCGCGTTTGCCCTGGATCGTTTTCAGGTTGAAGGCTATGCCCTGCCCAACGGCTTGCAGCTGATGCTCAAACCCGGCACCGAACGCGGGCATGTGGCGATCCGGCTGGTGGTCGGCGTCGGCCTCGATGACTTCGATTGCGCTGACAAAGAGCTGCCGCACCTGCTCGAACACCTGCTCTTCAGCGGCATCGACGCCACGGGCGAAGGCGGCCTCGAAGAACGCATGCAAGCGCTGGGCGGCGACTGGAACGCCTTCACCAGCAACGCCGACACTACCTTCGTGATCGAAGCCCCGGCGAAAAACCAGCGCAAAGTCCTCGATCTGTTGCTGGCTCTGCTGACGCAAACCCGCATCGATGACAACGCAATCAACGCCGCCAAACGTGTGGTCGAGCGCGAGGACGGCGGGCATTACACGCGTCTGCAACGCTTCCTTGACCGCCAGGATCTGGGCCACACCGCGAGTAATCAACTGGCGGTCGAACTGGGTCTGAAATGCCCGCAGCGCGCCGAAGTCGGCGGCCTGACCCAGGAGCAACTGGAGAAGGTGCGCGCGGCCTGGTACGCGCCGAACAACATGACTTTGATCGTGGTCGGTGAGCTGGACAAACTGCTGCCGGCCTATCTGGAACGCGCCTGGGGTGCGCTCGAAGCGGTCGATCCGAGCGAGCACCGTCCATTGCCGGACATCCGCGTCAGTGCCGCCCATGAGCGCACGCTGACGCGCGGCTTCATCGGCGACAGCGCCAAGCTGCACTGGCTGGTGCCGGAGCCGGTGCTGGAGGAACGGCACGACGAAACCTTCGACCTGCTCAAGGATTATCTGGATTGGGCGCTCTATCGCCAATTGCGCCTGCAACATGCACTGTCTTACGGGCCGTGGGCTGATCGACAGGTGTTCGGCGGTGTAGGTTTCATGAGCCTCAACGCTGACCTTGATCGGGATGACGTTGCCCAAGCTGAGCAGGTGCTCGAAGACCTCAAGGCCGATCTGCTGAAAAACGGGCTTGATCCTGAGACGTTCGCTCGCCTCAAACAGGCAGCCATTGCCCATCAGGCCTGGGCGGTGCAAGGCAACAGTGCCATGGCCGACTATTATTGGAGCGCGCTCGGTGACTACGATGACGGCCGTTTCGCCGATCCCGCCAGAGAGCTGCAAGGCGTGACGCTGGAAGCGGCGAACAAGGCCATGCGCGAGTTGCTGCTGCAACCGGGTTATTTGCGAATCGAGAAGCCGTTGCTCAGTGATGATCAAGTGCTGTGGCTGGCGGCGGGTGGATTGGGCGTGTTGATCCTGCTCCTGCTCGGCTGGCGCCTGCACCACCGTCAATCAGCCAAACACTGACCTGTGGCGAGGGAGCTTGCTCCCGCTTGGGTGCGCAGCGCCCATAAAAATCCTGGGTCTGCTACGCAGCCCAGCGGGAGCAAGCTCCCTCGCCACAATGTCCTGCGGGAGGTACTCTGTCGGGGTTTTTTCCTAATGTGTAGCGAAGCGCCCAAATGTCCAAACTGACCCTGCTGATCCAGCGCATTCTCGAGCTTATGAAGCGCTATCCGGGGGTCATTGCGCTCGGTGGATTTATCTCCGGGGTCGGCAGTTTCATTCTGGTCGACCGGCAACAGGGGCTGGCGAGCTGGATCACCACGATCATGCTCCTGAGCTGGATCTGGCTGATGCTGGAAAACAGCCTGACCAAGCTGTTCACGCGGATCTTCAAGCGCGAAATCCCGCCGCCGCTGCTGCGCTACGCGACGCAGATGATCCACCAGGAAAGCCTGTTTTTCGTCCTGCCGTTCTTCTTCATCACCACGACGTGGAACAGCGGCCAGCTATTCTTCACCGGGATGCTGTGCATCTCGGCACTGATTTCGATTGTCGACCCGCTGTATTACAAATGGCTGGCACCACGGCGTTGGGCGTTTCTCGCGCTGCACACGCTGACGCTGTTCGCCGCCCTGCTCACCGCGCTGCCGGTGATCATGCACCTGACTACTGCGCAGAGTTTCAAATGGGCGCTGGGGATTGCCGTGGTGCTGTCGTTCCCGAGCCTGGCGTCGATCTTCCCGATCCGCACCGTGCGTAACGCCTTGGCGATCCTCTGTATCACGGTCGGCATCGGTGGCCTTGGTTGGGTACTGCGCTCCTGGGTACCGCCAGCCACGTTGTGGATGACCGACGTGGCGATCAGCACGCAATTGCAGGATCGCACGCCCGGCGCGAGCCTGGAGAAAGTCAGCGCCGAGCAGATTCGCGGCAGCGGGCTCTACGCCTACACCGCGATCAACGCGCCGCGCGGGCTGGACGAGCGGATTTACCACGTGTGGAAGTTCAACGGTAAAGAGGTCGATCGAATCGCTCTCGATATCCACGGTGGGCGCAAGGAAGGCTACCGGGCGTGGACGCACAAGCAGAATTTCCCCGGCAACCCGGCGGGCAAATGGCAGGTGCGGGTGCTGACCGAGGACGGTCAACTGATCGGCGTGCTGCGCTTCGAAGTGACCGACAGCACACCGGTCAAAGAAAAGTAACCGGGTTCGTGCTATTACCTATGCCAGCGTATTTAGCCGAAAAAGCACGGAGCTTATGACCAGCAGCTCGATCACCGGTAGTGCCCAACTCGACACCTCGACCTCCCCTGCGCAGCTTCGGGTTAGCGGTGACTGGACGCTTGCGCATTACGCCGAGCTCAAGCGACTGAGCGCCACCCTGCGCGGGCAGTACGACGGCAACGCCGCCATCGACCTCAACGGCCTCGGCGCCCTCGATACCGCGGGTGCGTCGCTGCTGGTTGAATTGCTCGGCAGCGAGCGGCTGGGCAAATCCGCCGAACATCCCGATTGCACGATTTCCAATGCTGACCGCGCGCTGCTGCAAACCGTTTACCAGTCGATGACCGACTTCTGCGTGCCGGTCAGGGAAGCGGAAGTCAGCGTCAGCGTGCAGTTGCTGACGCGCATCGGTCGCGCCGTCGACACGGTCTGGCAAGACACCCTGCAACTGCTCGGCTTCGTTGGCCTGATCCTCGAAACCATCGCCCGTAATCTGTTCCGGCCCAAGCGTTGGCGCATTACGCCGATGGTCGCGCACATCGAACAGACCGGCCTCGATGCCGCACCGATTGTGGCGCTGCTGACGTTTCTGGTCGGCGCCGTCGTCGCGTTTCTCGGCGCCACCGTATTGGCCAGTTTCGGCGCGAGTATCTTCACCGTGGATCTGGTCGGCTTCGCGTTCCTGCGCGAGTTCGGCGTGCTGCTTACCGCGATCCTGATGGCCGGCCGCACCGCCAGTGCCTTCACTGCGCAGATCGGTTCCATGAAGGCCAACGAGGAAATCGACGCGATCCGCACGCTGGGCCTCGCCCCGATGGAATTGCTGGTGGTGCCACGCGTGCTGGCGTTGCTGGTGGCGCTGCCGATGCTGACTTTTCTGGCGATGCTCTGCGGCATCGTCGGCGGTGCGGTGGTGTGTGCGGTGTCGCTGGATATCTCGCCGGCGATGTTCCTCTCGCTGCTGCAATCGGACATTGGCATTCAGCATTTTCTGGTCGGGTTGGTGAAGGCGCCGATCTTCGCCTTCCTGATCGCGGCGATTGGTTGCCTGGAAGGCTTTAAAGTCAGCGGCAGCGCCGAATCGGTCGGAGCGCACACCACCTCCAGCGTGGTGCAGTCGATTTTCGTGGTGATCGTGCTCGACGCGGTAGCCGCGCTGTTCTTCATGGAGATGGGCTGGTGAGTCGTTTACCCCGCGCGCCCGCCGAGGCGGTGATCGAAGTCCGTGGCCTGTGCAATCGCTTTGGCAGCCAGAGTGTGCACGAAAACCTCGATCTGGATTTGTACAAAGGCGAGATTCTGGCTGTGGTCGGTGGTTCCGGCAGTGGAAAATCGGTGTTGTTGCGCAGCATCGTCGGATTGCGCCGACCCAGCGAAGGAATCGTCAAAGTGTTCGGCCAGAACCTGCCGAGCCTGTCCGAGCATGAGCGCTCGCTGATCGAACGACGCTTCGGTGTGCTGTTCCAGAAAGGCGCGCTGTTTTCTTCGCTGACCGTCACCGAGAACGTCGCCCTGCCGCTGATCGAACACGCCGGCCTGAGTCGCGAAGATGCCGAGCATCTGGCCGCCGTCAAACTGGCGCTGGCGGGGCTGCCGTTATCGGCGGCGGACAAATACCCCGCGTCCTTGTCGGGCGGCATGATCAAACGCGCAGCGCTGGCCCGCGCGCTGGCGCTGGATCCGGACATCCTGTTTCTCGACGAACCGACGGCCGGCCTCGATCCGATTGGCGCGGCGCAGTTCGACCAACTGATCCTGACCCTGCGCGATGCGCTGGGCCTGAGCGTGTTTCTGGTGACCCACGACCTCGACACGCTCTACACCATCACCGACCGCGTGGCGGTGCTGGCGCAGAAGAAAGTGCTGGTGGCCGATGCCATCGACGTGGTCTCGGAAACCGACGACGCGTGGATTCACGAATACTTCCATGGCCCTCGCGGCCGCTCGGCGCTGGACGCCGCCAAACTGCTTAACGAGGTCTGACATGGAAACCCGAGCCCATCATGTATTGATCGGCCTGTTCACCGTGATTGTGGTGGCGGGCGCCCTGCTCTTCGGCCTGTGGCTGGCCAAGTCCAGTGTCGATACCGAGTTCAAGGATTACAACGTGGTGTTCAACGAGGCGGTCAGCGGTCTGTCCAAGGGCAGTTCGGTGCAGTACAGCGGGATCAAGGTCGGCGACGTGGTCAGCCTGCGCCTCGATCCGCAGGACCCGCGCCGGGTGCTGGCGCGGATTCGCCTGGGTGGCGACACGCCGGTCAAGGAAGACACTCAGGCCAAACTGGCCCTGACCGGGATCACCGGCACTTCGATCATCCAGCTCAGCGGCGGCACGCCACAAAGTCCTCAGCTCAAGGGCCACGACGGCAAGCTGCCGGTGATCGTCGCCTCGCCCTCGCCGATCTCGCGGCTGCTCAATGACAGCAATGACTTGATGAGCGGGATCAGCACACTGTTGAACAACGCCAACCAGATGTTTTCCGCTGAGAACGTCACGCGCATCAGCGCCACCCTCGCCCACCTTGAACAGACCACGGGCGCGATCAACGACCAGCGCGGTGATCTGCGCCAGGCGATGCAGCAATTGGCGACCGTCGGCAAACAGGCTGGCAGCATGCTTGAACAGACCTCGGCGCTGATGCGCAACGCCAATGGCCTGCTCAACGATCAGGGCAAACAGGCGCTGGGCAGTGCCGAGCAGGCCATGAAGTCGCTGGAACAAAGCAGCGCGACCATCAACGGCCTGCTGAGCAAGAATCAGAACTCTCTCGACAGTGGCATGCAAGGCCTCAATGGCCTGGCGCCGGCCGTGCGTGAACTGCGCGAAACGTTGTCTTCGCTACGCGCCATCTCTCAACGTCTGGAGGCCAACCCCAGTGGTTACCTGCTGGGCAGTGACAAGAACAAGGAGTTCACGCCATGAAGCTGTCGCACCTCGCCCTCCTCGCTGGCGTCACCCTGCTCGGTTCGTGTTCGATCCTGCCCAAGTCCGAGCCGCTGGATGTTTATCGCTTGCCGGTGGCTCAGGCGCCCGCCTTGGCCAGTTCGGCGGCGGCTCAGCATTGGTCGCTGCGGTTGAATAAATTGCAGGCCAGCGAAGCGTTGAACCGGCCGACCATCGCGGTGATTCCGCAGGGTGATCTGCTCAGCAGCTACAAGGCTTCACGCTGGAGCGATCCGGCGCCGGTGCTGCTGCGCAATCGGCTGCTCGACGGCTTTCAGCGTGACGGCCGGGTGACGCTGTTGAGTACCGACGACAGCAACTTCCAGGCGGACCTCGAGCTGGGCGGCAACTTGCAGGCGTTTCAGACCGAATATCAGGGCACGCAGGCCAGCGTCGTGGTGCGCCTCGACGCGCTGCTGGTGCGCGGCTACGACCAGCGCATCCTCGCCAGCCGCCGCTTCGAGGAACGCCAGCCGCTGAACGATGTGCAAGTGCCGGCGGTAGTTGCCGGGTTTGGCCAGGCGAGTGATCGTCTCACCGCGAAAGTCGTCGCTTGGGCGGTCGATCAAGGGCAGAAACTCGCGCCCTCACCGCGTCCTTGAAGTCAGTTACTGCCTTTGTGGCGAGGGAGCTTGCTCCCGCTGGGCTGCGCAGCAGTCCTCGCTTTTAAGGTGAAGCGAGGGCCGCTTCGCGACCCAGCGGGAGCAAGCTCCCTCGCCACAGGGGATCTGTTTGGCCAAAGGATTGTGATCAGCCGAAGAACCAGTAGCAGACCGCGATGGCGCCGATTACTCCGGCCAACTCGGCCAGCAACGCACAACCCACCGCGTGCCGTGCGCGCTGAATGCCCACCGCGCCGAAGTACACCGCCAGCACATAGAACGTGGTTTCGGTGCTGCCCTGAATCGTCGCCGCCACCAGCGCCGGGAAGCTGTCGACGCCCGAGGTCTTCATGGTCTCGATCAGCATCGCCCGCGCGGCGCTGCCGGAGAACGGTTTGACCATCGCGGTTGGCAGCGCATCGACAAAGCGTGTGTCCCAGCCGGCCCACTCCACCAAGTGGCGGATGCCGTCCAGACCAAAGTCCAGCGCGCCCGACGCACGCAGCACACCGATCGCACAAAGCATCGCCACCAGATACGGCAGCAGGTTCTTGGCGACGTCGAAGCCCTCTTTCGCGCCTTCGACGAACGCTTCGTAAACCTTGACCTTGCGCAGCGCGCCGATCACCAGAAACAGCATGATCAGCCCGAATAACGTGAGGTTGCCAAGGATTGACGACAGGCCCGCCAGCGCGGTGGCCGACATGGTCGCCAGCAACGCCATGAAGCCGCCAAGCAGCAGCGCGCCGGGGATCAGATACGCCAGCACCACCGGGTCCCACACGCGCAGGCGTTGCATGAACGCCACCGAGAGGAAGCCGACGATGGTCGAGCAACTGGTCGCCAGCAGGATCGGCAGGAACACCAGCGTGGGATCCGGCGCGCCTTGCTGGGCGCGGTACATGAAGATCGTTACCGGCAGCAGCGTCAGGGATGAGGCATTGAGCACCAGAAACAGAATCTGCGCGTTGCTGGCGATGGTCGCGCTTGGGTTGAGTTCTTGCAGCGCCTTCATGGCCTTCAGGCCGATCGGCGTGGCGGCGTTGTCCAGCCCCAGGCCGTTGGCCGCGAAGTTCAGGGTGATCAGGCCCAGTGCCGGGTGACCGGCCGGGACTTCCGGCATCAGCCGCAGAAACAGTGGCCCGAGCACTTTTGCCAGCCAGTCGACGATCCCGGCCTTCTCGGCAATCCGCAGAAAGCCCAGCCACAAAGTCAGCGTGCCGAACAGCAGGACCATGACTTCGACCGAGAGCTTGGCCATGGCGAAAATGCTTTCGACCATCGCCGCGAAGATCCCGGCGTTACCGCCGACCAGCCACTGCACCAGCGCCGACACGGCTGCCACGATGAAGAAGCCAAGCCACAGGCCATTAAGCATCAGTCAAATCCCCCGGAAGATGCGGCGAATGATAACGGGGTCGCCAGAAACGACAAACCCCGGATTTCTCCGGGGTTTGTCTGTGTGCCTGGCGGCAGTTGCTTAGTGCTTGGAAATCTCGCCAGCCGGCAGCTTTTCCTTGCTGCGCCAGTGCGGCAGGGAGTTCCAGTAGCGCTCGCCCTTGGCGTCGTCGTACATGCCTTCCCAGCGCGAGATGACCAGCACGGCCAGGGCGTTGCCAATCACGTTCAGTGCGGTACGTGCCATGTCCATGATGCGGTCGACACCGGCGATGAATGCCAGGCCTTCCAGCGGAATACCCACGCTGCCCAAGGTGGCCAGCAGCACCACAAAGGACACGCCCGGTACGCCGGCGATGCCTTTGGAGGTGACCATCAACGTCAGTACCAGCAGCAATTGCTGGCTGATCGACAGGTCGATGCCGTACAGCTGCGCGATGAAAATTGCCGCGATGCTCTGGTACAGGGTCGAACCGTCGAGGTTGAACGAGTAACCGGTCGGCACCACGAAGCTGCAAATGGCCTTCGGCGCGCCGTAGGCTTCCATCTTCTCGATCACGCGTGGCAGCACGGTTTCCGACGAAGCGGTGGAGTACGCCAGCACCAGCTCATCCTTGAAGATGCGCATCAGCTTGAGCACCGAGAAGCCGAACAGCTTGGCGATCAGGCCCAGTACCACGAAGGCGAAGAAGGCGATGGCGACGTAAACCAAAATCACCAGTTTGGCCAGCGGCACCAGCGAGGCGAAACCGAAGTTGGCCACGGTCACTGCGATCAGCGCGAACACGCCGATTGGCGCGTAGTTCATGATCATGTGAGTGACTTTGAACATGCTCTCGGAAACGCCCTGGAACATCTTCACCAGCGGCTCGCGCAGGTCCGATTGCAGGCTCGACAGACCGAGACCGAACAACACGGAGAAGAAGATGATCGGCAGCATTTCGCCGCGGGCCATGGCCGCGAAGATGTTCGACGGGATCAGGTTGAGGATGGTTTCGATGAACGCGTGTTCATGCTGAACCTCGGCGGCAGTTGCCTGGTACTTGGAAATATCCACAGTGCCCAGGGTGCTCATGTCGATGCCGGTGCCCGGATGGAACACGTTGGCCAACACCAGACCGACCAGAATCGCGATGGTCGTGACGATTTCGAAGTAGATGATGGTCTTCAGGCCGATGCGCCCGAGCTTCTTGGCGTCACCGACACCGGCGATGCCGACGATCAGGGACGAGATGACGATCGGAATCACGATCATCTTGATCAGACGGATAAAGATATCGCCTGCTGGTTGCAGGACGTTGCTGATCCACCACGCCTTCTCGGCACTGAAGTGGTTGAGCAACGCACCAATTGCAATCCCCAATACCAGACCGATGAGGATCTGCCAGGCGAGGCTAAGCTTTGCCTTCTTCATATCTTTACCCTTACTTGCGTTTGACTCAGGCACATGCAGGAACTGGAACGCTCTTTAGCGGAAAAGTCTGTGCATCTGCCTCCGTATAAGGTGCCCCGGGACGCGCATTAGCGGCTCTCCGGCAGGCGAAAAAAGGCGCAACTATTCCGATGCAAGGTTGCGACGTCTAATGCCGTAAACGCCTACCCTATGCCGAATCGGCATGAGCTTTTTTAAACGAAACTGGCGTCCCAACCGGTTCGAATATGACATTTCAGCAGGCATAAGTGCCGTGAACCGGCCATTTCAGCGCAGGTTGGCTGATTTTTAAACAACTGAATTCAGTCCGAAATTTCGGAAAAAGCCTACATTCGAAGGCGAAAAGTCCGTCTGTTTAAATCGAAGCTTTCTCGATATACGGTCGCCACGAAACACTGCGAAATGTTTTCGTCGGCATTTTGCTTGGGAAAATTCTGAGCAGGACGCTCTAGATCAACGTTTTGTTCCGGCCAAGCCCTGCGCAAGTCCGTCTCACCACCTGGGGTGGGCGAACCTGCGGCGCAGCTTTTACCCTGACCCGGCCCTCAGCGCAGGCACTCCCTGTACCCGTAGGTCACTCCGACCCTGCAACAGTCAGAACATCCCGGCCCCATGGTCATGCGCCGGCCTTCATCGGGTGGGCGCAGTAGAGGGCAGCGGGGAGCTGCCCTCATGTTCGAATCTCAGACCAGCACTCGAAATCAGTACCAGTGCGGATCTTTCTTCAATGTTTCCATCAACAGATCCTGCATGCCCTGATCAGGTTTGCCGAAGAACCGATAAGTTGCGTGGCGCGTCGGCGACTTGTCGGCGGGCAGAGCCTCAGGCACATCGACCAGCATGCCGTAGGCATCGTCCTTGTCGAAACTGAAGGCCACGATCAAGCGGTGGTTCAGGCACTTGTCGGCACTTTCGCAGAGCGGGCCGACCAGATACTTGTCACCGTCCTCAGTCACAGCGTTCATCTGCTGTTCCGAGGTACCGGACAGGTTCATCACCCATTCCGGCAGGCGTTCTTCGTTCTTGACCACGCCTTGCCAGGTTTCGCGGTACTGCGGGTCGGTGTTCAGTATCTCGTTGACCCGCGTCTGGCCATCATTGGCCGCCATCGCCATGGCACTACCGCCCATAAGCAGGGCGGCTGCCAGTGTCTTTAAAGCACTCATGGTCAACCTCGACCGCGACGGCCAAAGAAGAACGACACAACGAACATCACCAGGAACACGACAAACAGGATCTTGGCGATACCCGTGGCGGTGCCCGCGATACCACCGAAGCCCAGTACTGCAGCGATGATGGCAATGATCAGGAAAGTGATTGCCCAACTCAACATGGTGATTCTCCTTGCTTCTATTTAGGGGTAGTGCTGGTCTCGACGCGGTTACGTCCAGATTCGGTTAAAAGATCCAACGCTCTTCACGTGGCATGTCGCCCAGCGGCTGCGGCTGGTCGACGTCCATCATGCGCATCGAGGCGTTGTCTGCCTGAGTGCTGCTGACGGCGCTGAAGTGCTTCTGCGTGGTGTGCTGGATCGAGATCAAAGGCTCAGGCTGCTGGCTGTTTTCCCAGCGCAGGTACTGCTGACAAGCGATCAACGTGATCAACAATGCGAGTACAGCAAACAAGCCCTGCTGGATATGCAGTGGCGAGATACGCATTTGGGCGGCACGTTGGCGAGTCATCCTGAGTTCCTCACTCTTGTTCGGTTGGGGCAATTGTTGTTTTGCCCGGGCTGACTTATGTATTGCAGCCTGCATGCCAGTTTTTTATTTACAAAAATATCAATAAAATCAATAGCTTGAGTGTGATACGCAAATCTTGCACGACGCATCCTGCACGATGGGTCGTTCGTGGTCGTGCGGATTGCACGATTATTTCGCAGGAGAATTGATTCTTTTTGAATTGAGGGCAGGGCGCGGATGTCAGAAAAGAACACAGGCAATCGCCTGTAACTCGAAATTTGTTTAAAAAATCAACAAAATCAGCGTATTAGCCATGAGCGCAGGAGAGGGCTACCCTCCAATGGCCAGCATCGTTCAGAATCAACCATGCAACTTGCCCGATTTTTCCGGGACTAACCCAGGACATTCACTTTTGGAGCGTAGGAATAATGGAATCTGCCACTGAGCACCAAGGCCGCATTCTGCTGGTGGATGATGAATCCGCCATCCTGCGAACATTCCGTTACTGCCTTGAAGACGAAGGCTATACCGTCGCGACCGCCAACAGTGCGGCCCAGGCTGATGCGTTATTGCAGCGTCAGGTTTTCGATCTGTGCTTCCTCGATCTGCGTCTGGGCGAAGACAACGGCCTCGATGTATTGGCGCAGATGCGCATTCAGGCGCCGTGGATGCGTGTGGTGATCGTCACTGCCCACTCGGCGGTCGATACGGCGGTAGATGCGATCCAGGCGGGTGCCGCCGACTATCTGGTCAAGCCGTGCAGCCCAGACCAATTGCGTCTGGCCACCGCCAAGCAACTGGAAGTGCGCCAACTCTCGGCGCGCCTCGAAGCGCTGGAAGGCGAGATCCGCAAACCGAAGGACGGTCTCGATTCCCACAGCCCGGCGATGAAAGTCGTACTCGAAACGGCGCGGCAAGTCGCCGGCACCGACGCCAACATTCTGATCCTCGGCGAATCCGGCACAGGTAAAGGTGAACTGGCCCGTGCCATTCACGGCTGGAGCAAGCGCGAGAAGAAATCTTGCGTGACCATCAACTGCCCGTCGCTGACCGCTGAATTGATGGAAAGTGAACTGTTCGGTCACAGTCGCGGCGCATTTACCGGCGCCAGCGAAAGCACCTTGGGTCGAGTCAATCAGGCTGACGGCGGTACGCTGTTTCTCGACGAGATCGGCGATTTTCCCCTGACGTTGCAGCCAAAGTTACTGCGCTTCATTCAGGACAAAGAATACGAGCGGGTAGGCGATCCAGTGACCCGCCGGGCCGATGTGCGAATCCTCGCTGCGACCAACCTGAACCTTGAAGACATGGTGCGCGACGGGCGATTCCGTGAGGACTTGTTGTATCGCCTGAACGTCATCACCCTGCATCTGCCGCCGCTGCGTGAGCGGACCGAGGACATTCTTACCTTGGCCGACCGATTCCTCGCGCGTTTCGTCAAAGAATACGCGCGCCCGGCCCGAGGCTTCAGTGATGAAGCGCGAGAAGCCCTGTTGGGTTACCGCTGGCCGGGCAACATTCGCGAACTGCGCAACGTGGTCGAGCGCGCGAGCATCATCTGTCCGCAGGAACGCGTTGAGATCAGCCACCTCGGCATGGCCGAACAACCGGCCAATAACGCGCCACGGGTCGGCGCGGCGCTGAGTCTGGACGAGTTGGAGAAGGCGCACATCGGCGCGGTTCTGGCTACTGCCGGCACCCTCGATCAAGCCGCCAAGACCTTGGGTATTGACGCCTCGACGCTGTATCGCAAGCGCAAGCAGTACAACTTGTGAGCGCCCGGCGATGAAGCTGGCGATGAAGTTGCGGACACGGTTGTTCCTCAGTATCTCCGCACTGATCACCGTGGCCCTGCTCGGGTTGTTGCTCGGGCTGGTCAGCGTGATGCAGATGGCCGGCACTCAGGAGGCGACGATCCGCAACAACTTCGTCACCCTTGATCTGGGCCTCAAGCTGCGTCAGACCCTCGGCGATCAACTGATCATGATGCTCGCCGAAAAGCGCGATCCGGCGGCTTTCGAGGCTTCCAGGCAGCACTACTTCCAGCTGCTGGACGAAGGTATCGCCCAAGAACAAACAGATGACGGTCGGCATTATGGATTCAGTCAGGCGAAGTCAGATTATCTGAAGTTCCTCGAGGCTTTCGATGCGTCACGCGATCCGGGCCTTGCTCTAAGCGGCGGCGACCTGCGCGAGCGCTTCAACACCCTGCGCAACGGGCTGATCACCGAACACAAGCATGCGCTGGACAATATCAACTCAGTACAACACGTGGCCCGTGATCGGGCGCTGCTGGTGGCTGGTCTGCTCGGACTGGTGGGGCTGGCGGTGTTGATCATCGGGTTCGTTACCGCGCACGGGATTGCCAGCAGGTTCGGCGCGCCGATCGAGGCGTTGGCCAAAGCGGCTGACAATATCGGTCAGGGCAACTTTGAGGTGATCTTGCCGGCATCGTCGGCGATGGAGGTGAATCTGTTATCGCGGCGCTTCGGGCTGATGGCTGAAGCCCTGCGCGAGCACCAGGCCACCAATGTCGATGAACTGCTGGCCGGTCAGCAACGTTTGCAAGCGGTGCTCGACAGTATCGACGACGGCTTGCTGATGATCGACCGCGAAGGCCATCTGGAGCACCTCAACCCGGTGGCCCAGCGCCAATTGGGTTGGGACAGCGACCGCTTCGGGCAAGGCTTGGGCACCGCGCTGGAACGCCCGGAGCTGGACGATCAGTTGCAGCTGGTGTTGCGCGGCGGCAGCCTGGAACGCGCGCCGGAAGATTTGAGCATCGAGGTCGATGGCGAGTCGCGCCTGCTGACCTACAGCCTGACCCCGGTCAGCCACACCGAGGGCCACATTCTTGGTGCGGTGATGGTGCTGCACGACGTCACCGAGCAGCGCGCCTTCGAGCGGGTGCGCAGCGAATTCGTGCTGCGCGCATCCCACGAGTTGCGCACGCCGGTAACCGGCATGCACATGGCGTTCGGCCTGTTTCGCGAGCGGGCGAAATTTCCGCCAGAGTCGCGCGAGGCTGACCTGCTGGATACGGTCAATGAAGAGATGCAGCGCTTGATGCAGCTGATCAACGATCTGCTGAATTTTTCCCGGTACCAGAGCGGCCTGCAGAAACTCACTTTGGCACCGTGCTGCATCGAGGATCTGTTGACGCAGGCGCAGTCGCGCTTCGTCGACTCGGCCGCTGAAAAAGGCATCGCGCTGAATGTGGAAGTGCAGGGGCCGCTACCGCGCTTGCAGGCTGATCAGGCGCAGCTTGATCGAGTATTGGATAACCTGATCGACAATGCCTTGCGCCACACTGCCCGCGACGGACGGATCCGTTTGCAGGCACGTCGCCATGGCGAGCGGGTGATCATCAGCGTCGAAGACAACGGCGAGGGCATTGCCTACGGCCAGCAGGGGCGGATTTTCGAGCCGTTCGTGCAGGTCGGGCGCAAGAAGGGCGGCGCCGGGCTTGGCTTGGCGCTGTGCAAGGAAATCGTTCAGCTGCATGGCGGCCGCATGGGCGTTTATTCGCGGCCGGGGCAGGGTACGCAGTTCTACATGGCGCTGGCCGTTTAGGCTTCGTCGTCGATGCGCCGGCCCGCGAGGCGTCTGCCGCGGGTGATCAGTTCGATGAACTGCACAGCGCTCAGCGCATGCGCGAACAGCCAGCCCTGACCAAATTTCACGCCTTCGCTACTGAGCAGCGCCGCTTGTGATTCGAGCTCGATGCCTTCGGCAATCACTTTCAGGTCCAGCGCCTGCGCCATGTGAATGATGTGCGGCGCGACGCCGCTGCTGGCGGCGTCATGGCCGAGGGCGTCGATGAACGCCTTGTCGATCTTCAGGCAATCCACCGGCAGGGTTTGCAGGTACGCGAGGCTGCAATAGCCGGTGCCGAAGTCGTCGATCAGCACCTGATGCCCGACATCGCGCAAGGCTTGCAGGTTTTCCCGGGCTACCACCACGTCAATTAAACCGCGTTCGGTTACCTCGAAAGCAATCTGCCGCGCCGCGACCCGGTGCAGGGTCAGCAGTCGCGCCATGACCTGGCCGATGCGCGGCACCATCACGTCACACGCCGCCAGGTTCACCGAGATATACAGCTGCGGATTGGCGCGCAGGAGTTGGCCCAATTGTTCGAGCAGACGCTGCAGGACGAAGTCGGTCATCTGGCGGATCTGCCCGGTGTTTTCCGCCATCGGAATGAACAGATCGGGACTGGTCAGCGTGCCGTCCGGCCGACGCCAGCGCAGCAGCGCCTCGGCACCCACGCAGTTGCGGCTGTCGAGATCGAAGATCGGTTGATACAGCACTTGCAACTCGCCACGGCGGATCGCTCCATGCAGTTCGGCATCCAGCGACTGGCGCTGGCGTACCAGCCAGAACACCGATGCTCCAACAAAGGCACCGAGCATCAGGCAGAAGGGCACCATCCACCACCACACTTCCGGAATGTGCATGCCGGTGCGCGGCGTGATCAGCACCAGCTGATATTCCGGATTATTGGTCGGCATGCGGTAAATCAGATTGGCCTGGGTAATTTGCAGTGCTTCAGGGTTTATGGGGGGCCATGGTTCGGTGGGTGGCCAGGCTTGCGGTGTGCCCAGCACCGGAATTGCGCGCGTGCCGTGATCGAGTACCACCAGCAGGCTGCTGCCGGGCGACAGATCGACCATGTCGGTCAGATGCCCGCGCGAGGTGGCCACGCGAAAATTGCCCCGGCCGAGCATCAGCGCGGCGCGGTTTTCATCCGGTTCGGTCGTTGTGTTCAGCCAATAGCTGTAAGTCGGGCCTTTGATATCTGGAGCGCGAACCACCGTCAGGCCTTCCTGGCGCGGACGGTTGGAGCAGATTCGCGCAGCGTCCATGTAGGCCGCTTCATACACGAAGCGGTAATTGAAGGTGACTTGCTGCAACGTGGCGATCATATCGTCGTCACAGCTGCGCAGAGGCTGGGCCTCGAGATCGTCGAGGCTTTCACGTAATTGCCCGAACAATTGTTCGAGGCGGGCGAGGAAGCGCTCGCCCTGAGCATTCATTTCCCGGCTTTCGCTTTGTTCGACCTGGCGCATGGCGACGAACAGCCCACCAGTGATCAACAGGCTCGCACTGAGAACAGCCGCGATCATCGCCAAAAACCAAGGGCGATAAAACCAGCTACGCAGCGTTTCTCGGGTAGCTACCATCATGGATTTCCGAAGAATTACCAATGAGTTATAGCTGCTGTTTGCCGTTTCGCCCTGACCGTCGGGCGGGTGTCATTATTTTGTCTGATTCAAAACCAGTAGCAGCGCTGCGGTTTGCGCATCCGGCGTACCGTCGAAGCGGGTAGGGCGGTAGTGCATCTGGAAGGCTGCGAGGACATGGCGGGTGGCGACATCCAGTTCGCCGGTCTGCGGCGTCGCGTAGCCCACGCGTGCGAGCTGCGACTGAAACCAGCTGATGCTCGGCAGTTCGTTATTGAACTGCACTTGCTGACGCGCCACGGCTTGCTCATTCGGCCACAGGCCCAGACCTTCAGCGGCCAGTCGCTTCCACGGGAACAGCGGCCCCGGATCAAGCTTGCGCAGCGGTGCGATGTCGCTGTGGCCGATGATATGGCGCGGGCTGATGCCTTGGCGTTGGCTGATGTCCTTGAGCAGGACGATCAGGCTCTGGATCTGCGCTTCGCTGTATGGATACCAGACGCGTCCGGTCGGGGTGTCCTTGAAGCCGGGATTGACGATCTCGATGCCGATCGAACTCGAGTTGAGCCATGTACGGCCATCCCACTCACTTTCACCGGCATGCCAGGCGCGCTGATTTTCATCCATCAGCTTGTAGGTGGTGGCAGTTTTGTCGTCGCCGATCAGGTAATGGCTGCTGACTTCGCCATGAGTCAGCAATTGCAGCGAGCGCTCAAGGGACGCAGAGGTGTAATGCACGATCACGAACTGCACGCGGCTGTCGTGATTGACCGAAGGATGGTTGGTGTCGAAACGCGGGCCGCTGGCACAACCGGCGAGTACCAAAAGAGAAGCAATGAGGGCTAAAAATTTCATGATAAAGGGCAGTACGCACAGGACAATAATGCAACAGTGTAACGTACTGCCCTGAGCTTCAAAGGCTTGCGGGCTGAATTAAACAATATGGAACAATTGCCCTCAGCCCAGCTCGACCCGGTTGCGTCCGGCATTTTTCGCGCGGTATAGCGCCTGATCGGCTCTTTTCAGTACCAGATCGCTGTGTTCTCCCGGTTTGAACGAGGCAAGTCCCATCGAGATAGTGATGGTCACCCGTTCACCTTTAAAGTGAAACGGGCAGGCTTCGATCGCCGCGCGCAGGGTTTCCAGCAGTTTGGCGCCGATAGCTGGCGGCGTTGCCGGTAGCAGCAGGACAAACTCTTCGCCACCGAAGCGCGCGATGAAGTCACTGCCGCGCAGACGTTTGCGCAGCACTGTGGCGATGATCTTCAACACTTTGTCGCCGGCCAGATGGCCATAGTTGTCGTTGATGCGTTTGAAGTGATCAAGGTCGAGCATCGCCAGGCTCAGGGTGTTGCCGTGCTGCTGCCACTGGCTGATTTCATGTTCGAGGCGTTCGCTCCACGCTGCACGGTTGGGCAGCCCGGTCAGCGGGTCGATCATGGCTTTCTGACGTTGTTCTTCAAGGTGTTCGCGGTAGCCGAGGGCTTCCTGTTCCATGTGTGCGACGCGTTCGGCCAGACTTTTCAAGCGACCGGCGACTTCCTGTTCGCGGGCGTCGCGCTGCTTCTGATGCTGATCCATGGTGCCAAGCAGGCCTTCCAGATGGTTCTCCAGCACTTGCTTGAGGTCCTCCAGATCCGCTGCGTCCTGCACGCTGGTTTGCAGGCCGTCGACTTGCTCACGGATCTGCGACTCCATCTCCCGCGCGGCGGAACTGTTGTCGGCGTGCCCGTCGCTGGCGGCTTGCAGATTGCTCTGGAACGCTTCGAGGCGCTCGTTGAGTTGCTGCAAGTAGGCTTCGAATTCGTGCTGGCCGCTGTCGGTGATCGCCAGCATCAGAGTTGCCAGATCGTCGAGGATCGGCAGCAGTTCGTACCAGTTGAGACCGTTTTTCAGTCGATCACGCATGGCTTCGGCTTGTGGGCGATGACGCTCCGGCAAGGTCAGGTCGTCGAGCAGCCCGAGCAGAGTGTCTTCGATGTGCTTGGCCACCGAGCTGTAGGACGGCTCGGGGGAATCCGGCAGCGCATAGAGGATGTCTTGCTCGGACTGCTCCGGATCGATGGCAGCCAATGCCTGAGCAATGGGTTCGGGCAGGGGCAGGCTGTCGAGGATCAATGGCGGCGGGGCATCCCCGGGGTGGATCAGTTCGTCGGGGTTGAAAGCTGTGGCGGTTACCGGAGCTATTGTGGAGAGTTCTGGCTCGGGTTCGACCGGTTTACTGACGATTTCAGGGGTGATCGCTGGAGGTTCGAACGCGACAACCTCCGGCTCTGGCTCCAGCGCTGGACGCGGCGCGGGCGTTGGTGCGTGGACGTCGACGGGTACTACGGCTGGAGCTTCCTTGGCTGCAACGACCATTACCGGCTCGGCGACTGCGGCAGTGGCTGCTGGCGGCGCGACAAGCTCTTCGGCTGCGGGCGTATGTTGCTGTTGTGCCACAGGTGCCACAGGTGCCACAGGTGCCACAGGTGTCACAGCTGGAGCGTGCGCCTCGGACGCCGGCGCTTGCTCGTTATCCCGACCACCAAACAGCCGCTGCAACAATCCCGGACGCCCTGGCTCGGCCGGTGTCTCCAACAGGCTCAACGCCTTGCCCTGCAGACCGCTGAGCTCACCCAGCAGCAGCGGCATCTCGCGCGCCTGGCCGACTCGGCCGTCGAGCTGTTTGGCGAACTTCTTCAGCGGCTGGGCGACTTCGCGCGGTAACGGCAAGGCTTGCAACTGCGTGACCAGCGAAGTCAGCGCGGTACTCATCTGATCAATGCGGGTTTCGCGGCGTTGCTCGGAATCGAGCACGGCTTTTTCCAGACGTGGCAGCAAAGCGGCGAGGCCGGCATCCATCTCGTCGGTGCGCACCACATCGCGCATCTCTTTCATGCACTGGTCAACCACGCGGTCGGTGCCCTCGGCTGCCAGTGTGCTGCGCACCAGGCCACGGCGCAGCAGGTCGAGCCGGGCGTCCCATCGACGTTCGAGCTTTTCCTGTTGTTCGATGCTTTTGAGGTACTTCTCTTTCCAGCGCTGGGCTTCGTCGCTCATTCAGGGGTTCCGCGAGGGGCAGGACTCAACGCGGGCAATGCATCAGCCGTGAGCGAACCCGGCAGACGAATCTCTACCGCGACCGGCAGGTGATCGGAAATAGGCTGAGCCAGTACTTCGACCTTTTCGAGGGTCAGGGTCGGACTCAGCAGAATATGATCCAGACAGCGCTGCGGGCGCCAGCTGGGGAACGTCGCTTCGAGTTGCGGGGCCAGCAGGCCAAGGTCGCGCAGTGGCGAATTTTGCAGCAGGTCGCTGGCGTGGGTGTTCATGTCACCCATCAGGATCTGGTGCTTGTAGCCGCCGATCAGCTCGCGAATGTACGCCAGTTGCATGCTGCGCACACGGGCGCCGAGGGCCAGATGCATCATCACTACCACCAGCGCTTCCGGACCTTCGCCGAAACGCACCAGAATCGCACCGCGACCTTTCGGCCCCGGCAGCGGGTGATCTTCAATCGCCCACGGCTTCAGACGACTGAGCACGCCATTGCTGTGCTGGCCGAGTCGCCCGAGGTTGCGATTGAGTTGTTGATACCAATAGGGAAACGCACCAAGGTGCGCCAGGTGCTCGACCTGATTGACGTAGCCTGAACGCAGGCTGCCGCCATCGGCTTCCTGCAAGGCGACCAGATCGAAGTCGCCGAGCAGGTTGCCGATCTTTTGCAGATTGTTGGAGCGCCCGGTGTGCGGCAGCAAATGCTGCCAACTGCGGGTCAGATAGTGCCGATAACGCTCGGTGCTGATGCCGACCTGGATGTTGAAACTGAGCAAGCGCAGACGACTGTCTGCGGGCAGGCCCGTGGATTCCAGGTGATGCTCGTTGACCTGCGGATCGTGCAGGCCAACGAGACGTTCAGTTCCCCAGCGGCGCATGGCGATTGCCGCGCTTAGTTGGCAGCTGCCTTGTTGGTCGCTCGCTCTTTGGCGACCAGTTGGTCAGCCAGTTTCAGCGCTTGTTCAGCACCGCCGGCCGAGCCGATGTCGAAACGGTATTTGCCATTCACGACCATGGTTGGAACACCGGTGACTTGATACTTCTTCGCCAGTTCGCGAGCTTTGACGATCTGCCCTTTGATGGCGAACGAGTCGAAGGTCGCGAGGAACTTGTCCTTGTCTACGCCTTGAGTGGCGAGGAAGTCGGCCATGTCGTTCTTGTCGGTGAGCTTCTTGTGTTCTTTCTGGATCGCTTCGAACACGGCGTTGTGCACCTTGTGCTCGACGCCCATGGCTTCGAGGGTCAGGAACATCTGGCCGTGAGCGTCCCACGGGCCGCCGAACATGGCAGGAATGCGCACGAAGTTGACGTCGGACGGCAGTTTCTCGACCCACGGATTGATCACCGGCTCAAACGCGTAGCAGTGCGGGCAGCCATACCAGAACAGCTCTACCACTTCGATCTTGCCCGGCACGGCAACCGGTACCGGATTGCTCAGTTCGACGAATGGAGCGGCAGGGGCTTCGGCAGCTTGAGCGGTCACGCCGAACAGGCTGGCAGCGACGAGGGCGGCACTGATGATCAGATTACGCATGCTTTACTCCTGGACAATTTTGGTCGCCTCGCGCGACCTGTTTTCAGACAGATCCTGGCGGGCATGAGTTCTGTAGTGTAACGGCAGCAGCCACAAAAAAGGGCAGCCAAAGCCACCCTTTTTATACTTGCTGCGACGGATTAATCGAGCGTTAACGTAACGCGAGATGTCCGCCGCAGGAGACGCGCTTAGTGCAGGCCCTGAATGTAGCTCGACACCGCGGCGATGTCTTCGTCGCTCAGGCGTTTGGCGATGGTCTGCATGGTCATGGTGTCGCCGTCGTTGGTACGGCCGCCTTCTTCCTTGCGGAAATCGGTCAGTTGCTTGGTGATGTATTGAGCGTGTTGGCCGCCCAGGTGCGGGAAACCGGCGGCGGCGTTGCCGGTGCCGTTCGGCGAGTGGCAGCCGGTGCAGGCTGGCAGGCCTTTGGCGAGGTTGCCGCCACGGAACAGCGCTTCACCGCGAGCGACGAGCTTTGGATCGGCGGCGCCGACGCTGCCTTTCTGGCTGGCAAACCAGGCGGCCATGTCGGCCAGATCCTGATCGCTCAGGTTGGTCAGCAGGCCGGTCATTTCCAGCACGACACGCTTGCCCGACTTGATGTCGTGCAACTGCTTGGTCAGGTAGCGTTCACCCTGGCCCGCCAGTTTGGGAAAGTTTGGCGCCATGCTGTTGCCATCCGGGCCATGACAGGCGCCGCACACGGCGGCTTTCGCCTGGCCTGCGGTTGCATCGCCTGCGGCATGGGCCATGCCGGTGATTCCCACGGTCAACAGCAGACTCACGATCAATTTGTTCATCAGCTAATCCAACTACGGCTAAGGGTTAAGAGTTATGGACCGGGCTTACTCGCTCATCCAAAGGATGATGGCTTGGTAATCCTCGGCACTGCAGTCCATGCACAAACCACGCGGCGGCATCGCCTTGAAACCCTGGGTCACGTGTTGCACCAGCGTCTCCATACCTTTCGCCAACCTCGGCGTCCAAGCTGCCTGATCGCCTCTTGCGGGCGCCATGGGTAGTTGGCCGGAATGACAGGCACCACAAACACGGTTGTACACTGCTTCCGGATCTTGTGTAGCCTGCGCGCTGTAAAGCGGCATCAAGACTCCGGCTGCCAGCAGCCATTTCGTCATAAAACGACCTTTTCAGGGTTGAGAGCGTTCTGCGTTCTAATGCGCAATCAAGGTCTGTCGCTCCCGTGGACTTCATCCTACGCTGGGACAAAGCACACACAAAATCTGCGGCATTATATACTGGCGTCACTGAAACGGAAGCGACACCGCGTTCCGCGCCCAATCCCGGCGCCGCCCACATCGGAAATCCCATGCAGCTCAAAAATCCCATCCTCGGCCTGTGCCAACAGTCCACGTTCATGCTCAGTGCCGCCAAAGTCGATCAATGCCCTGACGACGAAGGCTTCGAAGTGGCGTTTGCCGGTCGTTCCAACGCCGGTAAATCCAGCGCGCTGAACACCCTGACTCACGCCAGCCTGGCGCGGACCTCGAAAACTCCAGGTCGCACGCAACTCTTGAACTTCTTCAAGCTAGACGATGAACGCCGTCTGGTCGACCTGCCGGGCTACGGTTATGCAAAAGTACCGATCCCGCTGAAGATGCACTGGCAGCGTCACCTGGAAGCCTATCTGGGCGGCCGCGAGAGTTTGAAAGGTCTGATTCTGATGATGGACATTCGTCATCCAATGACCGATTTCGACCTGCTGATGCTCGATTGGGCTGTTGCGGCCGGCATGCCGATGCACATCCTGCTGACCAAAGCCGACAAGCTGACTTACGGCGCAGCCAAGAACACGCTGCTCAAAGTGCAGACGGAAATTCGTAAGGGTTGGGGTGATCACGTCACCATCCAGCTGTTTTCCGCGCCCAAGCGTATGGGCCTGGAAGACGCCTACACTGTATTGGCGGGCTGGATGGAGCTGGCGGATAAGGGCACGGAGCTGCCTGCTGAGTAAATCGCAGGCAAAAAAAGCCCCGGACTTCAATTGGGGAGGGAGAAGTTCCGGGGTTTAAGTTCCGAACCGCTAGGGCGGGGTTCAGATATCTGCCAACACTTAACACAACATAGGAGCATTGAAGGGCTTCACCAGCCATTCAGTAACTCTGAGTGGCGCAGCGCAAGATTAGTTCAGATTTTTTTCAAATAGCTTTGGAATAAGCCCCAGAGCGATCCGGACTAAGCGCCCTTCAACGGTTCTGCTGCGACTGCATGTCACAGCAGAACCGCGCACCAGCGAGGCTTAGTGCGCCTCGTCCCAGTTGTTGCCAACCCCGACTTCCACCAGCAGCGGCACGTCCAGCTTCGCCGCTTCGCTCATGTGCACGCGAATTTCCTTGCTGATCTGATCGACCAGGTCCTCGCGAACTTCCAGCACCAGTTCATCGTGCACTTGCAGGATGACTTTGGCGTCCAGCCCGGAAGTGCTCAACCAGTTATCCACTGCAACCATGGCTTTCTTGATGATGTCTGCCGCCGTGCCTTGCATCGGCGCGTTGATCGCCGTGCGTTCAGCGGCTGCGCGTTCCTGGGGCTTGTTGGAGTTGATCTCCGGCAAGTACAGGCGACGGCCGAAGAAGGTTTCCACGTAGCCCTGATCCGCAGCCTGTGCGCGGGTGCGATCCATGTATTCACGAACCCCCGGATAGCGAGCGAAGTAAGTGTCGATGTAAGCCTTGGCGGTCTTGGTGTCGACGCCGATGTCCTTGCCAAGTTTCTGTGCGCCCATGCCGTAGATCAGGCCGAAGTTGATCGCTTTGGCGCCACGGCGCTGATCGGAGGTCACTTCGTGCAGTTCGGCCTTGAACACTTCGGCGGCGGTGGCGGTGTGCACGTCGAGATTGTTGCGGAAGGCGTTCATCAAACCTTCGTCTTTGGACAGGTGGGCCATGATCCGCAGTTCGATCTGCGAATAGTCGGCCGCCAGCAGTTTGTAGCCTTTTTGCGCGACGAACGCCTGGCGGATGCGCCGGCCTTCAGCGGTGCGCACCGGGATGTTTTGCAGGTTCGGATCGCTGGACGATAGGCGCCCGGTAGATGCCACAGCCTGCTGATACGAGGTGTGGATGCGCCCGGTGCGCGGGTTGATCTGCTCCGGCAGGCGATCGGTGTAAGTGCTTTTCAGCTTGCTCATGGAACGGTGTTCCATCAGCACTTTCGGCAGGCGGTGATCGTCTTCGGCAAGCTTTGCCAGCACTTCTTCAGCGGTCGACGGCTGGCCCTTGGCAGTTTTCTTCAACACCGGCAGACCGAGCTTTTCGTAGAGAATCACGCCGAGTTGCTTCGGCGAGCCGAGGTTGAATTCTTCACCGGCGATCTCGAACGCTTCGCGCTCCAGCGCAACCATCTTGTTGCCCAGCTCAATGCTTTGAATACCGAGCAGCTCGGCATCGACAAACGCGCCCTGACGTTCGATACGCGCCAACACGGGCACCAGCGGCATTTCGATGTCGGTCAGCACCCTGGCCAGACTCGGAATCGCGTCGAGCTTTTCGATCAGCGTCTGATGCAGACGCAGGGTGACATCGGCGTCTGCGGCGGCGTAAGGCCCGGCTTGTTCCAGAGCGATCTGGTCGAAGGTCAACTGCTTGGCGCCCTTGCCGGCGATATCCTGGAAATTCACGGTGGCGTGATCCAGGTATTTTTGCGCGAGGCTGGGCATGTCATGGCGAGTGGCCGTGGAGTTGAGTACGTAAGACTCAAGCATCGTATCGAAGGCAATGCCGCGTACGGTGATGCCTTCGTTCTGGTCCCCGCCGATGGCGCAGTTGGCCAGAATGTTCATGTCGAACTTGGTGTGCTGGCCGACCTTGAGCTTGTTCGGGTCTTCCAGAATCGGTTTGAGCGCACGCAAAACGCTGTCGCGATCCAGCTGATCCGGCACGCCGATGTAGGAGTGAGTCAGCGGTATGTAGGCGGCTTCGTTGGGCTGCACAGCGAACGACAAGCCGACCAGTTGCGCCTGTTGCGCGTCAATGCCAGTGGTTTTGGTGACGAAAGCGAACAGCTTGGCTTGCTTGAGTTTTTCCAGCCAGACATCGAAACGCGCCTGATCGAGGATGATTTCATAAGCGGCTTCAGCGGCGGCGGCCGGCGCTTCGGCTTCCGGCGCGCTGAACAGATCGCCGGCCGGCTCAGGCGCGGGAGCGCTGCTCAGTTCCTGGCGTTTCGCGTCGCGATCCAGATCGTTGATCCAGCTTTTGAATTCCAGCAGCGTGTACAGCTCGTAAAGTTTGGCCGTGTCTTCCTTGCCCATCTGCAAGTCGTCGAGTTCGACGTCCAGCGGCACGTCGATCTTGATCGTTGCCAGTTGATAGGACAGGAACGCCATCTCCTTGTGCTCTTCGAGCTTGGCGGCCAAGGTCTTGGCGCCGCGAATCGGCAGGGTCGGCACGATGTCGAGCTGCGCGTAAAGCTCGGTCAGGCCACCGTTGACGCCGACCAGCAGGCCGGAAGCGGTCTTCGGGCCAATGCCGGGAACGCCCGGGATGTTGTCGGAAGAATCGCCCATCAGCGCCAGATAATCGATGATCTGCTCAGGAGCGACACCGAATTTCTCTTTCACGCCTTCCACGTCCATCGAGCTGCCGGACATGGTGTTGACCAAGGTAATGTGACCGTCGACCAACTGCGCCATGTCCTTGTCGCCGGTGGAGATGATCACCGGGCGATCCGCCGCCGCGCTGCTGCGCGCCAGGGTGCCGATCACGTCATCGGCCTCGACGCCTTCGACGCACAGCAGCGGGAAGCCCAACGCTTTCACGCTCTGATGCAGCGGCTCGATCTGCACGCGCATGTCATCCGGCATGCTTGGGCGGTTGGCCTTGTATTCGGCGTACATGTCATCGCGAAAGGTCCCACCCTTGGCGTCGAATACCACGGCGAACGGGCTGTCGGGATACTGCTTGCGCAGACTCTTGAGCATGTTCAACACGCCCTTCACCGCGCCGGTCGGCAGGCCTTTGGACGTAGTCAGCGGGGGCAGGGCGTGGAAAGCGCGGTACAGGTAAGACGAACCGTCCACCAGGACGAGGGGGGCTTGGCTCATGAGCAGGATCAACCTTTTCGGCGGGTCCGGCGCTAGAATAGCGGGACCGTTGACGACAAAGGGACAAGGTTATCATGCGTACGTTAAATCGCTTGCTGCTGGTCAGTTTGATTGCTCTCTCGCCATTGCCTGCGATGGCGGCAGATGACGCGCCGGGTGGGGAGCCCGAGGTAACCATTCGCACGGAAGGCGACAAGACCATTCAGGAATACCGTCAGAATGGCTTTTTGTACGCGATCAAAGTCACCCAGAAGGGTTTCCCGCCGTACTTTCTGGTGCGCGCGGACGGTACGGATGCAAATTTCATCCGCTCGGATCAGCCGGATATGCTGATTCCTTCGTGGAAGATTTTCGAGTGGAAGTAGTTTCTTAAATTCAACCGGCGCCGGTTCGACCCCGGCGCCAGAACTGAGCAGTTTTTAACCATGTCTGTGTTCACCCCGCTGGCTCGGCCCGAGCTGGAAACTTTTCTCGCCCCTTACGGGCTTGGCCGTCTGCTGGATTTTCAGGGGATCGCCGCCGGCAGTGAAAACACCAATTTTTTTATCAGCATGGAGCAAGGCGAGTTCGTCCTGACCCTGGTCGAGCGCGGCCCGGTACAGGAAATGCCGTTCTTCATCGACCTGCTCGACGTGCTGCACAACGCCGATTTGCCGGTGCCATACGCGCTGCGCACCACTGACGGCGAAGCCTTGCGTGAGCTGAAAGGCAAACCGGCGCTGCTGCAACCGCGTCTGGCCGGCAAGCACATCAAGCAGGCCAATGCCCAGCATTGTGCGCAGGTCGGCGAGTTGCAGGCGCATCTGCACCTGGCGACTCAAGGGTCGAACATGATCAAGCGCAAGACTGATCGCGGGCTGGACTGGATGCTGGAGGAGGGCACGCAGTTTCTTTCGCACCTGAGCGACGAGCCGCGCGCGCTGCTGCAAACGGCGCTGGATGAAATCACCCGGCAGAAAGAAAAGATTCTCGCGCTGCCACGGGCGAACATCCACGCCGACCTGTTTCGCGACAACGCGATGTTTGAAGGCACGCACCTGACCGGGTTGATCGACTTCTACAACGCCTGCTCCGGGCCGATGCTCTACGACGTGGCGATTGCGTTGAACGATTGGTGTTCGGATGACGATGGTTTGATCGACGGCCCGCGTGCCCGAGCGTTCCTCGGTGCCTATGCGGCGCTACGACCGTTTACAGCGGCTGAAGCCGAGTTGTGGCCGACCATGCTGCGCGTGGCGTGCGTACGGTTCTGGCTATCGCGCTTGATCGCGGCGGAGACGTTTGCCGGGCAGGACGTGTTGATTCACGATCCGCAGGAATTCGAGCATCGGTTGGCGCAGCGTCAGGCTGTGAGCATTCATTTGCCTTTCGCCCTCTGAATTGTGGCGAGGGAGCTTGCTCCCGCTTGAGTGCGCAGCACTCACAAAATCTGGTGGACTGCCAGATTTTGGGGCCGCTTCGCAGCCCAGCGGGAGCAAGCTCCCTCGCCACAGGTTATGCGTTGCTACAAAGACTCGAGGCAACCCGCCAGATCATTTCCCAGCTTCTCCAACACCTGCTCATAACCCTGAGCAGTCGCTGGGGTATACCCGCCTAGCGCGTCCAGCTCCGCGAGTTTCACCGGCAAACCCGCCACCAGCGTCTCCGCCAGACGCGGCCGCAGCGGCGGTTCGCTGAACACGCAAGTCTTGCCCACTTCCTTCAGACGCGTGCGCATCGCCGCAACGTGCTGGGCACCCGGCTGTACTTCCGCTGCCACACTGAACACGCCAGTGTGTTTCAGGCCATAGGCCTCTTCAAAGTAATCAAAGGCTTCGTGGAATACGAAGTAGGGCTTGCCTTCGACGGCGGTCAGACGTTTCTTCAAACGCGCATCAAGAGCATCCAGGCGCTCGTCGAAGGCCTTGGCGTTGCTTTGATAGCGCTCGGCATTCGCTGGATCGGCAGCACTCAGGTCAGCGGCCATTTTGTCGGCAATAACCCGTGCGTTAACCGGTGATAGCCACAAATGCGCATCGAGGCTGCCGGGACGATGGTCATGATCGTGCTCATCAGCCTCTTCAGCATGCGAGTGGTTGTCTTCGGCGAAGTGCCGCAGTTTCATCCCCGGCAGATCCTGCACCGCGATGCTCGGCAGCGTACGACCGTTGAGCACGCGCGGCAGGAAACCTTCCATGCTCGGGCCGATCCAGTACAACAGATCCACCGACTGCACCTTCCGTACGTCGGATGGACGCAGCGCGTAGTTATGCGGCGAGGCACCTGGCGGCAGCAGCACTTCGGGAATCGCCACGCCGTCCTGCACTGCTGCGGCAATCAGCTGTAACGGCTTGATGCTGGTGAGGACTTTTACCTCGGCCTGAGCTGAACCGATCAACAGAAAACCGGTGACGAATGCGACAAAAACAGAAAAAAGTCGGGACACGGTGACCACTCAAGTAGGCGAGAACGGGTAACATAATAACGTCTCTATCAAAACTCGTCGCCGCCCATGCCTATTACACCGATTGCCAGCCGTCCCCACGACCACTCACATTGCGTGCACAGCGCTCTGTCCGAGGCCGATACCTTGTGCGCTCAGAAAGGCTTGCGCCTGACTGCCCTGCGCCGGCGGGTGCTCGAACTGGTCTGGCAAAGCCACAAGCCGCTGGGCGCCTACGACATTCTCGCGGTACTCAGCGAGCAAGATGGCCGCCGTGCTGCGCCACCCACCGTGTACCGCGCGCTGGATTTTCTGCTGGAAAACGGCCTGGTGCACCGCATCTCCTCGCTCAACGCCTTCGTTGGCTGTGTGCATCCGGAACACGCGCATCAGGGCCAGTTCCTGATCTGCCGTGAATGCCACGCTGCGATTGAGCTTGAGCAAAAATCCATCAGCGACGCGATCATCAACAGTGCCAAGGACGTCGGTTTTATCGTTGAAGCCCAGACCGTTGAAGTGGTCGGCTTGTGCTCCGGTTGCCGGGGGGCTTGATGAGCGACACGTTGATCCGTCTGGAGCAGGTGTCTGTGCGGTTCGCCGGGCAGAACGTGCTGGACAATATTCACCTGAGCGTCGAGCCGGGGCAGATCGTCACCCTGATCGGCCCCAACGGCGCCGGCAAGACCACGCTGGTGCGCGCCGTGCTCGGGTTGTTGAAACCGGACAGCGGCAGCGTCTGGCGCAAGCCGAAACTGCGCGTCGGCTACATGCCGCAAAAGCTCCACGTCGATCCAACCCTGCCACTGTCAGTGCTGCGCTTTTTGCGGCTGGTGCCGGGCGTCGACCGTCCGCGCGCGTTGGCGGCGCTCAAGGAAGTCGGCGCCGAGCACGTGATCGACAGCCCGGTGCAGAGCGTTTCCGGCGGTGAAATGCAGCGCGTGCTGCTCGCTCGGGCACTGCTGCGTGAGCCCCAATTGCTGGTGCTCGACGAGCCGGTACAAGGTGTGGACGTTGCCGGTCAAGCCGAGCTGTACAGCCTGATCACCCGTCTGCGCGACCGTCACGGCTGCGGCGTGTTGATGGTTTCCCACGATCTGCATTTGGTGATGAGTACCACCGATCAGGTGGTGTGCCTCAACCGTCACGTCTGCTGCTCCGGGCATCCCGAGCAAGTCAGCGGCGATCCGGCGTTCGTCGAGCTGTTCGGCAAGAACGCCCAGAGCCTGGCGATCTATCACCACCATCACGACCACGCTCACGACCTGCACGGCTCGGTGGTCAAAGGTCCGGTATCGGGCCAACCTCACGTTCATGGAGATGGCTGCAAGCATGGCTGATTTTCTGCTTTACGCCCTGCTTGCAGGTCTGGCGCTGGCGATAGTGGCCGGGCCGTTGGGGTCATTCGTGGTCTGGCGGCGCATGGCGTATTTCGGCGACACCTTGTCCCATGCTGCATTGCTCGGCGTGGCGCTGGGCTTTTTGCTGGATGTCAGCCCGACCGTTGCGGTGACCGTTGGCTGTCTGCTGCTGGCGGTATTGCTGGTGACTTTGCAGCAACGGCAACCGCTGGCGTCCGACACACTGTTGGGAATTCTCGCACCGAGCACGCTCTCCCTCGGCCTGGTCGTACTAAGCTTCATGCATGAAGTGCGGATCGACCTGATGGCCTATCTGTTCGGCGACCTGCTGGCGATCAGCCCGAGCGATCTGGCGTGGATCCTCGGCGGCAGCGCGGCGGTGCTGGTATTGCTGGTGACGCTGTGGCGTCCGCTGCTGGCGATCACCGTGCATGAGGAGCTGGCCAAAGTCGAAGGCCTGCCGGTGGCCGGTCTGCGCATGGCGCTGATGCTGTTGATCGCAGTAGTGATCGCAGTGGCGATGAAAATCGTCGGTGTGTTGCTGATTACTTCGCTGCTGATCATCCCGGCGGCTGCGGCACAGCGTCACGCCCGCTCGCCGGAACAGATGGCACTGGGCGCGAGCCTGCTGGGCATGCTCGCGGTGTGTGGCGGGCTGGCGTTGTCGTGGTTCAAGGACACCCCGGCCGGGCCGTCAATCGTTGTGACGGCGGCCGCACTGTTTCTGCTGAGTTTTGTTCTGCCCCGTCGAGGGGTGTAGACTTGCTCGTTTTTTGCGCAAATAGAGAGTCGCAGGAATGAAGCCGTTCGCCTCCCGTTATCTGCTCCTTGTCGCATTCTTGCTGCTGGGTGCCTGCCAAAGCACGCCGCCGGTGGTTGAAGCCCCCGATGCGCGGGCCACGGCCATCGCACAGCTGGAGCAAAGCCTGGCCAGCAGCGAACTGGCCACCGCCGAAGCCCAATTGGCGACGTTGCAGACCGCAACACCAAACGATCAATCCCTTGAGCAATACCAGCGGCAGTTGGCCGAAGCCTATCTGCGCCGTAGCCAGATCGTCCTGCAGAAGGGTGATGTGAATGCTGCTGCTACCGCGTTGAGCCGTGCTCGTGCGCTGATGCCCAAAGCGCCGGCGCTGACTGGCGGCGTGAATGGTGCGATCACCGAAGCACGCAAGGCTGAGCTGGAAAGAGCCGAAGCGGCGCTGCTCGCAGCTGAAGCCAAGCCGAAAGCGCGAGTGATTGATCCGACTGCTGAAAGCACCACGGTTGCGTTGAATATCACCGATAGCCACAAACTTCGCCGACAACTGGATGCGATTGCCGCCGATGTGGTGAATTATGAGTGCGCTGTGACCATTCAGGCGCCGCGTACCAACGATTACCCGTGGCTGGCGAACTTGATCAGCAAGCGTGTGAAGAAATTGAACCCGGATTTCGAGCTGAAGCTGAAGAAGCAGATTTTGCGCAGCGTTCCGGCGCAAGTTGTTCTGAGTCCGCGTAAGCCCTAAAAGCATCGCGGGCAAGCCCGCTCCCACAGGAACCGCGTGATCCTTGTGGGAGCGGGCTTGCCCGCGATGGCTATCTCTCAAACGCTACATGACCATCAGGCCGGAATGGCTTTGGCCTTAGGCTCCCGCGCCCAGACCCGATGCTGTCCAATCGCAGCAAAGAACGGCTTGGTTAACGCGCCGACATCCTTGCCCTCAAGCAACCCGGCATCCGCCTCCAGCTTCAGCACATCCAGCAGCTGTTTGGCTTCACCCTGCAAGGCAATCGCCTTCAGATGCTTGTAAGCCTCGAGCACGTAGTGCAGCGCCACGCCGTCACCGCTCAATGCCTTGATCGACGCCGCGCCACCCGGCACGAACACCGCATCGAAAATCACCGAAGGCATGCCTTCCATCGATGCATCCACCGGCAGGCTTTTGCCATCGGCAGTCTTCACTGGCGCCGACGTTGGCCCGAGTAGTTTCGCGTGCGCGCCTTCTGCGGCCAAAGCCTTCTTCATGGCATCAATCGCCGCACCATCGACGCCGTTCGCCGCCAGGATCGCGACTTTTCGGGTTTTGATGTCTTCCGGCAGCAGGTTGGCCTGGCTAAGTGCCGGCGAGTTATCCAGCGAAGTCTTGCGCACCTCGACTGTGCCTTTGGTTGGCGCTGGCAAGCCGAGGTTCTCGGCCACACGCTTGGCCAGTTCCAGATCGATGTTGGCCAGAATCTCGTTCACCTCGCGCGCACGGATGAACTCGCGTTCAACCTTGCCCAGTTCGAAGCTGTAAGCCGAGATGATGTGCTCTTTCTCGTGCGCACTCATGCTGTTGAAGAACAACCGCGCCTGGGAGAAGTGATCGCCGAACGACTCGCTGCGCTGACGGATCTTTGCCGCGTCGATGCGTTCCGGGTAGGTTTCGAAACCGCCATCCTGCGCGGCCGGTGGGGTTTCTTTCGGCCAGCCGCCATCAATCGAGTTCGGCTCGTAGGACGCGCGACCCTTGTCGATGGTGGTGCGGTGCTGCGCATCGCGTTGGCCGTTGTGGAACGGCGCGACCGGGCGGTTGATCGGCAGCTCATGAAAGTTCGGCCCGCCGAGTCGGCTGATTTGCGTATCGGTGTAGGAAAACAGCCGACCTTGCAGCAGCGGATCGTTGGAGAAGTCGATCCCCGGCACGATGTGGCCCGGGCAGAACGCGACTTGCTCGGTCTCGGCGAAGAAGTTGTCCGGGTTGCGGTTGAGGGTCATTTTGCCCAGCGGCACGATCGGTACGATCTCTTCGGGAATCAGTTTGGTCGGATCGAGAATGTCGAAATCGAAGTCGTGCTCGTTTTCCTCTTCGATGACCTGTACGCCGAGTTCCCATTCCGGGTAGTCGCCCATCTCGATGGCTTCCCACAGGTCGCGACGGTGATAGTCGGTGTCCTTACCGGCAAGCTTCTGCGCCTCGTCCCACACCAGCGAGCAAGTACCGGCAGTAGGCCGCCAGTGGAATTTGACGAAGCGCGATTTGCCGTCGGCGCTGACCAGACGGAAGGTGTGCACGCCGAAGCCCTGCATGCTGCGCAGGCTTTTCGGGATCGCCCGGTCGGACATTGCCCAGATCACCATGTGCGCCGATTCCGGCACCAGCGAAACGAAGTCCCAGAACGTGTCATGGGCAGAGCCGCCGGTCGGGATTTCGTTGTGCGGCTCGGGTTTCACCGCGTGAACGAAGTCGGGAAACTTGATCGCGTCTTGAATGAAGAACACCGGCATGTTGTTGCCGACCAGGTCGAAGTTGCCTTCGTCGGTGAAAAACTTCACGGCAAAACCGCGCACGTCGCGCACGGTGTCGCCGGAGCCGCGTGGCCCTTGCACCGTAGAAAAACGCACAAATACCGGCGTCTTTTTGCCCGGATCCTGTAGGAAACCGGCCTTGGTCAGCGCCGAATGGTTCTCGTAGGTCTGAAAGAAACCATGCGCGCCAGTGCCACGGGCGTGGACGATGCGCTCCGGGATGCGTTCATGGTCAAAATGCGTGATCTTTTCACGCATGATGAAATCTTCCAGCAGCGACGGCCCGCGCGCGCCGACCTTGAGGCTGTTCTGGTTGTCGGCAATCTTCACGCCCTGATTGGTGCGCAGGGCCTGGCCGGTGGCATCGGAACGGAATGTCTCGAGGCTGTCGAGCTTGGTATTGGTGTTGGCGCGATCCGGGGCATCGGTTCCGGCCATTTGGCTCTTGTCGGTAGCGGGTTTCTTGGTACTCATCAGACGTAAACTCCTCGTTTGACCCCGGGGCATGCCGAGGACTCTTGAGTGGTTCCCGGGCACGGCACCCAGGGTTTCAAGTCGCTTAACTAGTGACCGACGAGTTAGAACAGCCGTTCCTTTTTTATGACCTTTGATCGCGTTATTGCCAAATCAAAGGTTGCATGCGGAATAAATGCTAATAACCTCTATACGGACAGGCTAAAATGCGCGCCCGGCTAAACGCTGATCCCATTTCAACGCGCCCCACAAGGTTCGCTACGTGATCGAGTTTCAAAACGTCCACAAGACTTACCGCGTCGCCGGTAAGGACATCCCCGCCCTGCACCCGACCAGTCTGACGATTGAGAACGGTCAGGTGTACGGCCTGATTGGCCATTCCGGTGCGGGAAAAAGTACTCTGCTGCGTCTGATCAATCGCCTGGAGCAATCCAGCGGCGGCAAGATTTTCGTCGACGGCGAAGAAGTCACCGCGCTCGACGCCAACGGCCTGCGCCGTTTCCGTCAGCAGGTCGGGATGATTTTCCAGCACTTCAACTTGCTGGCATCGAAGACCGTGGCCGACAACGTCGCGCTGCCGCTGACCCTCGCCGGTGAACTGTCCCGTGCCGAGATCGACCAGCGTGTGGCCGAGTTGCTCAAGCGCGTGGGTCTGTCCGACCACGCGAAGAAATTCCCCGCGCAGTTGTCCGGTGGCCAGAAGCAGCGCGTCGGCATTGCCCGCGCCCTGGCGACCAAGCCGAAAATCCTGCTGTGCGACGAAGCCACCAGCGCCCTTGACCCGCAGACCACGGCGTCGGTCCTGCAACTGCTGGCTGAGATCAACCGCGAGCTGAAACTCACTATCGTTCTGATCACCCACGAGATGGACGTGATCCGCCGCGTGTGCGATCAGGTCGGCGTGATGGACGCTGGCGTGATCGTCGAGCACGGTTCGGTTGCAGACGTGTTTCTGCATCCGCAGCACCCGACCACCAAGCGTTTTGTGCAAGAAAGCGAGCAGGTCGACGAGAACGAGCAGCGCGATGACTTCGCTCACGTGCCGGGGCGCATCGTGCGTCTGACGTTCCAGGGCGAAGCAACCTACGCGCCGCTGCTGGGCACCGTCGCTCGGGAAACCGGCGTCGACTACAGCATCCTCGCCGGCCGTATCGACCGCATAAAAGACATTCCTTACGGGCAATTGACCCTCGCCGTCACCGGTGGCGACATGGAAGCGGCATTCGCCCGCTTCACCGCCGCTGACGTTCACATGGAGGTCCTGCGTTAATGGAAGCCTTGATGAGTTTCTTCGCCAATATCGACTGGTACGAAATCTGGCTGGCCACTGGCGACACCATGCTGATGCTCGGCGGTTCGTTGTTGTTCACCGTGCTGCTCGGCTTGCCGCTGGGTGTGTTGCTGTTCCTGTGCAGCCCGCGTCAGTTGCTGGAAAACCGCGGTGTCTACGCGATCCTGTCGCTGGTGGTGAACATCCTGCGTTCGCTGCCGTTCATTATTCTGTTGATCGTGATGATCCCGTTCACCGTGCTGATCACCGGCACGTCGCTGGGCGTGGCCGGTGCGATCCCGCCACTGGTGGTGGGCGCCACGCCGTTCTTCGGACGGCTGGTGGAAACGGCCCTGCGTGAAGTCGATCGCGGCATCATCGAAGCGACCCAGTCGATGGGCGCGACCACGCGGCAGATCATCGTCAACGCCTTGCTGCCAGAAGCGCGTCCGGGCATCTTCGCGGCGATTACGGTGACGGCGATTACACTGGTTTCCTACACGGCGATGGCCGGTGTGGTTGGCGCTGGTGGTCTGGGTGACCTGGCGATCCGTTTCGGCTACCAGCGGTTCCAGACTGACGTGATGATCGTGACCGTGGTATTGCTGTTGATCCTGGTGCAAGTGTTGCAAATGGTGGGCGACCGACTGGTCGTGCACTTCTCGCGCAAGTAAACCGGTTTTGTAATGACATGAGCCGGCCATTCGCTGGCAGGTGCCAGACGGGCGCCGCAAAAAGGAGTTAGCTGAATGAAAAAACTGATCGTTGCCCTCGCTGCCGTTGCAGCGTTCTCGGCCCACGCCGACGAAACCCTGACCGTGGCTGCGAGCCCGGTACCGCACGCGGAAATCCTCGAGTTCGTGAAGCCGGCACTGGCCAAAGAAGGCGTGGATCTGAAGGTCAAAGTCTTCACTGACTACGTTCAGCCGAACGTGCAGGTTGCCGAGAAGCGTCTGGACGCGAACTTCTTCCAGCACCAGCCGTACCTCGATGAGTTCAACAAGGCCAAAGGCACCAGCCTGGTCGCCGTGACCGGCGTGCACCTGGAACCGCTGGGCGCGTACTCGAGCAAGATCAAGAAAATCGAAGAACTGCCAGGCGGCGCCAACGTGGTCATCCCGAACGACGCCACCAACGGCGGCCGTGCGCTGTTGCTGCTGGCCAAGGCGGGCGTAATCACTTTGAAGGACCCGAGCAATATCCTGTCGACCATCAAAGACATCGCGCAGAACCCGAAAGACCTGAAATTCCGTGAACTGGAAGCCGCGACCATTCCACGCGTGCTGACCCAGGTCGACCTGGCGCTGATCAACACCAACTACGCGCTGGAAGCCAAGCTCGATCCGTCCAAGGATGCGCTGGTGATTGAAGGCAACGACTCGCCGTACGTGAACATCCTGGTGTCCCGCGCGGACAACAAGGACAGCGATGCGATGAAGAAACTGGCGGCTGCCCTGCATAGCCCGGAAGTGAAGAAGTTCATTACCGAGAAGTACAAGGGTGCTGTGTTGCCGGCGTTCTGATTAAGGTTGTTGTGAATTGTTCGGCTTGGGGGGACTGCGTTGGATTCGCCCCTCACCCCAGCCCTCTCCCGAGGGAGAGGGAGCCGAAATTCGTGCCGTTCAAAACCTGAGTTCGGCTGGATATTTCAGGTCGATGTATTCCGCCTAAACACCTCGGTCAGTCCCCTCTCCCTTTGGGAGAGGGTTAGGGTGAGGGTAAGCTTTTGACTTTGCTTACTTGCGATTAAGCATCACCGGCAACTGCGCCACCAACTTCGCATTATTCAACGGCGCGCGAATAAACCCGCGCTGCGTCCCGTCCGGGCCGATTACCGCCAGATTCCCACTGTGATCAACCGTGTAATTCGGCTTGCTGGTATCCGCCGGAATAAACGGAATACTCACCGCGTTCGCGACCTTCTGCAGCTCTTCAATAGAGGTCGGCGTCAGGCCGATGAACTGCGGGTCGAAATAGCCCAGGTACTGCTTCAGTTGCTTGGGGTTGTCACGATTCGGGTCAACGCTGACCAGCACAATCTGCAACTTGTCCACAGCGTCTTTCGGCAGCTCGCTTTTGATTTGGCGCAATTGGGCAAGGGTGGTCGGGCAGATGTCCGGGCAGAAGGTGTAACCGAAAAACAGCAGGCTCCACTTACCCTTGAGCTCATTGATCGCGACCGGTTTGCCGTCCTGATCGGTCATCGTCACGTCCGGCAGATTGCGGCTCTGCGGCAGCAGGATAATGCCGGCGTCGATCAGCGCGGTCGGGTCGCCCTGGCTTTTGCCGCTCAGCACTTTATTGACGGTAAGGCCGAGGATCAGTGCGATCACGGCGACGAGGACGAAGACGGTTTTCTGAGTTCGAGTCATAGGTTCAACAATAAGTAGTGGTCTACGAGCAGGGCGATGAACAGCAGGAACAAGTAATAAATAGAGTACTTGAACGTGTTGATCGCCGCGTGCGGCCGAGTGCCACGGTACAGCACCACGGCCCATTGCAGAAACCGCGCGCCCAGACCGAGCGCGCAAATCAGGTACAACACGCCGCTCATGTGAATCACATACGGCAGCAGACTCACCGCCAGCAGCGTGAAGGTGTACAGCAGAATGTGCACTTTGGTGTAGTGCTCGCCGTGGGTGACGGGCAGCATCGGAATGTCAGCCTTGGCGTATTCCTCCTTGCGATGAATCGCCAGCGCCCAGAAGTGCGGCGGGGTCCAGGCGAAGATGATCAACACCAGCAGCAACGGTTCGGCGCTGACATGGCCAGTAGCGGCGGTCCAGCCAAGCAGCGGCGGTGCGGCCCCGGCCAGTCCGCCGATGACGATGTTTTGCGGTGTCGCACGTTTGAGGAAACCGGTGTAGACCACTGCATAGCCGAGCAATGACGCCAGTGTCAGCCATGCAGTCAGCGGATTGGTGAAGGTCAGCAGCAACGCCTGACCGAGCAGCGCCAATACCAGCGCAAACGTCAGCGCAGCGGCCGGCGAAACGCGACCCTCAGCCAGCGGTCGTTTGTGCGTGCGCGCCATCAGCGCATCAATCCGCCGATCCACCACATGATTGACCACCGCCGCGCCGCCGGCACACAGGGCGATACCCAGATTGCCGAACACCAGCACCGTCCACGGCACGCCGGCGCGGGTCGCGAGAAACATCCCCACCAGCGAGGTGATGAGCATCAGCACCACCACTTTCGGCTTGGTCAGCTCCAGATAATCTCGCCACAGCGCCTGCGCGGGACGTTCGCCGATCAGAATCGCCATGGCGTCTCTCCTTTTATAGTTATTGGCGCGGCCGAATGTTTACGCGGGCTTAGTCGCCAGCGCGCAATCAGCGGCTGCCTGACCCGAACCAGACTGGTACGCGCGTGATAGTTGACCAGCACCATGCTCAGCAACAACGCCGCGCCACCCGCGTTATGCGCCACGGCGACCGGCAGTGGCAGATGAAACACCACGTTGCTGATGCCCAAGGTGATTTGTGCGGCGAGGGCGATCAGCACCAGCCCGGCCAGTCGGGTCATGCCGACCACTTTCAGTTGCCAGGCCAGACCGAGCAGCACCAGCGTCACCAGCAGCGCACCGACGCGGTGAGTCAGATGAATCGCCGTGCGTGCATCGCTGTCGAGTTGGCCGCCGAGGTAATTCGGGCCGATGTGTTGCGTCAGGTGAAAGCCGTTGGCGAAATCGGCGGGCGGCAGCCATTGACCGTGGCAGGTTGGAAAGTCGATGCAGGCCACTGCCGCGTAGTTGGAACTGACCCAACCGCCCAGAGCAATCTGGCCGATCACCATTAACAATCCCGCCGTCGCCCAGTGCTGCAAACGCTTGGGCACGGTCAGGGCCGGCAGCACGCCGGACAGCCTTAGCGTCAGCAGAAACAACAGGCTCAAAGTCGCAAAGCCGCCGAGCAAATGCCCGGTCACCACTTGCGGCCAGAGTTTGAGCGTCACCGTCCACATGCCGAACGCGGCTTGGGCGATCACCACGGCCAGCAAGAACAATGGCAGTTTCAGTGGCAGCCCCGGATGCCGACGGTTGACCCACGCACGTCCGGCCAACACCGAGATCAACAGCCCAAGAGTGCCGGCGAAGTAGCGGTGGATCATCTCGTTCCAGCCTTTGTGCGCTTCGACCGGCGTGTCGGGAAAATGCAGTTCGGCATGCGCCAGTTGGGCTTCGCTTTTGGGCACGCTGATAAACCCGTAGCAACCCGGCCAGTCCGGGCAGCCGAGGCCGGCGTGGGTCAGGCGCGTGTAGGCGCCGAGCAGCACCACAATCAGCGCCAGCAGGGTGGCAAACAGCGCGAGGCGAAATCCAGGTTTGGCCATGACAATGCCCTTATCCGATGTTCGACAGTTTCAGCAGGTGGCGCAGGTCGTTGAGCAGATCCTTGCCTTTGACATTCGGGTCGTAGCGCAGCACCAGATTGCCGTGCGGATCGATGATCCACAGCTGTGGCGTGGTTTTGTCGCCGGCAGTCTTGCTGAAGGTCGCGGCGTCCAGCGGATAACGCTGCAACTGCGGATATTCGCGGGTCAGCTTGGCTTCGTAATCGGCGCTCAGCGGTTGCGCGGCGGCGAGAGCGTGGCTGGCGCGCCCGGCTTCGCGGCCAAGACCGACCTGAATCTGCCGCGCCAGATACACCAACTGCTGGCAATCGACCGCGCAATCTTTCGGCGCAGTGACCAGCATCTGCCAGCGCTTTTCATCAGCCTGCACACCAAGGTCGGCGCGAGTCTGGCCATTACCGATCAGTTCACCGTGATAACTGCGACCCTCCGGCACCCAGAACTGCAACTTGTACATGCCGGTGGCTAGGATCATCGGACCGACCACGCCGAGTACGATCAACAGCAATTGAATGCGTCCACGGCGGCGACTGGTCGGCGCCTTGGCGTCAGACATGCTGGGTGGATTCATGGCCGTTCCCATGGTGGTGCTCCTTGGCGTTGTGCCAGCCGAGATAAAGGTAGAGACCGAGTAGAGCGATGCTCATGGCGAACCATTGCACGGCGTAACCGAGGTGTTTTTCCGGGCCCATAGCCACCACCGGCCAATCGGTCTGATAGCTGGCGGGGCCGGGTTCTGCGCGTAATTCGTAGGCGAAGCCATCGCGTTCGAGGGTTTGCCAGAGCTTGGCCGGTTCGACGGCGGTGATGGTTTGCGGCCAGCTCTGGCTGGCCGGGTCGGCGTGCAACTGGAAGGTTGTGCCGGGGGCGACGTAGACCCACGCATCGACACTTACCGCATCGCCCGGCGTGCTGAATTGCGGCGGCACGCGCCGATCCGGCCACGGCAGCCAGCCGCGATTGACCAGCAGCCACAGCCCGCTGGCCTGATCGTGAAACGGTTGCAGCAACTCGACGCCGACCTTACCGTCACGCTGCCGGTTGTCCAGCAACAAACTGTGGGCGCCATCGAACTGGCCGTGCAGATGCACGCGGCGAAAGGCTGGATCGGCGCTGTGCAGCAATTCGCTGCTGGCCATCGGCGCGGCGGCGCGGCGTTCGGCGTAACTGGCGAGTAGGGCAGTTTTCTCGGCGCCACGCCCCAGTTGCCAGAAGCCCAGCGAGACCAGCAGCGGCAGCAACAAAGCCACTACCAGCGTTGGCACGACGCCCGGGCGGAAGCGCTTCATGGCATCGCCACAAAGTCAGGCATCACGCTCGCTATACTCCAATGCATCGCCCGTCCCCCGGAGTCTTGCCATGCTCAAAGCAGCCATCGTCCTGATGCTGATTGCCACGGTGATCAGCCTGTTCAGCGGCCTGTTTTTCCTGGTCAAGGACGACAGCAGCTCGAATCGGCTGGTGCTCGCCCTGAGTGTTCGGGTGGCCTGCGCTGCGATCACCGTCGGCCTGATCGCCTGGGGTTTCTACAGCGGCCAGCTGGTGTCGCATGCGCCTTGGTAAGTAAGCCTCAGAGCACGTAGACGAAGATAAACAGACCGATCCACACCACATCGACAAAGTGCCAATACCAGCTCGCCGCTTCGAAGCCGAACTGATGCTCGTTGTCGAAGTGGCCCTTCATGATGCGCATCAGCATCACAAACAGAATGATCGTGCCGATGGTCACGTGGGCGCCGTGGAAACCGGTGAGCATGAAGAACGTCGCGCCGTAGATGCCGGAACCGAGGGTCAGGCCCAGCTCCTTGTAAGCGTGGATATATTCTTCCGCCTGGAAGCCGAGAAACGCGCAACCGAGCAGCACGGTGATCGCCAGCCAGATTTTCAGCGCGCCGCGATTGCCCTTCTTCAGCGCGTGGTGGGCGATGGTGATGGTCACGCTGGAGCTGACCAGCAGAATCGTATTGATCAGCGGCAGGCCCCACGGGCTGATGACGTCCTTGGGCGGCGGGAACAGTTTCGGATCCGGCGTGTGCAGCAGCGGCCAGGTGAACTGGAAGTTCGGCCAGAGCATGTGTGCGACGCCTTTCGGGCCTTCACCGCCGAGCGCCGGGCCGGAGATGTGCCGCACGTAAAACAGCGCACCGAAGAACGCGACGAAGAACATCACCTCGGAAAAGATGAACCAGCTCATGCCCCAGCGGAACGAACGATCCAGCTGCGCGCTGTACAACCCCGCACGGCTTTCCTTGATCACCGTGCCGAACCAGCCGAACAGCATGTACGCCACCAGCAGGCCGCCGATGAAAAAGATCAGCGGGCCGTGGGATTCCGGGCGCGCCGCCTTCAGATCATTGAACCAGACGGCCAGGCCGTACACGGTGACCGCCATACCCACCGTGGCAATAATCGGCCACTTGCTCTGGGCCGGAACGTAATAGTGCTCATGACTTGCCATTTATTGTTCTCCTTATCGGGCACGCTTAACCGCCAGTGTTTACAGCCACCGGTGGATGTCGGGCGGTGATATCGAACAGCGTGTAGGACAGCGTCAGATGCTTCACTTCCTTGGGCATGTCGCGGTCCACGATGAATCGCACCGGCATCTCGATGCGCTGGCCCGGTTGCAGCACTTGCTGGGTGAAGCAGAAGCATTCGGTCTTGTGGAAATACGCGGCGGCATTGCTCGGCGCGATGCTCGGCACGGCTTGCGCACTCATCGGTTTGTCAGTGGGGTTGTGCGCGATGAAAATCATCTCGTTGACCGCACCGGGGTTGGCCGTCAGCTCGTCATGTTTGGGATAGAACTCCCATGGCATGTCGGCCGTATTGGTGGACAGGAACTGCACGCGCACCTGGCGCGAAGTGTCGACGGTCTGCTCGCCCGCGTACTGCCCACCAGTCTTGCCATTGATGCCGAACGCCTTGCACATCACGTCGTAGATCGGCACCAGGGCAAACCCGAAAACAAACATCGCCAGCACCACAGCCAGCAGCCGCGTGACGAGTTTTTTTAGCGAGATCGAGTCAGCCATGATCTTTGCCTTCTACGGAGAACCCTGTGGGAGCTGGCTTGCCAGCGATGGGGCCAGTGCGGTGTGTCAGACAGGCAGCCAGCGCTGGCAAGCCAGCTCCCACAGGGATTGCGTCAGCCGGGAGGTGGTTGTTCATTTCACTTCCGGCGGTGTGGTGAAGGTGTGATACGGCGCCGGCGACGGCACGCTCCATTCCAGACCTTCGGCGCCATCCCACGGTTTGGCCGGTGCCGGCACGCCGCCGCGAATGGTCTTGATCACGATGAACAGGAAGAAAATCTGCGTGGCGCCGAACATGAATGCGCCGATCGACGAGACCATGTTGAAGTCGGCGAACTGCAGGTTGTAGTCCGGAATCCGTCGCGGCATCCCCGCAAGACCCACGAAGTGCATCGGAAAGAAGGTCAGGTTCATGCCGACGAATGACAGCCAGAAGTGCAGCTTGCCGAGGGTTTCGTCGTACATGTGCCCGGTCCACTTCGGCAGCCAGTAATAAGCCGAAGCAAAGATCCCGAAAATCGCTCCCGGCACCAGCACGTAGTGGAAATGCGCGACCACGAAGTAGGTGTCCTGATACTGGAAGTCGGCCGGAGCGATGGCCAGCATCAGTCCGGAGAAACCGCCAATCGAAAACAGGATCACGAACGCCACTGCGAACAGCATCGGCGTCTCGAAGGTCATCGAGCCTTGCCACATGGTGCTGGCCCAGTTGAACACCTTCACCCCGGTCGGCACCGCGATGAGCATGGTCGCGTACATGAAGAACAGCTCGCCCACCAGCGGAATGCCAACCACGAACATGTGGTGCGCCCAGACGATGAACGACAGGAACGCGATGCTCGCCGTGGCGTAGACCATCGAGGTGTAGCCGAACAGCGGTTTGCGCGCGAAGGCCGGGATGATCTGGCTGACGGCGCCGAAGGCCGGCAGGATCATGATGTACACCTCGGGGTGGCCAAAGAACCAGAACACATGCTGGAACAACACCGGATCACCGCCACCGGCAGCACTGAAGAAACTGGTGCCGAAGTGGATGTCCATCAGCATCATCGTCACGCACCCGGCCAGCACCGGCATCACCGCTATCAACAGGAACGCAGTGATCAGCCAGGTCCAGACGAACAGCGGCATTTTCATCAAGGTCATGCCGGGGGCGCGCAGGTTGAGGATGGTGGCGATCACATTGATCGCGCCCATGATCGAGCTGATGCCCATCAGGTGGATGGCAAAGATGAAGAACGTCACGCTTTCCGGCGCGTAGGTCGTCGACAGCGGCGCGTAGAAGGTCCAGCCGAAATTGGGGCCGCCACCGGGCATGAACAGCGTTGAAACCAGTATCAGGAATGCCGCCGGCAGCAGCCAGAAACTGAAGTTGTTCATGCGCGGCAGGGCCATGTCCGGCGCGCCGACCATCAATGGGATCATCCAGTTGGCGAGGCCGACGAACGCCGGCATCACCGCGCCGAACACCATCACCAGACCGTGCATGGTGGTCATCTGGTTGAAGAACGCCGGCTCGACGATTTGCAGTCCGGGCTGAAACAACTCGGCGCGAATCACCATGGCGAACGAGCCGCCGAGCAGGAACATGCAGAACGCAAACCACAGGTATAGCGTGCCGATGTCCTTGTGGTTGGTGGTCAGCACCCAGCGCATCAGGCCTTTGGCCGGGCCGTGGGCGTGGTCGGCATGACCGTGGTCATCGATTACAGCGCTCATGGCCGGTCTCCTTTACGTGAGTGGGCTGGGCTGGCCGGGGCGCGTTGCCCCGGCCGGTTCACGAAGTACGCGATAGACCGGCTCATTGGCTTTCCGCCTGTTTCAGCTCCAGCACTTCTTTTGGCGTGACCATGTCGCCCTTGTTGTTGCCCCAGGCGTTCCGTTCATAGGTCACGACCGCTGCGATATCGACTTCCGAGAGCTGTTTGCCGAATGCCGCCATGGCGGTGCCGGGCTTGCCGTGGAAGACGATGCCCAAGTGATCCTTGATCGGGCCGGTGGCAATTTTCGAGCCCTTGAGTGCCGGGAACATTGGCGGCAAGCCTTGGCCTTCAGCCTGGTGACAGGCCACGCAAGCTGTGTGATAGACCTTGTCGCCGCGCTCCTTGAGTTCGTCGAGGGTCCATTCCTTGCTGGTCAGCTCTTTGAGTTGCGCGGCTTCGGCTTTGCGCTCGCCAAGCCATTTCTCGTAGTCGGCCTGTTCCTTGACCTCGACCACGATCGGCATGAAGCCGTGATCCTTGCCACAGAGTTCGGCGCACTGGCCACGGTAGATGCCGGGCTTGTCGACTCGGGTCCAGGCTTCGTTGACGAACCCGGGGATCGCATCGCGCTTGACCGCGAAGGCCGGCACCCACCACGAATGAATCACGTCGGCCGAGGTCACGAGAAAACGCACCTTGGCCCCGATCGGCAGTACCAACGGCTTGTCGACTTCGAGCAAATAGTGCTCGCCCTTGGCTTCCTTGTTGTGGATCTGCTCGGCGGGAGTGGTCAGGTTGCTGAAGAATTCGACATCCTGGCCCAGGTATTTGTAATGCCACTTCCACTGATAACCGGTGATCTGGATATCAATATCCGGCTCACTGGAGTCGTACATCTTGATCAGGGTGGCGGTCGCCGGTACCGCCATCACCACCAGAATCAGCAGCGGGACGACGGTCCAGAGAATCTCGACGGTGGTGCTTTCGTGGAATTTCGCGGCGACCTGCCCGGTAGAACGGCGGTGCACCATCATCGACCAGAACATGGCGCCGAAGACGATGACCCCGATCACCACACAGATCCAGAAAATGATCATGTGCAGGTCGAATACTGCGTGACTGATTTCAGTCGCTCCAGGCGCCATATTCACAGTCCAGGCCGCTTGTGCCTGGCTGAAAATCGACCACAACAGGAGGCCCATCCAGACATGTGGATGTCGCATCATTGCGGGTTCCCCTTATCGTTCTTGTTATCCCGCCGGCTTTCACCTGCGGCAAGGGAGCGGCTGCATCAGACTACGAACTTGAATCGCCGGGCCTTGCTGCGTGGGCAGTCGGGCGTCATCAGCTAACTCCATTCATTGGCGAGTATAGACAGCGGCTGGGAATTGCAATGTGCGCAGGCAAATGATCGATACAGCCGGAGCTTGCGTTGAAGGGCACGAATGGAGAAGGATGCAGACGAGTGGTGGCAAACCGATATAACGCAGGTGTCTCAAGGATGAAATAATTATGACAAATGCGTCTTAGCATTTTTCGTAAGCCAGCTAACTTATGTCTTCCCTATTTCATTGCCTTGTTTCCTGGAGTTTTCATGAACACCGCCGCATTGCGCGAGCAGATCCAAATAGCCCGACAACACGAAACGAAACCGGACGGCTGACTCGTCAGCTGGAAGAACAACTGCCACACCTGCACCCGTCGATCCAATTGCCTGAGACAGGCGCCAAGGCTGTACTGACGCGTTTTGTCGAAACCTACATCGACGAAGTACCTGACATGCTGGAAGCAGCCAATGCAGTCGCCAAGGAAGCGGGAATCGAGTCACAGATCAAACCGGTGCTGAAAATCGCCGAACAGTACTTTCTCCAGCCGCCGGTCGGTCTGGATCGACTGCTGGACGAAGCCTACCTGGCGCACCGTTTTGTCGAAGAGGTCAACGATCTGTACATCAAGCATTTCGGCCAGCCACTGATCCCTTTGGACATGACGGTCGCCAACCTGATTGCTCACCAGTTGCTCGGTGAGAAATTTGCCAATGAACTGGATGAAGTCGTGCATCACGCGGTGGACAGCATGCTCAACGACGAGAGCTTTTCGCAGGAGTCGGTGGAAGCCTACCGCGAAAAACTCAGCAGCCCGGATACCGGCGCTGCGTGGAAGCGCTGGCCGTGCATGAGCCGCCGTTTGGGCGTGGGCCTGGAACTCGACCAGCCTGCTGCGTAATCCGGAACCACCTCAACACCTGTGGGAGCTGGCTTGCCAGCGATAGCGTCGGATCAGTCGACATCTTTGGTGACTGACACTCCGCCATCGCTGGCAAGCCAGCTCCCACAGGGTTTTTTGCCATTTTTGCCACACTGGTTTTTCAAGCGGCCGAACCGATCCCGGTAGTGGTGCGAATCCGCCCCTCAAGCCGGCGCTTCAACCCGCGCGACTCGATCATCAGTTTTGAACCCTTGGCCGCATTCGCCCGGCCCCACTCTTCGAGCAACTCCAGACACGAATGGTCGATGTAGCTCAAATTGTTGAGCGGCACATGCACTGTCGTGCCCGCTGGAATGGTGCTCAGTACTTGAGTCAGCGCCGGCACCTTCAGGAATGTCCCCGCGCCGATCAGACGCAGCTCCATTTCGCCGTCCTGCGGCAGATCGATCAGGCTGATTTTCAGGCGTGAAGCCTTGAATGCCAGCTTCACCAGCGTCAGGCCAAAACCGATCAACACACCCGTCAGCAGGTCAGTGAAGATGATCGCCAGCGCCGTCGCGGCATAGGTGAACATCGGCATCCGCCCATATCGGCCCAGACCGCGGAAGGCTTTGAGGTCGACCAGTTTGAATCCGGTGTAGACCAGCACACCGGCCAGACTCGCCACCGGAATGCTTTGCAGCACGCTCGACAGCAGCAAGACGAAACCGAGCAGCCACAGACCGTGGAAAATCGTCGAGTAACGCGTGGTCGCGCCAGCTTGAACGTTGGCCGAACTGCGCACGATCACCCCGGTCATCGGCAGCGCGCCGACCAGGCCGCAGAGCATGTTGCCGACACCTTGCGCCGACAGTTCACGGTCGAAGTCCGAACGTACGCCGTTGTGCATGCGATCCACCGCAGCGGCGGACAGCAGGGTTTCGGCGCTGGCGATGAACGCCACGGCGAACGCGGCGATCAGCAGCGTTGGGTCGGCGAGACTGAGCAAGTCAGCCGGTTTCAGCCAGTCGATGGCTTCGGCCAGATTCTCCGGTACCTCAACGCGTTTGACCTGCAACGCCAGCAGCAAACTCGCGCCGGTCGCCAGACCCACGCCAAGCAACGCACCCGGAATGAAGCGTAGCGAGTGCGGACGGAATTTCTCCCACAGCCACATCACCGCAATCGTCGAAAGGCCAAGCAAACCAGCCTGCCAGCCCAGTGACGGCAACGCCTGCGCCACCGCAGCGGGGAACGCCGTGAGGTTATCCAGCCCGGAAGGCTTGGGCGAAGCATCGAGCATCACATGCACCTGTGACAGCACGATGAGCACGCCAATCCCCGCCAACATCCCATAGACCACCGCTGGCGCCGTGACCCGGAACCAGCAACCGAGCTTCAGCCGCCCGGCCACCAGTTGCAGAAAACCGGCGAGCAGCAGAATCGGCCCGAGCATCTCGATGCCGTGCTGGCGCACCAGTTCGAACACCAGCACCGCCAGCCCGGCCGCCGGCCCGCTGACTTGCAACGGTGAACCCGCCAGCCAACCGACCACCAGACCACCGATGATCCCGGTGATCAGACCTTTGGCCGGCGGCAGCCCGGAAGCAATGGCGATGCCCATGCACAACGGCAGGGCCACCAGGAACACAACCACCGAGGCCAGCAGCTCCCGTGGCAGTACAGCTTTCAATTGAGCAGCACGCATGGTGATTCTCCCGAAGCTTTCTTCAGGCATGGCGAGGCCGGGCCGCTGAAACAGCGGCCGGCGTCAAACCACACAGATTTTTAGGAGGACTTAGAAGCGCGCTTTGGGCGTCGCCACCGGGATCGGATGGCTGCCATCGAGCGGCAGGAAACAACCCTGATCCGCGTCGTAAGCTTTGATTTGGCTGGTTTCGATGTTGTAGACCCAGCCATGGATGAACAGTTGACCGTTCGCCATGCGTGAGGCTACCGAAGGATGGGTACGCAAGTGCTGCAATTGGGCGATGACGTTTTCCTCGGTGAGGATCGGCATGCTTTCTTTTTCGTCGGCGCAGTTACAGTTTTCCTGGACCATGGTTTTCGCCACTTCGGCGTGGCGCAACCAGGCTTTGACCGTCGGCATCTTTTCCAGGCTGTCCGGGTTGAGCACCGCACGCATGGCGCCGCAATCGGAGTGGCCGCAGATGATGATGTGATGCACGCCGAGTGCCAGTACCGCGTATTCGATCGCGGTGGAAACGCCGCCGTTCATCTGACCGTAGGGCGGAACAACGTTGCCGACGTTACGCGTCACGAACAGATCGCCGGGGGAGCTTTGGGTGATCAGCTCGGGGACGATGCGCGAGTCAGCGCAGGTGATGAACATCGCGCGCGGCTGTTGCGCCGTGGCGAGTTTTTTGAAGAGTTCTTCCTGCTGTGGAAAGACCTCATGATGAAAATGCAAAAAGCCGTCGACGATATTCTTCAATGCTGCATCAGCGGTTTCCGCCACAGGGAGCGATTGCGCCGACGCAGCCAACGGCTGTTTATCCTTGTCACTCATGATTCATCCTCTTTGGCGGATTCGGGGATTCTTCCCCTGTAGTCCGATATGAAGCCAGTGGCTGTTTTCAACATCCGGGTCATCCCGACCCGTCAGTCACTCGATGAACAAGGTAACCGCCGAAACTTAACTCAAACTGAATCAAGCGCTCTAGAACCTGTGTTCCAGGTCACAAAAAACGTGACCGGCGTTAACCGGGCAAGTACATCCCTCCACTCAACCATAGGCCAATTGTCTCTAAATCAGCGCCATCTGGCGACCCGGCGGACAGAAGGCAGTGCAATCGAGATTGAAGCCTTCGCGTCGATCCAGACCCAGTCGTTTCAGCGCCTTGGCGAAGCGCTGGGCCAGCAGATCGGCAAACGGCCCTTCACCACGCATGCGAGTGCCAAAACGACTGTCATATAGCTCGCCGCCACGGCTCTGGCGGATCAGGCTCAACACATGGGCGGCGCGTTGCGGATAGTGCGCCTGCAGCCATTCTTCGAACAGCGGCGCCACCTCCAGGGGCAGGCGCAGCATCATATAGGCCGCACTTTGCGCACCAGCCGCGTGCGCCTCGGCGAGCAGGCTTTCGATTTCGCTGTCGTTGATCATCGGAATCATCGGCGAACACAAAACGCCCACCGGAATACCGGCTTCACGCATGACCCGAATCGCGCGCAACTTGGCCTTGGGCGCAGCAGCGCGCGGTTCAAGGATGCGTTTGAGTTCGTCATCGAGCGTGGTCAGGCTGATCATCACCGCCACCAGCCGCTGTTGCGCCAGTTCGGTGAGCAGGTCGAGGTCGCGCAGGATCAGCGAGCCTTTGGTGATGATGGTCACCGGATGCCGGTAGCGCAGCAGCACTTCGAGGGTCTGGCGGGTGATTTTGTGTTCGCGTTCGATTGGCTGATAGGGGTCGGTGTTGGACCCCAGATTGATTGGCGCACATTGATAGCCTTTCTTGCCCAACTGCTCTTCCAGTACTTGGGCGGCGTTGGTCTTGGCGATCAGCTTGGTCTCGAAATCCAGCCCCGGCGACATGTCCCAATAGGCGTGGCTCGGCCGCGCGTAGCAATAGATGCAGCCGTGCTCGCAGCCGCGATAGGGATTGATCGAACGATCAAAGGGCAGGTCCGGCGAAGTGTTGCGGGTGATGATGGTTTTCGCGGTTTCGATGCGCACCTCGGTGCCCTGGGTTTGCGGCACTTCCTGATACCAGCCATCGTCCTCGGCCACCGAACGGTTCGGCGCGAAGCGATTGTGCGGGTTGGTAGCGGTGCCACGACCGCGCGGGGGCAAAAGACTGGACATCAGGGGATCCTTTGGTCTGTACATCCATACAGTATCCGCAAAGCCCCGAGTGATCCACTACCGTTCGGCCATTGGTCAAAAATACCAAGTTAGTTAAATGAATTATTTAAATAGAAAGTTTGAAAGCGGCGTAAATTAAAGAAACATAAGTTGGCTGGTCGTATGTCTATCAAGTTCGTAGTATCCACCTCGCTTCACAACAATTAATTAGATTAAAGACAAAAGGATTTGATGATGTCGTTTTTTAATTCGCGCGGTATTTTTCTGCAACTTATGCAGCCTGGTCCATCGGAGCCCAATACTCTGGTGTCCATGCAACTTGCTCGCAAAGAACTGGGTTGGGATGCCGAGGCCGGCGTGCAGACTGAAATGCTGGTCGACCCGATTTTCGTCACCGCGACCTCCAAAGACGCTGGGCACACCTTCAGCATCGGTCGTCTTGAGCACGATGTGGATCGAGACGGCGAAGTGGGCGAGCAAGATCGAGCCAAATTGGCTGCACTGGCAAAGGCTTACGCCAGCATTATCAATCCTTGATTAAGCCTGTTCGATAAAAACCATAACCCCTGCATGTTTTTCCATGCAGGGGTTATTGTGCTTAGTTGTGATCAGTCACTTGTCCAAGGTCATCGGATGATGTTGTGGTCATATCGTCGCTGCGCAACCTGGAAACTTCCTTTGCGGTTACAGCTGAAGAATTGTTACCCCAACTGCCACGAATAAAACTCACCACATCCGCCACTTCCTGATCCGACAAACGCCAGGCAAAACCGGGCATGGTGAAGGTCGATGGCGCGGTGTGAGTCGCCGGCAGGGTGCCGCCCTTGAGTACGATGTGAATCAGCGAGGTCGGATCTTCCGATTGCAGCACCGGATTACCCGCCAGCGCCGGGAATACCCGCGTGTAGCCATGGCCATCGGTGCGGTGACAGGCCGCGCAGTTATCGATATACACCGATGCGCCACGTTGGCTGTCGTCGCCGTTCCACAATGCTTTGGCGACTTTCTCATCGTATTGATGCGGCTGGTCGGCCGGGTCGTTGGCTGGCAGCGATTTCAGGTAGCGGGCAATCGCCGTCAGGTCGGCGTCGGTCATGTACTGCATGCTGTGGGTGACCACATCGCTCATGCCGCCGAATACCGCGCTGCGGTCACTGCGGCCGGTCTTGAGGAATTGCACCAGTTGCTCTTCGGTCCAGCTGCCGAGTCCATCCTTGTGGTCGCCGCGCAGACTTTTGGCGATCCAGCCTTCCAGTGGCGCACTGCCTGACAGAAAACTGCTGCCATCGGCTGCGCTAAGGGATTTTTCCTGCATGGTCAGGGCACGCGGTGTATGGCAGGCGCCGCAATGTCCGAGGCCTTCCACCAGATACGCCCCACGGCTGATCACGGCATCGTCCGACACGGCTTTGTAATCCTCGACCTTCGGCGCAAACATCCAGCGCCAGCCCATCAGCGGCCAGCGCATGCTCAATGGCCACGGGATGTCGCTGGCCTTGTTGTCCTGCGCCACCGGTTGTACGCCGTGCATGAAGTAGGCGTACAGCGCCTGCATGTCGGTTTCGCTGACGCGCGCGTAGGACGGATACGGCATCGCCGGGTACAAAGTACTACCGTTTTTCGCGACGCCATGGCGCACGGCCTGGTCGAAGTCTTCAAAGCTGTAATCGCCGACCCCGGTTTTATCCGGGGTGATGTTGGTCGAGTAAATCGTACCAATCGGGGTTTCCATCGGCAGGCCACCGGCGAACGGTTTGCCATTCTTCGCGGTGTGGCAGGCTACGCAGTCGCCAGCACGGGCTAGGTATTCGCCTTGTTTGATCAACGCTTGATCAACTTCGGCAGCGTGAATCGAAGCGCTGCCGAGCAAGGCCAAAGTTGCGATAACGAAATTTTTCATGGTCATCGCTCCTTAAGCCTGAACCAGCGGGCCGGGGTTTTTCAGGTATTGCTCGCGGATCGCTTTCGCCGACCAGTAAGTCAGTGCGGCGACCAGCCCTGTAGGGTTGTAGCCCAGGCCTTGTGGGAAAGCCGACGCGCCCGGCACGAAGACGTTGTGCACGTCCCAGCTCTGCAAGTAGCGGTTCAGGGCGCTGGTCTTCGGATCGGTGCCCATGATCGCGCCACCGTTGAGGTGGGTGGTCTGGTAGGACGCGGTGTTGAAATGGTCACCGACTTTCTTGCCGATCACGGCGATGGCTTTCGGGCCCATGGCCTCGGCGACCTTGCCCATTTTTTCGACCATGAAGCGGTTCATCTTGATGTCGTTTTCCTGCCAGTCGAATGTCATCCGCAGCAACGGCAAGCCGTAGGCATCGCGGTACACCGGGTCGAGATCGAGGTAGTTGCCCCGGTAGGACTGATGCGCACCGTGGGCGTCCATCGACACCTGGTGGGTGTAGTAATCGGCGGTCGCGCGTTTCCAGGCGCTGCCCCAAGCCGGAGTCCCCGGTGGATTGGAGGTGCCGGCAATCGGCCGGCTGCCAGCCTGGTTGACCCACATCGGCGAACCACCGACGAAGCCGTGCGGCCCGTGGTCGAAGTTGTCGGCGTTGAAGTCATCCAGCGCCACGCCGTTGCCGCCGGCACCGATGAAGTTGTTGGTGTGGGTGTCCTTGTCGAAGAACGCCTTGATCGTCGCCATGTTCTGGTAGGCGAAATTACGCCCGACCACACCTTCGCCGCTGACCGGGTCGTAGGGCTTACCGATGCCCGAGAGCAACATCAGTCGCACGTTGTGCAACTGGAAGGCGCCGAGGATCACCAGATCCGCCGGTTGCTCGATCTCGCGACCCTGAGCGTCGATGTAAGTAACGCCGGTAGCTTTGCTCTTGCTGCTGTCGAGGTTGATCCGCAGCACGTGGGCGTTGGCGCGCAGCTCGAAATTCGGCAGCGGCTTGAGCGCCGGCAGAATGTTCACGTTCGGCGAAGCCTTGGAGTACATGTAGCAAACATAGCCGCTGCAAAAACCGCAGAAGTTGCACGGACCCATCTGTGCACCGTAGGGATTGGTGTACGGCCCCGAGGTATTCGCCGAAGGCAGGTTGTAGGGTTTGTAACCGACTTCGGTAGCCGCTTTGCCGAACAGCTGTGCGGAAACGGTGTTTTTCTGCGCTTCGAGCGGGAACGGGTTGGAGCGATCCGCCGCGTAAGGGTTGCCGCCCTTGCCCTGACCGACCAGTTGGCCTTTGACCGTCCACGCCTGGCCCGAGGTGCCGAAGACTTTTTCGGCGAAATCGAAGAACGGCTCCAGCTCTTCATAGCTGACGCCGAAGTCCTGGATGGTCATGTCCTTGGGGATGAAGCTTTTGCCGTAGCGTTCTTCGTAGTGACTGCGCATACGCAGTTCGATCGGATCGACCCGAAAATGCACGCCCGACCAGTGCAGCCCGGCGCCGCCGACGCCGTTGCCCGGCAGGAACGCGCCCAACTGGCGGTTCGGCAGGGCGATGTCGTTGACGCTGTGGCGGATGGTGACGGTCTCTTTGGAAATGTCCTGGAAGAGTTTTTTCCGCACGCTGTAGGTGAGTTCGTCGATCACCTGCGGATAGTTGCCGTCGGGGTAGGTGTCCTGCATCGGCCCGCGCTCCAGCGCCAACACATTCAGGCCGGCCTCGGTCAGCTCTTTGGCCATGATCGCGCCAGTCCAGCCGAAACCGACGATCACTGCGTCGACCTTCTTCATTACGGTTGCCATGCTCAAGCCCTCTCGCCGCGAATTGAAACTGCCGGGAAGGGGTACTGCTCGTTGCGTTCTACCCAGTCCATGAAATCGGCGCGGGCGCCGGGGAAGCCGATCATGGTCCAGCCGACCATGCCTTTATTGCCGCCATGGATCGGATCGCAGAAAAACCCTTCCTTGGTGTTTTGCAGCAGCAGATTGAAGAAAATCTTCGCTGGAACGCTGTCGAACTGCGGTTTTCCGGCTTCGAGTTGCTTGAGCAGATCGTCTCGGGTAGCGCTGTCTTGCTCGGCAAATGTTTTACCGTTGAGCGCTTTGGTCCACTGATCCGTGGCGGCGATGCCGAGGCGATAGATGTCTTTGGGCACCAGTTTGCTCTGCCAGCCCATTTCCGGCGCGGCGTCGGCATTGAACGGGCCTTGCATGTACCACAGAGCACCGGCGGCGTACGGCGTGTTCATCTGACGGTCGATGTATTCCGGCACGCCAGCCTCAAGGGCACCTGGGCCTTGCGCATCGCTGGGGATCAACTGCGCCACGGCGGCGTTGATGAAGGCCCACTCTTCGGCTGTGAAGTAGTTCGGCTCGTACTTGCCGCTGCTGGCTTTGGCTGGTGCCGGGTGTGGCGCAGGTGCGGCTTCAGGCGCCGCTTGCAACATGCTGCTGCCCAGTCCGGTGCCCGCAAGGGTGACTACCGGAATCAGGGTCAGGGATTTGCGCAAAAACTCACGCCGCGGGTTGTCTCGATCTGCATCAGACATGGGGTGCACCTCATCAGGCATTGGTGTTTGTCAGCCGTTTCTGCGAACAGCTTCAGAATTTTTGGTTGCGACGTGGCCGTAATGTCCGGGGAACAAGTCAGGCTTCTGCAACATCGTGTGACAAATGGTAGCAGGCTAAGCTTCTCGATGAACCGATTCAGCGGAAAAAAGCCGGTATTTGCGATGAAAGTCGAACCGGACGGCGGTGATTCACGATTCTTTGACGAGTGCCTCACGGAGATTTGACCGGCGCAGGCCCAAGCTTCAGGCCTCCATTGATCAATCCCTATACGGTCCACCGAGCATGCGTCCTGTCTTCGCTGTGTGTTTTTCGCTGTTTGCAGTTTTGCATCTCGTTCCAGTTCAGGCCGATGAGGCTGCGCCCGTGCGGCCGACTGAATGGGCGCAACCGGTCGAGGTGCAATACAACCTGTTTCAGATGTCACCGACTCTTTACCGCAGTGCACTCCCCGACAGCGGAGCGGTGCCGTTGCTGAAAAATCTCAAGGTTGCGACGGTCATCAACTTTCTGCCCGAATCCGATTCGAACTGGCTGCAGACGCCCGGTATCAACCAGGTGCAGTTGCCCTATCGCACCAATCACGTCGACGACAGCGACGTACTCAAGACCCTGCGCGCGATTCAGGCTGCCGAAGCCACCGGCCCGGTGTTGATGCACTGCAAGCACGGCTCCGACCGCACTGGCCTGATGGCGGCCATGTATCGCGTGGTGATTCAGGGCTGGAGCAAGGAAGACGCGCTGAGTGAAATGACCCAGGGCGGTTTCGGCGAGAGTGGCCATTTCCGGGATGATGTTCGCTACGTGATGCAGGCTGATGTCGACAAGCTGCGCACGGCGCTGGCCAATGGTGATTGCAGCACCAGCGCTTTCGCCACCTGTTCGCTGAAGAGTTGGTTTCAGACGGTCAATCTGAAGTAGCTGTTGGTTGCAGGCTGACTGGCCGGCCAAGGAACGCTGCGACGGCTTCCTGCAGTGGGCGCGCCGCGCCGGGAGAGAAGAACGTTTCGCGAAAATCCCGACCGGTTTGCGCATTGAACACCCAGTCCGCCGTGAAGCGCTGGAACGCCTCGCTGGCCAGCACCCCCGACCATGCGTAGGCGTAAACCCTGGCGTCGTAATTGGTCACCATGTAGTCGAAACTGTTGGCGAATCTGTTCGGTTCGGGCAGTTGCAGGTGTGGAAATGCGCGCTGCACATCGGCGCAGACCTGCTGGACGGTGCGTCCATCGCCATGGGATCGGTGCAGCTCGAAGTCGAGCATTGCACCCATCAGCAGCATTGAGCTGGGGCGGCTGGAATGAGCCTGAATGGCAGCCAGCGCTGCGTCGACGCGTGATTCGCTCAGCAGCTCACCAGTCTGAAAATGCGCGCCGAGCCACAGCAGAAACTCCCGCGACTGACACCATTGTTCGAACAACTGCCCGGAAAATTCCGCGGCGTCATGCCCCAGCTGCAGAATGCCCGACAGATTGTGATGCGGCGAACGTGTCAGCACCTGTTGCAGGCAATGGCCAAATTCATGCAACAGCACCCGCAGATCCAGATGCTCCAGCAAGCACGGATGAGCGTCGGTCGGTGCGGTGAAGTTGCTGTAGAGCAACGCAATCGGCAGCGCCGGTCGGCCTTCGGCGCTGATCCGACGATTGCGCAAGGTCGCGGTTCCGGCGTAATCCGCCGCGTTTTCCTGATGGTAGGGATCAAAGTAGATATAGCCGATGACCTGTTCGTGCTCGCTGATTTCCAGCAACCGCACACCGTCATGCCAACGCTCGAAGCCGGTCTGCTCAACGATGCGGATGCCGAACATGCGCTCGCAGAACAGGCAGAGCCGGCGCAGAGTGCCGTCCAGTGCAAAAAACTCACGCAGGTTTTCCAGCGCTCCGGGGAAGTGCTGTTGCCGCCATTGTTCGGCGAGGAAATCCTGATCCCATGCCTCGATCTGGCTGATCCCGCGTTCCAGCGCGAAGGTTTTCAGAGTCTGTGCATCGCGCTCAAGTGTCGGCGCCAGCAGCGCAACCTGCCGTTGCAGAAAACCACTGACGGTACCGGTGTCATCGGCCATTTCCGTGGCCAGGCGCATCTGCGCGAAGCTTTGATAGCCGAGCAATCGGGCTTTCTGCTGGCGCCGCGCGAGCAGTGATGACAGTACCGAACCATTATCGAACTGGCCGGCCAGCGGTCCTTGGTCGGAAGCCCGGGTCGAGTAGGCGATGAAGCACTCTTGGCGCAACGCGCGGTTCTCGGCGTATTTGAGAATGTGCTGGAAGGTATTCTGGTCGAGCTGAATCAGCCAGCCATCATGTCCGGCCTGGCCGGCCGCCAGCGCCAGACGCTCGCGCATCGCCGGCAATACGCCCGCGAGCAGAGTGACGTTGTCGATGCGCTTGCTCCACGTCTGCGTCCAGCCCTCGAGGTGGTGCAAAAACACCTGCTCCAATCCGCTGATCTCGCGATTCAGTCGTGCCAGCTCCTGCTGCTGTGCAGTGGGCAGTTGAATGCCCGACGCTTCAAACTTGCTCAGGATTCGCGCCAGCGCCGCTTTGCGCGGCCCATCGAAATTGGCCGCGATCGAGCTGTGCGCCAAGCGCTGAAAAATTCGGTACAACGAGCGATTGCTGGCTTTCTCGGTTCGGTACTGTGCGATGGCGAGCTGGCCTTTGGCGCTTTCTACCAACCATTGCGCATCGTCGGTTTTGACCATCGAGAAGGTTTCGAGGATCGAGTTCACCTCGCTCAGACGCGCATCGGTTTCGTTGACGGTCAGCACCAGATCATCCCAAGAGGGAAGGTCGGCCTGGCTGGCAATGACCTCGGCAATGATCCGTCGGTTATCGGCAATGATGCTGTTGATCGCGGGCAGCAGATGTTCGGCGCGGATCGCCGACCACGGCGGCAGCGTCCAATGTTGCAGGAGGGGATTTGGGTCAGGCATGGCAGCTTCCTTCGAGGCATGGCGAAACGGCCAGCCTACGAAGCAAGTGCAGGGTGAAGGTGTTACTCGGATACCACCCTGCACCGATGAACGGTGCAAGGCGGGTTTGCTGGATTGTTACGCGTCAGGCTTTTTCGCGAGCTTGGGGTTCGGGAAAAACTGCACCGCCTGCACCTTTTTGTCCGGCGCAGGCTTGATGGCGCTGACGTTGACCCGCGTGCCCAGTTCTTTGGGTACCGACAAGCCTTGTTCGTTGAGCGTGTCGGAATACCCGCAGGCCACGCACTCACGATGCGGAACCGTGTCTTCGTTCCACATCATCAGCTTGTCCGGCTCGCTGCACGCCGGGCAGACCGCCCCGGCGATAAAGCGCTTCTTGGTAATCACAGGTGCCTCACTCATGCTGCCGCGTCCTCACTCAGGCCGCTGTGACGCAAGAGTGCGTCAATCGAAGGCTCGCGGCCACGGAAGTCGACGAACAGCACCATCGGCGCCAGCGAGCCGCCACGCGCCAGAATCGCTTCGCGGAACGCGCGACCGGTTTCTGCGTTGAGCACGCCGTCTTCTTCGAACTTCGAGAAGGCATCGGCCGACAGCACTTCCGCCCACTTGTAGCTGTAGTAACCCGCCGCATAACCGCCAGCGAAGATGTGCGCGAAGCTGTTAGGGAAACGGTTGTAGGCCGGCGGACGCATCACCGAAACCTCGTCGCGCACGCCTTCAAGCACTTGTAGCGGGCTGCGGCCATCGCCGTGAGTCGCGTGCAATTCGAAGTCGAACAGCGAGAACTCCAGCTGACGCACCATCATCAGTCCGGACTGGAAGTTTTTCGCGGCGAGCATTTTCTCCAGCAGATCCTGCGGCAGTGGCTCGCCGGTCTCGTAGTGGCCGGAAATCAGCGCGAGGCCTTCCGGCTCCCAGCACCAGTTTTCCATGAACTGGCTCGGCAACTCGACCGCATCCCACGCCACGCCGTTGATCCCGGACACGCCGGCATGCTCGACGCGGGTCAGCAGATGATGCAGGCCGTGGCCGAATTCGTGGAACAGCGTGGTGACTTCATCGTGGGTCAGCAGCGCGGGCTTGCCGCTGTCGGCCGGGGTGAAGTTGCACACCAGATTGGCCACCGGGCTTTGCAGCACGCCATCGAGGGTACGGCGACGGTCGCGGGCGCCGTCCATCCACGCGCCGCCACGCTTGTTGGCTCGGGCGTACAGGTCGAAGAAGAAGCGGCCGACGTGCTGGCCGTTTTCCTTGATCTCGAACAGACGCACGTCCGGGTGCCAAGTGTCGAAGCCTTTCAGTTCGGCGATTTCGATGCCGTACAGACGCTGAACGATGGCGAACAGGCCGCCCAAGACTTTATCAATCGGGAAGTAGGCACGCAGGGCTTCCTGAGCGACGCTGTAGCGTTGTTCGCGGAGTTTTTCACCGTAGAAACCCACGTCCCAGCTTTGCAGATCGGCGCAACCTTGCTCGGCAGCATAGGCCTTGAGCTGTTGCAGATCCTGCGCGGCGAACGGCTTGCTGCGCTTGGCCAGATCGCGCAGAAAGCTCAGCACCTGATCGCTGGACTCGGCCATTTTGGTTGCCAGGCTCAGCTCCGAGAAACTGCTGAAACCGAGCAATTTCGCCAGTTCCTGCCGCAGGTCGAGAATCTCGCCCATCACCGGGCCGTTGTCGTTCTGCCCGGCATTCGGGCCTTGATCCGACGCACGGGTGCAGTAGGCGGCGTAGACTTCTTCGCGCAGTGCGCGGTCTTGCGCATAGGTCATCACCGCGTAGTAGCTCGGGAATTCCAGGGTGATCAGCCAGCCGTCGAGTTCTTTGGCCTGGGCGGCCGCAGCCATTTGCGCCTTGGCCGAGTCGGTCAGGCCGGCGAGGGTGGTTTCGTCGGTGATGTGTTTGGTCCAGGCTTGCGTGGCATCGAGCAGTTGATTGGAGAAGCGGCTGCCCAGCTCGGACAGTTTGCTTTGCACTTCGGCATAACGCTGCTGCTCGGCTGGCGGCAGGTCGATACCCGACAGACGGAAATCGCGCAGGGCGTGTTCCAGAATGGTTTTTTGCGCCACGTCGAACCCGGCGGCTTCCGGGCTGTTGGCCAAGGCTTCATAAGCCTGGAACAGCTCGCGGTTCTGGCCCATCTCGGTGGAGTAGGCGCTCAGGGCTGGCAGGCACGACTCGTAGGCTTCACGCAGTTCGGCGCTGTTGCACACGGCGTTGAGGTGGCTGACCGGGCTCCAGGCTGCGCCGAGGCGATCGTTGAGTTCGTCCATCGCCAGAATCAGCCCGGCCCAGGTCGGGTTCTGGCCTTGGGTTTTGAGGATTTCGGCGATCGCCGCGCGGTTGTCGGCGAGGATGGTTTCGATCGCTGGCAGCACGTGTTCGGCGCGGATCGTCGAGAACGGCGGCAGGTCGTAGGACTGCAAAAGAGGATTGTTCACGCTCACGGATGGCACCTTGGCTGGAAGAAACATGCGCCCATCTTAATTACAATCGACATCCACCGCAGCTATCGGCGACAGAGAGAGAACTAATCGTGTCCCTTCGCAAGTACCAGAATCACACCCCGCACTTGAGCAAAGGTGCATTTGTCGACGGCTCGGCGGTGGTGATCGGCGACGTCGAAATCGGTGAAGACAGCTCCGTCTGGCCACTGACCGTGATCCGCGGCGACATGCACCGCATCCGCATCGGCGCGCGCACCAGCGTGCAGGACGGCTGCGTGTTGCACATCACCCACGCCGGCCCGTTCAACCCGGATGGCTTCCCGCTGCTGATTGGCGACGACGTGACCATCGCGCACAAAGTCATGCTGCATGGCTGCACAGTTGGCAGTCGCGTGTTGATCGGCATGGGCAGCATCGTTATGGACGGCGCGGTGGTCGAGGACGATGTGATCATCGGCGCCGGCAGTCTGGTGCCGCCGGGCAAGCGCCTGCAGAGCGGTTTCCTCTACGTGGGCAGTCCGGTGAAACAGATTCGGCCGCTGTCCGACAAGGAAAACGCCTTTTTCACCTACAGCGCGGCGAACTACGTGAAGCTCAAGGATCTGCATCTGGCCGAAGGCTACGACCAGATCTGACCGTTCTCTCGATTACCCAGGAATTTTCATGCATTACCAGACCGTACTGTTCGACCTCGATGGCACCCTGACCGACCCGCGTGAGGGCATTACCCGCTCCATTCAGTTTGCGTTGGCCAAGCTCGGCATCGACGAACCAGACCTGACCAAGCTCGAACACTTCATCGGCCCGCCGCTGTTGCAGGCGTTCATGCAGTTCTATGACTTCGACGAAGCCAAGGCGTGGGAAGCGGTGAATTTCTATCGTGAGCGTTTCAAGGTCACCGGGCTGTACGAGAACCGCGTGTTCGATGGCGTCACGCCGTTATTGGAAACCTTGAGTAGCCAGGGACGGCAGCTGTATATCGCGACGTCCAAGCCTTGGGTATTTGCGCTCGAGATCGCTCGGCATTTCGATTTCGCCAGGCACTTCAAAGTGATTTACGGCAGTGAGCTGGATGGCACGCGCACCAACAAGGTCGAGTTGATTGCGCATCTGATTGCTGAAGAGGGGCTGGACCCGACGAACACGCTGATGATTGGTGATCGCAAGCATGACCTGATCGGGGCGCGCAGCAATGGGATGGATGCGGCGGCGGTGGGGTATGGGTTTGGCAGTCGTGAAGAGCTGAGTGCCGAGGCGCCGGCTTATCACTTTGAAACGCTCGCCGAGTTGCATCAGGCATTTTTGCAGCGCTGATCAGAATGTCATCGCTGGCAAGCCAGCTCCCACAGGATCGTTGGTGAACACAAACGTTGTGTACAACACAAAACCTGTGGGAGCTGGCTTGCCAGCGATGAGGCCAGTTCAGCCCATAAACAGCTATGAACCTGCCAAAGCCTTCAGCGCTGCCTTCCTCTGTTGAGCTGGCATATCACCGAGTTTCTCGACCTCTGCATAAAACCTCACCCAATCCCCCCCAACCTGCCTGAACAACGCCGCAAACGCCGGCACCCATTGGTCATACAGCCCAAACGGCAGCAGCCGCGCGTTGTTAAGCGGCGTGTTGACCCAAGCGTCGTAGCGCTTGTCCCCCGCCCACTGGCTATCACGCACCACCCGATAATCCCGACGAAATTGTTCAAACTCCGCTGCTTTGCGCTCGCGCATCTGCCCGGCGGGCAGTGGCTGGGCGTATAGCTTTTCCAGTCTTGCGCGGGTGTCGATAATCAGCTGGATGAACTGATCACGCTGCTTCAGCCGGGAATCGTTTTCCACCGGCAATCCGCGAAACGCCCGCCATTGCCGGGTGCCTTCCTGCTCGACAAACGTGGCAAAGGACTCGTTGAATTCAGTGTCGTCCGGCACATAGAAGCGTTGATGCGCCAGTTCATGAAAGATCAGCGTGGCCAGTCGTTCATCGCCCCAGCCCATCATCGAGTTGAGGATCGGATCGTTGAACCAGCCCAGCGTCGAGTAAGCCTCGACCCCGCCAATCGACACGTCCATGCCTTGCAACTGCTGCAGCGCCGCTTCACCGCGTGCGGCGCTCTGACTGTAGTAGCCGCGGTAGGCCACGCACCCGGCGATCGGGAAGCAATGATTCTGCGGACTCAGGGAAAACTCCGCTGTGGCGAACACATTCCACACCACAAACGGCCGGCCGATGTCGGCGTACAGGCGATAACTCTGGTTATCCGGCAGGTGCAGGTGCTCGCTGGCGAAGGTTCGGGCCTTCTGCGACTGGGCCAGATGGCTGCGCAGTTTCGCGTCGCGGGCCGGATCGGCAATCACCTTTTCCACCGGCTCGCGCGCCCGCAGCAGTTGCAGCTGACCGCTGGCCAACTGGCCGTAGTAGCTGACGCTGGCACAACCGTTGAGCAACAAAAACAACATAGCCGGAAACAAAATCGGCAAAACGCGATCAAGTAACCCATGGCTTGGAAGCGGCCTGCTCAAAATAAGAAATCCTTCGGAAAGTCTGCCCGCAAGACTATCCCGCCCATTGGAGCTTCGCTATGCGCATGTTGATACTCACAGGAGGCGTGCTGACGCTGGCCGGTTGTGCCGGGTTCGGCATGCCCGCCCCCGACCCCACTCAAGCCTGGATTGATCTGAATCCCCGGCAGCAGGACACCGCGCTGCAAGCGCTGGAAGTCGACAACCAGGCTAATCAAGACCAACGCTATTTCGAGGTGCAGCCCGGCAGCCATGAGCTGACGGTGCGATATCAATTCCCGGTGGCGGCAACCAACATCGGTCCCGATGCCGAGCCGCTGTGGCGCGATTGCCAGTTGAACGTGAAATTCAAGGATTTCAACGCAGGCCAGCGTTATCAGTTGCAGGCCGGCAGCATCGGTTTCCGCCCATGGGCCAGGCTCTACGATGAGCAGCGCAACGTGGTCGGCCAAGGCATACCCGCTGGCTGTCAGCGCACGTGATCGGCGTTATGCTGGATGCCCAGACTTACGGACATCCATCATGCGCAAGTTGATGCTGTTGTTGACCGCTGGCGTGATCGCCGGTTGCCAGACACCGTTGCCACCCGCCGACCCAGGCATGGCCTGGGTCGATTTCGCCATGCCCACGCCGGGCGGCAAGGTGCTGATGGCCGAGCGACTGGACAATCAGCGCCTGCGTGACGGGCGCTTTTTTCAATTCGCGCCCGGCAGTCATGAGCTGACGGTGCGTTTCGATTTCGAGATTTTCGGCGGTGGCCAAGGCATGGACACCGATCCGCAGGAACGTCTGTGCTACATGACGATTCCTTACGAGCATTTCCAAGCGGGCCAGCGTTACCGGCTCGAAGCACGATCGCTGGCGTTCACCCCCAGTGCCCGACTGATCAACCGTGAAGGCCGGATCGTTGCCGAAGAACGGCGAATCAACTGCGTGCCGTAGTGCGACTCAGCTGTCGTTTCTTTGGTAGATGATTTTCTTCCGTCCGTAATCGCAGGTTCCGACGACCATGGCGATATCGTGTTTTGCGGCCTCTTCTCTCGAGACTATTTCCAGAGTGTAGGAGGGCACGGCTCTGGCTTGAATCTTTACCTCGATCTCCTTCCGGAGTTCTTCGCAATCCTTGGGCGCAGCGAAGGCTGAGGTCGCCAGCACGCCACAGATAACCGCCAAAGCAAAACGTTTCATGGTTGAAGCTCCTTGGAACAGCGCGCGCGAAGTTGCGCGATAGCTGCTGTCGTCTATTCGACCACATTTTTGCCCGGCGGGTTCTGATCCGGCTCAAGCCATCAGCTGACCAAAGACGCGTCCAGGCTGATCTTGGCATTCAATACCTTGGAGACCGGGCAACCTTCTTTGGCCTTGTTGCTCAGCTCTTCGAACTGCGCCTGAGTGGCGCCCGGGATCTTCGCTTTGAGGATCAGCTTCACCGCAGAGATCGCGAAACCGCCCTCGACCTGATCCAGAGTGACTTCAGCCTGGGTGTCGATGCTGTCAGCCTTGAGGCCGGCATCGCCGAGGATCATCGAAAATGCCATGGAGAAACAGCCGGCGTGCGCCGCGCCGATCAATTCTTCCGGGTTGGTGCCTTTGCCGCCTTCGAAGCGCGCCTTGAAGCCGTACGGCGCTTCTCGCAGGACGCCGGTTTCAGTGGAGATCGAGCCGATGCCGGTTTTCAGGTCACCTTCCCAATGTGCGGATGCCTTCTTCACGATAGCCATGTTGCCTCCTCGAATAAGGCGCGAAATGCCGCGCCATTGCGGTTTTTGCTTGCAAGGGTTCTGAGGATAGACCCGGGGTCAAAGTTCAGCTCAGGTGAATCGTTGACTTTTTTAGTAGGAAATTTCCGGTCGGCTATTGAAACTCGGGTATATGCCCTCATTCCATAGAACACGCTTATGCATTCGGCAGGTTTTCGTTCGGCAAGAACAAACCTGCGTCCTCACTCGGAGAAGCAGGTTTATGAAGCAACTGTCCGACGTAAAATTTTCCACTCTTGATCTGGTGCCGGTGCGCGAGAACGGCAGCCCGGCGCAGGCGCTGCGCAATTCGCTGGATCTGGCGCAGCATGTCGAGAAATTCGGCTACACGCGGTTCTGGGTCGCCGAGCACCACAACATGGATGGCATCGCCAGTTCCGCCACCTCGGTGCTGCTCGGTTATCTGGCCGGCGGCACCTCGACCATCCGCGTCGGCTCCGGCGGGGTGATGTTGCCCAATCATGCGCCGCTGGTGATCGCCGAGCAGTTTGGCACCCTCGAAAGCCTGTATCCGGGGCGTATCGATCTCGGTCTGGGTCGCGCGCCCGGTTCCGATCAGATGACCGCCCGTGCCTTGCGCCGCGAGCGTTCCGGCAGCTCGGATGACTTTCCCGAAGACGTTGCCGAACTGGCACGCTTCCTCGGCCCGCGCACTCCGGATCAACGAGTCATCGCGATGCCGGGCACCGGCACCAACGTGCCGATCTGGCTGCTCGGCTCGAGTCTGTTCAGTGCGCAGCTGGCCGGTGAGCGCGGTTTGCCCTACGCCTTTGCCTCCCATTTCGCCCCGCGCTTCATGCACGAGGCGATTCGCGTGTACCGCAATCACTTCAAGCCGTCGGCGGTGCTGGATAAACCGTACGTGATGCTCGGTGTGCCACTGGTGGCTGCAGATACTGATGAGCAGGCTGACTATCTGGCGACCTCGGTGTACCAGCGGATTCTGGCGCTGATGCGTGGACAGAGTCTGGTTCAGCGTCCGCCAGTGAAAACGATGGATGGCTTGTGGTTGCCGCATGAACGCGAGGCGGTGGGGGATTTCCTTGGCTTGGCGATGGTCGGTGGCCCGCAAAAAATCCGCGCGAAGCTGGAGGTGCTGGTTGAGCAGACTCAGGCTGATGAGCTGATTTTTACCAGCGACCTGTATGAGCATGGGGATCGGCTGCGTTCTTATGAGCTGTTGGCGCAAGTCATGAAGGGCTGATGTTTGCGCGGCCTCTGAATGAATTGTGGCGAGGGAGCTTGCTCCCGCGGGGTTGCGCAGCGACCCCAAAACAGGGGCCTGCTTCGCAGTCCAGCGGGAGCAAGCTCCCTCGCCACAGAGGTGATCTGGACTTATCGTTTGTAAACGATTTCCTTGGCACCGGCCTCGCAGGTGCCGACGACTTTGCCGTCAGCCGCTGCGCCCTTGTCCACAACCTCCAGCGAATACCCGGAAACACCCTTGGCATCCAGCTTCGCCGCGATCTCGGCTTTCAGCTCTTCACAAGGCTTGCCGGCAGCAAACGCACCACCCGCAAGGCTCAACAAACCTACAGCCAACATAAACTTCTTCATCGGTCGCACCCCTGGTCGGATTAAAAGAGGCGGGCATCGGGTTGTTCACCCGACGCGGCCACCCTGTAGCGCTTTGCCATTCCTATGGCACTCCGCCAGCGCGCAAGTTCAGAAGACTGACCAAACTCAGCTGCTGGCGATCCGGAACCCGACTTTCAGGGTCACCTGAAAGTGCGCAGCCTTGCCATCCTTGATGTGGCCACGGGTCTCGGTCACTTCAAACCATTCCAGATGTTTGATGCTCTTGTTGGCTTCGGCCAACGCGTTGTTGATTGCCTCTTCGATGCTGTTCTCGGACGACCCGACCAGCTCGACTTTCTTGTACGTGTGATGGTCACTCATGGTGTTCTCCTTGAAGTGTGAATAAAGCCTAGCAGCGATTTGCCGTGTTGATTTCGGTGGCTCCGGCGAAGGTAAGTTCAGATTTTCTGCACTTTCTCGAACCGCTGAAGTCCCAATCAACACACGCCACTCATCACCAATGCAGGAGAGCCACCATGGCCAACACTTCTCTACGTAAAGCCTCATTGCAAAGCATGGAAGCGGAGATCGAGAGTCTGCTCAAGTCGTTGGAAAGCCTCAAAGATGACGCTTCGGACGAGTCGCGCAAGACCCTCAAGGCGCTCAAAGGCAATGCTGAAAGCGCGCTGAAGCATTCGCGCAGCTTGCTCAGCGATGCCTACGAAGAAGTCAAAGTGAAAACCCGCGAAACCGGGATCGCCACCCGTGATTACGCTCAGGAACATCCATGGACCACCGCCGGTGTAGCCGTCGGCGCCCTGGGTCTGGTCGCTGCTTACTTGCTGTTCAAACGCGGCGAGTGATCCGTCTGGCGCAGCTCATGTTTGAGCCATTGCGCCAGTTGCCGAGCGCGCCCGTCCGCGGCGCGCTTGGGTAGCCACAACGCCAGTTGCGCCGGGGTTTCACAGAAGCCCCACGGCGCAACCAGGCGACCGGCCTTCAAGTCCTCCGCCACCAGCGGCTCGGGTGCAATTGCCACCCCGAGGCCAGCGACCGCTGCTTCCAGCAAATAATACAAATGCTCAAACCCTTGCCCGAGCTTCAACGCCTTGGCGTCCAGGCCGCTTTGCTGTGCCCAGCTTGGCCAGGCTTGCGGGCGCGAAGTGGTGTGCAGCAACGGTTCGCCGAGCAATGCGCTGGCGGGGGCGTCTTTGAGCTGTCGGTAACCGCCAAACAGCGGGCTCATGACCGGGCCGATGCGTTCGCTCGCCAGTTCGTAAACCTGCATGTCCGCTGGCCATGGCGGCTCTGCGAACAGCAGCAACGCGTCTAATCCGGGACGGCGTGGATCGAGATCGCCTTCGCCGGCCGACAGGTGCAGGCGCAAATCCGGCAGATCAACATTCAAGCGTCCCAAACGTGGAATGAACCAGCGCGCCAACAGGCTACCGGAGCAGCCGAGCACGAACGGCGCATCCGCGGTGCTTTGGGTCAGCTCTGCGCAAACACTGCGCAAACGCTCGAAAGCCTCGCCGCTGGCGTCACGCAGGCGAATGCCGGCATCTGTGAGTTTCAGGCCGCGGCCATCTTTGATGAACAGACTGACGCCGAGGTGTTCTTCAAGCACCTTGAGCTGACGGCTGACTGCACCGTGAGTAACGTGCAGCTGTTCAGCAGCCTGACTGACGCTATTCAGACGGGCGGTGGCTTCGAAGGCGCGCAGGGCGTTCAGCGGGGGAAGGTCGTGGCTCATGGGATCTGTGAGTTTTCCTGACAGGTTGCGGCGATCTTATCGGTTTTCAGTCTGGAAGGTCAGGGGTAGAGTGGGCGCCATTGCCTTCTTTTGAAAATCAGCTGGAGCGACCCATGACCCAGACTTCGAACACTTCCGACCTGCGTAACGGCCCTGACGCCAACGGCCTGTTTGGCTCGTTCGGTGGCCGCTACGTAGCTGAAACCCTGATGCCGTTGATCCTCGACCTCGCCCGTGAGTACGAAGTGGCCAAGGAAGATCCGGCGTTCAAAGAGGAATTGGCCTACTTCCAGCGCGATTACGTCGGACGTCCTAGCCCGCTGTATTACGCCGAGCGTCTGACCGAGTTCTGCGGCGGCGCGAAGATTTACCTCAAGCGCGAAGAGCTTAATCACACTGGCGCGCACAAGATCAACAACTGCATCGGCCAGATCCTGCTGGCGCGGCGCATGGGCAAAAAACGCATCATCGCCGAGACCGGCGCCGGCATGCACGGTGTGGCAACTGCGACCGTGGCTGCGCGTTTCGGTCTGGATTGCGTGATCTACATGGGCACCACCGACATCGAGCGCCAGCAGGCCAACGTGTTCCGCATGAAACTGCTCGGTGCCGAAGTGATCCCGGTAGTCGCCGGCACCGGTACTCTGAAAGATGCGATGAACGAAGCGTTGCGTGACTGGGTGACCAACGTCGACAGCACCTTCTACCTGATCGGCACCGTGGCCGGCCCGCATCCGTATCCAGCCATGGTGCGTGATTTCCAGGCCGTGATCGGCAAGGAAACCCGCGATCAGTTGCAAGCGCAGGAAGGTCGTCTGCCGGACAGTCTGGTGGCGTGCATCGGTGGCGGTTCCAACGCCATGGGCCTGTTCCACCCGTTCCTTGATGACAAGAGCGTGGAAATCATCGGCGTCGAAGCTGCCGGTTATGGCATCGAAACCGGCAAGCACGCGGCCAGCCTCAACGGCGGCGTACCGGGAGTGTTGCACGGTAACCGCACTTTCCTGCTGCAAGACGACGATGGCCAGATCATCGACGCGCATTCGATTTCCGCCGGCCTCGACTATCCCGGCATCGGCCCTGAGCACGCATGGTTGCATGACATCGGCCGCGTCCAGTACACCTCGGTGACTGACGACGAAGCGCTGGATGCGTTCCACAAATGCTGCCGTCTGGAAGGGATCATTCCTGCACTGGAAAGCGCTCACGCGCTGGCTGAAGTGTTCAAACGCGCACCGAAGCTGCCGAAGGATCACCTGATGGTGGTCAACCTGTCCGGTCGCGGCGACAAAGACATGCAGACCGTCATGCACCATATGGAAACCGCTAAGCAGGAGAAACACTGATGAGCCGCCTGCAAACCCGTTTTGCCGAACTCAAACAACAAAATCGCGCCGCACTGGTGACCTTCGTCACGGCCGGTGACCCGGACTACGACACTTCGCTGGCGATCCTCAAGGGCCTGCCGAAGGCCGGCGCCGATGTGATCGAGTTGGGCATGCCGTTCACCGATCCGATGGCCGACGGACCGGCGATCCAACTGGCGAACATCCGCGCCTTGGGCGCCAAGCAGAATCTGCTCAAAACCCTGCAAATGGTTCGCGAGTTCCGTCAGGAAAACAGCGAAACCCCACTGGTGCTGATGGGCTACTTCAACCCGATTCACATGTACGGTGTGCCTCGTTTCATTGCTGACGCGAAGGAGGCCGGCGTTGACGGTCTGATCGTGGTCGACATGCCGCCGGAACATAACGAAGAACTGTGCGACCCGGCCCAGGCCGCGGGCATCGACTTCATCCGCCTGACCACACCGACCACCGATGATGCGCGTTTGCCGCGCGTGCTCAATGGCAGTTCCGGGTTTGTATATTACGTGTCGGTGGCCGGCGTGACTGGCGCCGGTGCCGCGACTCTGGAACATGTCGAAGAAGCCGTGGCGCGTCTGCGTCGGCATACCGATCTGCCGATCAGCATCGGTTTCGGCATCCGCACGCCGGAGCAAGCAGCGGCAATCGCGCGGCTGGCGGACGGCGTGGTGGTGGGTTCGGCGCTGATCGATCACATCGCCAACGCGACCACTCCGGCGCAAGCCATCGACGGCGTGCTGAGCCTGTGTTCGGCATTGTCCGAAGGCGTGCGTAAGGCCCGCGTCAGCTGAAGGTAAAGTTCCTGATACAGAGGAATTAGCCCCTCGCGGCACAGACTAATCCAGCAAGACCGAGGGATTCAGAACCACGTTCTGGATCCCTTTTTGCTGTCAGTGCAGTGAGGAAAGACTCGATGAAAATGCCGAAACGTCTGATTGCCAGCTTGGGCATCCTGATGATCAGTGCGACGCCGCTGCTGGCCAGCGCCGATCAGCGTGATGATCAACGCAACGATCACGACCGCGGCGGCCCGCAGCAGGGCCAACCTGACTATCGCGGTAACGATCACCGTGGCCCGCAAAACAACCACCGAGGTGGCCCGCCGCCGCGCGACTTTGGGCCGGTGCGGCAGACCATTCGCGATAACCATGGCTACTTCGTGCGTGGTGCACCGCCGCCGCCGGGTATGCGCCTGGAGCGCGGTCGGCCGTTACCGCATGGCTATTACGGCGAGCGTCTGGATAACCGCGCGCTGGAGCGCCTGCCGTATTACCCAGGCTATGAATGGCGCCGGGCCGGTGGCGATATTGTGCTGATCGCGGTGGGCACCGGGATCGTCTATGAAATTCTGGATGGCGTTTTGTACTGATCTGACAAGATCCCTCGCCACATCATTCGGATAACTCCGAAGCTGCTGTTCTACGGCAATTCCAACCCACCCGAGGCCTTGTGCAATTTGCGCAGATGCTCGCCGATCTGCTTCACATTGGCCTCGCTTGCGGCGATCTCGGCAGCACGCTGGGGCTCCAGCAACTTGCGTACTTCCTTGTCCAGATCCCCGGTCAGCGCCAGCAACTGTTTCTGACGCTGGCTGCTTTCCGCTTCCAGTCGCTTGAACTCATCCGGCTGCGGCAGACCATAACCGCGGCTGTCGAGCAATTCCGCCGGGCGGCTGAGGAAGCCGCTGTTGGCGAGGATCTGCTGCAACGTCGCGTTGGCCTTGTCCATTCCGCCGTTCTCCAGCTCGCGGGCGCCGAGGTAGCGTTGCTTGACCTCATCCTGCGCCAGCAGCAACTGACGGCGGAAACTCGCCTGCTCCAGCAGCAACAACGCCGCGCTGGTGCGCAGGTCGGCGCGCTCGAACCACGCTCGGCGTTCTTCGGCAGTCAACGAAAGCCATTCCTCGACCGTGTTCTGTTTGATCGGCAGCTGCTTTTTCAGCACATCGAACATCGCCTGATAGCGATCACGGAAAGAGTCGAAGCGATAACCCAGACGCAGCGCTTCTTTCGGATCATCCAGCACGCTGGTGTCCGCCAGGCCTCGGCCCTTGAGCACTTCCAGCAAACCGTTGGGCATGATGTTGTCGAGGCCCACGAGCTTGGCGTTGTCGGTGCCGCTGCGCAGCAGTTTCAGGCCCTCGACCGCGCAGTTGTTGGACAGGAAGAAGTAGTTGCCGTCATAGCTCCAGTGCATTTCGGCGGCGTGTTCGACCACGCCTTCAATTTCACTGCGCGACAGGTTCAGCGGCACCGAGGCGAGGCTGCGCAGTTCGGTCTTGGTGTATTCATCGATCACCTGCGCCAGTGGTAGCACGAATAGTCGCGAGGGGTACTTGCCGACCAGTCCGTCCCAGCTCGACAACTGCACATCACCGACGAAGGCGCGGTAGGACAGCACCAGATGCTGATCCAGATCGAGTCGGCAATCCGGGCCGCGTGGCCGTCCCGGCGCGCAGATCACCAGCCGCAGCATGCTGTGACCCCAACGGCTGACCCAGTTCTGGTTGGCCTCGGCCAGCAGGTAATCGACGGCGTAAACGCGTTCCGGATCGACTTGGCCCAACGGCTGTTTGGCAAAATCGTTGCCAGCGTTGAGGAAGGAGAACGATTTGCTGCACTCGTCCTTGGCCGGTGGTGCCCAGCCGAAGTGCTGTTGGTAATAGCGATACAGCGCCGGGCGGCGGCAGGCATAGCTTGGGTCGAGGAGGAAATACTCCATATTGACCGCGACAAACTCTTTCGGACTGGAGATCTCGTACAGATCCGGACTACGGACGATCTGCCGGTTGTGCTGTTCACGTTCACCGCGACGGCCGACGTATTGCTGCCAACCGGCGAGGTCGAGCAGACGCGGGTCATCGCTGAGGGTGAAGCGCCGGCCGTTCTGGCCCCGACAGTCGTCGGGGATGCCGATCAGTCCGGCACTGTTGCTGCGACGGGTGCAGCGCTGGATCAGCGTGCGCTCGGCGTCTGGCCATAAGCGCGCGCGATCGTAAATGTGGGTGATTTCGTGCAGCACCGTGGCGAGCAGTTCCTGGCGCACGGTACCGTGGGGGCGACTGGTTTTTTCCTTCGCCGCGCTGCCGTCGGTGAGGCCGGCGAGCAACTTGCGATTGAGATCGAGCTCGGAGACCAGCGTTGCCTGGCCGTAAGCGTTGGAGGGCATGTCGTCGGTCCAGCCGACATCGATGCGTCGATCCAGCCGCTCGATGAAGCTTGGCGGCAATGCCTGCATGGCTTCATCCAGCAGCGTCTGGCTGGCCTGCTGTTGAGCGGGGTTCAGACCCTCGGCCTTGAGCCGTAATTGCAGGCCCGCATGGGCGCTGTTGCCAAGCAGCAACAACGCCCCGGCCATTAGCCAGGCGCCGACTGACTTCACAGTGCGAGGATGGCTTCGGCGAGTACCTGATCACTGGCGTCACGGGCTTCCGGAACGCGGGTGCGCAGCGTGTTGAGCGCGGCTTCGAGGTGCGCGCCACGGATATCGCCGTCGCTGGCGACAAAACTGGCAGCGTCGTCGTGGGCTTCACGGATGATTTTCGAATCGCGGATCGAAGTGGTGGTATCGGAAGTGAAATCGATCGTGCGCTGAGACGCGCGAACGATGATGTTACTGGTGGCTACCAGGGTGTGCGCCTGGGCCATGTCGGCCAACAACAACAGGCCAAGGGCGGCAGCAATCAGCGGGCTACGCATGGAACGACTCCGAAAGGGACAAAGATAGCTATTGGACGAGAATTGCTTCTGCCAGTTCAAGGTCACCAGCATGAAGTTTTGGCCGGGATTTGCGCAGGTAATGCAGCGCGGATTCCAGCCGTGGGCCTCGCAGTTGACCGTCGCTGGCAACGAACGCCGCCGCATCGTCGTGCGCGGCGAGCAGCAGTTTACGGTCGAATGGCGCCGAAGACACCATGCCAGTCGCCCAAACGCTGACGACGGTGTTTTGCGTGGACAGATCAAAGGCATTCACCGACGTCGCCCAACAGGCGGTCAGCAAGATAGAAGGGATGAGCAGATTTGAAAGAAAACGCATGGGACTCGGCAACAGTTGGCAAGCCGCAAGGCTAGCGTAATGCCCGGGCCAGAGCCAGCGCCGAAACATCGGGACACGACCGAGCGTGCCCCGTCATGCGCCGATTCAGATAGTCAGAATGGCTTGGGCCAACTGCGCATCGGTCGCGTTCAATTGTGGCGCCTGGTGGCGGATGTGATCCAGTGCGCTTTCGAGTTTCACGCCACGGATCTCGCCTTCGCTTGCGACGAAGCTGGCAGCGTCATCTCGGGCGGCGAGTACGATTTTGTCGTCACGGAACGACGAGGTCACGTCAGAGGTTGCGTCCGAGGAAGCTTTCAGAGCGCCGACGATAGAGTCGGTGGTAACGATGAAGCTGGTGGCGCTGGCGTTGGCAGCCACGGCCAACAGGGCAGCGGCGCTGAGCAGGCGAAGACGTGTCATGGGATAACTCCTGTGGATAAACCGTTTTGAGAGGTGGCACGGTGTCTGGGAGTCAGACGCCATCGGCGCAGCATTCGCCACTTACTGAATGAATATTAGGCTGCTCTGTGCAGTTCGCACAGCGCTGAAATGCCGAATGAATCCAAGATTCTTAACTGTACCTATTGATATCACTCATCCGGAAACTGTATCTGTCAGCTCTCTTGAGTGCTTGCTTCGCGCTTCCAGACCTCTGAAACGACAAAACCCGTCGCGGTTTCCCACGACGGGTTTTGTTTGTTCAATTCGGGTGCTGGCGGTGGGTCTGACGACCAGAGCCAGCGACGCTGTTTAGCGCCAGAACGGCTTGCTCAGCTCTTCGTAGCGTTGTGCTTCGCTAATCCCGGCATCAGCCAGCAGACGCGAATCCAGACGAGCCAGTTGATGGCGGCTGGAGATGCGGCGCTGCCACAGCATCAGGTTGGCGATAACGCGCAAAGGCATGGAAGCCTGGGTTTTTGCTGCAGTGTCTTCGAAGAACAGTTCGGAACTGAGTGTACGTTCCATGGTTGACATCCTTCCGCTTGTGGCGGGATCAGGTAGTGGTTTGACTGGTGCCCATGATCCTCTCGTTTGGCCAGACTCTCTAGATACAGTTCACCTGTATTGTGAGTGAGCAGTTAACTGTTTATAGGGGGTGTACGGGTCGAAATTGTGCAAACTGTACCTGTCTGCCCTCAAGTGGTGCGTTTTTGGCGAATTAACCAAGATATGTGGGCAGAGTCTGTAGGAAATGACCGGTACAGCAGTACAGTTTTTGCCAAGAAAGAAGCTTTGCGATATCCCACTGATAAAACTGTGTTTGCGTCAGCGGGATATCTGTGTGAATCAGACCTTAAGCATGCGCCCGGTCTCTTCCAGATTGATGTGCCAGCTCAGCGCGTCACGCAGGATGTGCGGGGTGTGCCCGCCAATCGCGCAAGCCGCTGTGAAGTAATCATTCAGCGCCTGGCGATAGTCCGGGTGCACGCAATTATCGATGATCACGCGGGCGCGTTCGCGCGGAGCCAGTCCACGCAGATCCGCCAGGCCAACCTCGGTCACCAGAATGTCGACGTCATGCTCGGTATGGTCAACATGGCTGACCATTGGCACCACGCTGGAAATCGCGCCACCCTTGGCAATCGACTTGGTCACAAACACCGCCAGATGCGCATTGCGCGCGAAGTCGCCCGAGCCGCCGATGCCGTTCATCATCCGCGTGCCGCAGATGTGGGTCGAGTTGACGTTGCCGTAGATGTCGAACTCCAGTGCAGTGTTGATACCAATGATGCCCAGCCGCCGGACGACTTCCGGATGGTTGGAAATCTCCTGCGGGCGCAGCACCAGTTTGTCTTTGTACTTCTCCAGATTGCCGAACACGTCAGTGTTGCGTCGTTCCGACAACGTGATCGAGCTGCCCGAAGCGAAGCTCAGCTTGCCGGCATCGATCAGGTCGAAGGTGGAGTCCTGCAACACTTCGGAGTACATGGTCAGGTCTTCGAACGGTGAATCGATCAGGCCACACATCACCGCGTTAGCGATGTTGCCGATGCCGGCCTGCAACGGGCCGAGCTTGTTGGTCATGCGCCCGGCGTCGACTTCCTGTTTGAAGAAGGTGATCAGGTGATCGGCGATGGCGTTGGTATCGGCATCTGGCGCTGACACGGTGGATGGCGAGTCCGGCTGCTGGGTGATGACGATGGCGACGATCTTCTCCGGCGGAATCGGGATCGCGGTGCTGCCGATACGGTCGTCGACTTTTACCAGCGGGATCGGCGTGCGAGTCGGGCGGTAGGTCGGGATATAGATGTCATGCAGGCCTTCGAGGTTGGCGTTGTGCGCCAGGTTGATCTCGACGATCACTTGTTTGGCGAAAATCGCGAAGCTCGCCGAGTTGCCCACGGAGGTGGTCGGTACGATATGACCTTGCTCGGTGATCGCCACTGCTTCGATCACCGCGATGTCCGGCAGCTTCAATTGCTGATTGCGCAGTTGCTCGACGGTTTCCGACAGATGCTGGTCGATGAACATCACTTGGCCGGCGTTGATTGCCTTGCGCAGAGTGCTGTCGACCTGGAACGGCATGCGCCGCGACAGCACGCCGGCCTCGGTCAGTTGCTTGTCGAGGTCGTTACCGAGGCTGGCGCCGGTCATCAAAGTGATCTTCAGCGGCGTGACCTTGGCTCGCTCGGCCAGCGCATGGGGCACGGCTTTGGCTTCGCCGGCGCGGGTGAAGCCGCTCATGCCGACGGTCATGCCGTCCTCAATCAGAGCTGCGGCGTCGGCGGCGCTCATCACTTTGTCCAACAACGAAGGCAGGCGAATACGGTCACGGTACATGGATGTTTATCTCGGGTAGCGAGTAGCAGGATGCGCAGTCTAGTGAATTGGACGGGCGCCTGTCCCGCTACCAAGGTCGCAAACGAGGCGTCTATTCAGCGGGTTTCAAGTAAAACACCATTACCGGATCGGTAACAACGCGGCAAATTGTCCGGCAATTTGCGTAAACAAAAACGCCCCGACGAGTCGGGGCGTTGGGCATTGCGGGCGAAATTTACTCGACTGCTTTGACCATGTCTTCGATGACTTTTTTCGCGTCGCCGAACACCATCATGGTCTTGTCCAGGTAGAACAGTTCGTTGTCCAGACCGGCATAGCCGCTGGCCATCGAGCGCTTGTTGACGATGATGGTCTTGGCCTTGAACGCTTCGAGAATCGGCATGCCGGCAATCGGCGATTTCGGATCGTTCTTCGCCGCGGGGTTGACCACGTCGTTGGCGCCGAGCACCAGCACCACGTCGGCCTGACCGAATTCGGAGTTGATGTCTTCCATCTCGAACACCTGGTCGTACGGCACCTCGGCCTCGGCCAGCAATACGTTCATGTGTCCGGGCATGCGACCGGCCACCGGGTGGATCGCATACTTCACGGTCACGCCACGATGGGTCAGTTTCTCGGTCAGCTCTTTCAGCGCGTGCTGTGCCCGCGCCACCGCCAGGCCATAGCCCGGAACGATGATCACGGTGTCAGCGTTGGTCAGCAGAAAGGTCGCGTCGTCAGCCGAACCGGATTTCACCGGACGCGCTTCTTTCGCGCCGGCCGGGCCAGCATCCACGGTGTTGCCGAAACCACCGAGCAGCACATTAAAGAACGAACGGTTCATCGCCTTGCACATAATGTACGAGAGGATCGCACCGCTCGAACCCACCAGCGAACCAGCGATGATCAGCATCGAGTTATTCAGCGAGAAACCAATCCCCGCCGCAGCCCAGCCCGAGTAGCTGTTGAGCATCGACACCACCACCGGCATGTCCGCGCCACCAATCGGGATGATGATCAGCACGCCCATCACGAACGCCAGTGCCAGCATCAGCGCGAACGCGGTGAGGTTGCCGGTGAACATGAAGGTCAGGCCGAGCGCCAGCGTCGCCAGACCGAGCACCGCATTCAGCTTGTGCTGACCGGCAAACTGTACCGGTGCGCCCTGAAACAGACGGAACTTGTACTTGCCCGAGAGCTTGCCGAAGGCGATCACCGAACCGGAGAAGGTAATTGCACCAATCGCCGCGCCAAGGAACAGTTCCAGACGGTTGCCCGCCGGAATCGCGTCGCCCAAGTGTTTGACGATGCCCAGCGACTGCGGCTCAACCACGGCAGCGATGGCGATGAACACCGCCGCGAGGCCGATCATGCTGTGCATGAAGGCGACCAGTTCCGGCATCTTGGTCATTTCCACACGTTTGGCCATGATCGAACCGGCAGTGCCGCCGACCAGCAGGCCGACAATCACGTAACCGATGCCGGCAGTAGCCAGCTCAGCTCCGAGCTTATAGATGAGGCCCACCGTAGTGATAATCGCCAGACCCATGCCGAGCATGCCGAACAGGTTGCCGCGGCGTGAGGTGGTCGGGTGCGACAGGCCTTTGAGGGCCTGGATGAAGCAGATCGACGCGATCAGGTAGAGCGTCGTGACGAGATTCATGCTCATTACTTCGGCGCCTCTTCTTTTACTTTCGGGGCTTTCTTCTTGAACATCTCAAGCATGCGGCGGGTGACCAGAAAGCCACCGAACACGTTGACCGCAGCGAGCGCCACGGCGAGGGTGCCCATGGTTTTGCCCAGCGGCGTAACCGTCAGCGCGGCTGCGAGCATCGCGCCGACGATCACGATCGCCGAAATGGCGTTGGTCACTGCCATCAGCGGCGTGTGCAGCGCAGGCGTAACGTTCCAGACCACGTGGTAACCGACATAAATCGCCAGCACGAAGATGATCAGGTTGTAGATACCGGGGGAGATAAGCTCTTCCATCTTCTGAATCCCTGCTTAGGCGTTTTTGCGGATGACTTGGCCGTCGCGGCACATCAGGCACGCGGCGACGATGTCGTCTTCGAGGTTCACTTCAAACTGGCCTTCTTTGGTGAATACCAGTTTCAGGAAGTCCAGCAGGTTGCGTGCGTACAGCGCCGAAGCGTCTGCGGCGACTTCACCGGCAAGATTGGTCGGGCCGATGATGGTCACGCCGTTCTCGATCACCACCTGATCAGCCACGGTCAGCGGGCAGTTGCCGCCCTGCGCGGCTGCCAGGTCAATGACCACCGAACCGGGTTTCATCTGCGCCACGGTTTCCGCGCTGAGCAGCGTCGGTGCCTTGCGGCCCGGGATCAGTGCGGTGGTGATGACGATATCGGCCTGCTTGGCGCGTTCGTGCACCGCCAGCGCCTGACGTTGCATCCAGCTCGCCGGCATCGGCCGCGCGTAACCGCCGACACCGACGGCGCATTCGCGCTCTTCATCGGTTTCGTACGGCACGTCGACGAACTTGGCGCCGAGGGATTCGATCTGCTCCTTCACGGCCGGACGCACGTCGGACGCTTCGATGACTGCGCCCAGACGTTTCGCCGTGGCAATCGCCTGCAATCCGGCCACGCCCGCGCCGAGAATCAGCACGCGCGCCGCTTTCACAGTGCCCGCAGCGGTCATCAGCATCGGCATGAAACGCGGATAGTAGTGGGCGGCCAACAGCACCGACTTATAGCCGGCGATGTTTGCCTGCGACGACAACACATCGAGGCTCTGCGCCCGCGAAGTGCGTGGCGCCGCTTCCAGGGCGAACGCGGTGATCCCGCACTCGGCCAGTTTGGCGATGGTTTCATTGCTGAACGGATTGAGCATGCCCACCAGCACGGCACCGCGCTTGATTAGCGGCAGTTCGGCGTCGCTCGGGGCAACCACTTTGAGAATCAGCTCGGCACCAAACGCATCGTTGGCGCTGCCAATGGTTGCGCCTGCCGCCTCATAGGCACTGTCGACAACACTGGCCTTGATGCCGGCGCCGCTTTGCACTGTGACCTGATGACCTTGGCCGATCAGCTTTTTGATGGTTTCCGGGGTTGCAGCAACCCGCGTTTCACCTGTCTGGGTTTCGAGAGGAACACCAATGTGCACGTCAAATCTCCTGCGTGATCTTATTGAGTAAACCCAGGCACTGCGGATGGTGCGACTGGGGCGGCCGATCAGCACGATCCCGCCAAATCAGGGCGGGGCGCGGCATTTTGCAGGCGAACTTTCAGCCCTTCAAGGGATTATGACGGGTGACGGAAAATTAACTACAAGTCATGCCGTGACCGAATGTCGCAGATGACCGGCTTAATCCCTTACAGGCCGTGCTCTGTATGGATTTTGGCTGGTTATTGAAATTTTTCGCATCGGTGGCGTGAATAGGCAGTAATGAGTCGTTGATCAAGGCGCAAAGCCACGTCGCCAGGCGCTTGTGGGACGTCTGTACGACTTTTGGATACAGTCTTCTGATTTGCGACAAATAGTTATATCTGTAGGGCTTTGAATGTTCTGACTACCGGGTTAAGTATTGTCGCAAGCCTTTAGTCTTCTGGGTTGTAGCTGTGTGCCTGATTCACCAGCCAGTCGCGAAATGCCTTGAGTGACGCTGATTCGACTTTTCGCTCCGGAATCATCAGGTAATACGCCTTGATGCTGGACAGCGCATTCGGGTTGGCAACCACCAGGCGTTTCTCGGCCAATTCGCGCTGAATCAGGAACGGCGGGATCAACGCAACGCCCATGTCGTGCATGGCCGCTTGGGCCAGCATGGAGAATAGCTCGTAGCGCGGGCCTGTCATGTCGCGGGGGATATTCAACTGTTGCGAGTTGAACCACTGGCGCCAGGCGTAGGGGCGGGTGGTTTGTTGCAGGAGCGGTAGTTCGGCAATCTGCTCCGCTGTCAGATGCGTCCTGTCGCCAAGTAGGACGGGGCTGCATACCGGCATCGGATTCTCTCCCATCAGTCTGTGGGATTCGGTACCCGACCAATCCGCGTCACCAAAATAGATCGCCGCATCGAACTCGGTGTCGGCGAACAGGAAGGGGCGCGTACGGTTGGTCAGGTTGACCGTTACTTCCGGGTGCTTGAGCTGGAAATCCTTGAGTCGTGGCAGCAGCCATTGGGTGCCAAAGGTCGGCACCACCGCCAGTTCGATCACATTGGCGCCTTGCTGGCCCATCACTGAAAGCGTGTCGCGCTCGACAGCGTCCAGTTGAGTGGCGACCCGACGGCTGTAGGAAAGTCCGGCTTCGGTCAGCTTCACACCGCGTCGCGAGCGTCGGAACAGTTCCACGCTGAGGAAGTCCTCAAGGCTGGCGATTTGTCGGCAAATTGCGCCTTGGGTGAGGGAGAGTTCTTCGGCAGCCTTGGTGAAGCTCTCGTGGCGAGCGGCCGCTTCAAAACTAATCAGGGCCGTGGTGCTGGGTATCTTTCTGCGCATGTACGTCCACCTCACTAATACATCGCATAGCTGGCACTTGGCGACGTTTCGGAGTGAGAAATTAGCACAACAGGATGCGAAATCCTCGTTTGCCGCGACGGCGAACCGCGCCTAGGATCAATGCCACGTTTATTCACCCGATTTGCGAGGACTCACTCATGGCCGGCAAAGCTAGCTTCAACTGGATCGATCCCCTGCTGCTGGATCAACAGCTCACCGAAGAAGAGCGCATGATCCGCGACACTGCCGAGCAGTTCGCTCAGCAGAAGCTTGCGCCGCGTGTGCTCGAAGCTTTCCGCCATGAAAAGACTGACCCGGCGATCTTCCGCGAAATGGGTGAAGTCGGCCTGTTGGGCGCGACCATTCCTGAGCAGTACGGTGGCAGCGGTCTCAATTACGTGAGCTACGGTCTGATTGCCCGCGAAGTGGAGCGCGTTGATTCCGGCTATCGCTCGATGATGAGCGTGCAGTCTTCGCTGGTCATGGTGCCGATCAATGAATTCGGCACTGAGGCTCAGAAACAGAAATACCTGCCGAAACTTGCGTCCGGCGAGTGGATTGGCTGCTTCGGTCTGACAGAGCCTGATCACGGTTCCGACCCGGGGGCGATGATTACTCGTGCACGCAAGGTCGAAGGCGGCTACAGCCTGACCGGCGCCAAGATGTGGATTACCAACAGCCCGATCGCCGACGTGTTCGTGGTCTGGGGCAAAGATGATGCCGGCGACATCCGTGGCTTCGTATTGGAAAAAGGCTGGAAAGGCCTCAGCGCTCCGGCGATTCATGGCAAGGTCGGCCTGCGCGCCTCGATCACCGGTGAGATCGTGATGGACAACGTATTTGTGCCGGAAGAGAACATCTTCCCGGACGTGCGTGGTTTGAAAGGCCCGTTCACCTGCCTCAACTCCGCACGTTATGGCATTTCCTGGGGAGCGCTGGGCGCTGCCGAGTTCTGCTGGCACACCGCTCGCCAGTACACCCTCGATCGCAAGCAGTTCGGTCGTCCATTGGCCGCGACACAGTTGATCCAGAAGAAGCTGGCAGACATGCAGACCGAGATCACGCTGGCCCTGCAAGGTTGCCTGCGTCTGGGTCGTATGAAGGATGAGGGCACCGCTGCTGTTGAAATCACTTCGATGATGAAGCGTAATTCCTGCGGCAAGTCGCTGGACATCGCGCGCATGGCTCGCGACATGTTGGGCGGTAACGGCATCTCCGACGAATTCGGCGTGGCGCGTCACTTGGTCAACCTGGAAGTGGTGAATACCTATGAAGGTACGCACGACGTTCACGCGCTGATCCTTGGCCGTGCGCAAACCGGTCTGCAGGCGTTCTACTAACAGGAGAGCGACCATGGGCGCGCTGTCGCATCTGCGGGTACTGGATTTATCGCGAGTACTGGCCGGGCCTTGGGCCGGCCAGATCCTCGCCGACCTTGGGGCCGAGGTGATCAAGGTTGAGCGCCCCGGTAACGGCGACGACACTCGTGCCTGGGGGCCGCCCTTCCTTAAAGACGCTTACGGCGAGAATACTACTGAGGCCGCCTATTACCTGTCGGCCAACCGTAACAAGCAATCGGTGACCATCGACTTCACGCGTCCCGAGGGGCAGAAGCTGGTGCGCGAGCTGGCGGCCAAGTCGGACATCCTGATCGAGAACTTCAAGGTTGGCGGTCTGGCGGCTTATGGGTTGGATTACGAGTCGCTGAAGGCGATCAATCCGAATCTGATCTACTGCTCGATCACTGGTTTCGGTCAGACCGGGCCGTATGCCAAGCGCGCCGGTTATGACTTCATGATTCAGGGGCTGGGCGGGTTGATGAGTCTGACCGGTCGTCCTGAGGGTGATGAGGGCGCGGGGCCGGTGAAGGTTGGTGTAGCACTGACCGACATTCTTACCGGTCTGTACTCGACGGTCGCGATTCTGGCGGCTTTGGCGCATCGTGATCACGATGGCGGCGGGCAACATATAGATATGGCATTGCTGGACGTTCAGGTTGCTTGCCTGGCCAATCAGGCGATGAACTACCTGACTACGGGCAATGCGCCGACGCGTTTGGGCAACGCTCATCCGAACATCGTCCCGTATCAGGACTTTCCTACGGCTGACGGCGATTTCATCCTTACCGTGGGTAATGACGGCCAGTTCCGCAAGTTTGCCGAAGTGGCGGGGCAGCCGCAGTGGGCAGATGATCCGCGCTTTGCGACTAACAAGCTGCGGGTGGCGAACCGGGCGACGCTGATTCCGCTGATTCGTCAGGCAACTGTGTTCAAGACCACGGCCGAGTGGGTCGCTCAGTTGGAGCAGGCGGGCGTGCCGTGTGGGCCTATCAACGATCTTTCGCAAGTGTTTGCTGATCCGCAGGTGCAGTCGCGCGGTCTGGCGATTGAAATGCCACACCCGTTGGCGGGGATGGTGCCGCAGGTGGCGAGTCCGATTCGGCTGTCGCAAACGCCGGTCGAGTATCTTCGTGCTCCTCCTTTATTGGGTGAGCATACCCTTGAAGTGTTGCAGCGGGTGCTGGGTTTGGGGGCTGGTGCAGTGGCTGCGTTGAAAGAAGGTGGGGTGCTATGACGGTGCTTCTATATAGAGGGGGCTGTTTGGTGTCTTCTATATAGATAGGGCTGGTTGTCTTTTGACCAATCTGCAAGTTATTGAAAGAGAAACGAAATTAGGGGTTGACGGCAGATTCCAGACGTCTATAATTCGCCCCACTTCCGGCGCAGTCGAAACGGAAAACTCCTTGAGATTCAATGAGTTGCGTAGGTTTCGGCAGTGCAGGGCTTCAGTTTATCGAAGTTGGGAAGTGGCTGAAAAAGAGGTGTTGACAGCAGCGTGTAACGCTGTAGAATTCGCCTCCCGCTGACGAGAGATCGGAAGCGCAAGTGGTTGAAGTTGTTGAAGAATTCTTCGAAAACTTCTGAAAATAATCACTTGACAGCAAATGAGGCTGCTGTAGAATGCGCGCCTCGGTTGAGACGAAAGATCTTAACCAACCGCTCTTTAACAACTGAATCAAGCAATTCGTGTGGGTGCTTGTGGAGTCAGACTGATAGTCAACAAGATTATCAGCATCACAAGTTACTCCGCGAGAAATCAAAGATGTAACCAACGATTGCTGAGCCAAGTTTAGGGTTTCTTAAAAACCCAAAGATGTTTGAACTGAAGAGTTTGATCATGGCTCAGATTGAACGCTGGCGGCAGGCCTAACACATGCAAGTCGAGCGGATGACAGGAGCTTGCTCCTGAATTCAGCGGCGGACGGGTGAGTAATGCCTAGGAATCTGCCTGGTAGTGGGGGACAACGTTTCGAAAGGAACGCTAATACCGCATACGTCCTACGGGAGAAAGCA